>CAZSBF010000039.1:0-36852 GCA_964605185.1 uncultured Planctomycetaceae bacterium
GCGAAGTCGCGGAAGATCGAAGTCCGTGCCCAGTAAATGCTCGAGCCATCACGAGGTCGCATAAATATGCCGCGTGGGCGGTCCTCGATTCACACAATCGAGGATTGCCGCGCGGCAATGCGTTGTTAATCAACGAGTGGTCAATCGTACGCAACGAGGGTGTTAGGCCGAATTCTTCGCCAGCACTCGTTGCGGAGCTGAATTGGTTGGCTCGATGACATCGGTTGTGGGCAGGTCTTCGACAATGATCTCGAACCCGCGTTTTTCCTCTTTCGCCTTCCCGCCACGCGTGATGAACACAACCCCCGCAATAATCACTCCCGCCGCGATCGCCGTTCGCCAGTTCATCGGCTCACCCGCGAGCAGCCAGCCGAGTACGACGGCCACCACCGGATTGACGTATGCATAGGTCGCTACGCGTGACGGCGTCGACACTTTCAGCAGCCACGTGTACGCCGTAAAGCCGATGAGCGATCCCGCGACAACGAGATACGCAAGCGACAGCGCCGCCTTCATCGTCACATCCGACCAGTGCAGCTTGCCCCATTCACCGGCAACGCTTCCGACAACAAGCAGACAAACACCACCCGCAAGCGTTTGCATGCCAGTCGAAAGTAAACTCGCCGATGGCAGCTTTGCCTTTTTCGAATAGATGGAGCCGATCGACCAAGACATCGTGGCGAAAATAAGTACCACGGTGCCCATTGGGTCAACTCGCTCGCCTCCGGCAAATCTACCCGGCCCCGCGAGAATGCCGATTCCCACGAGCCCCAGAAGTACACCGATGATCACTTTCGCTGTGGGGCGGATTCCATGCGGCGGCATCCATTGAAGCAAAACGATCCATAACGGAACTGTCGCCACGATCAGCGCCGTGAGGCCCGATGAAACGTGTTGCTCCGCATAGACCACCCCGCCATTCCCGCCGCACAGAAGAAGCGCGCCAATAATCGCCGTTGCCTTCCACTCGGCGAGCGTCGGCTTCGGCGCACCTTTCCATCGCGACCACGCATACAACATCGAGCCGGCCAACAGGAACCGTGACGCCGCCATCACAAACGGCGGCAATGCCTCAACCGCAAATCGGATCGCGAGATAGGTGGAACCCCAGATGATATAGATGGCCGCGAACGCGAGAACGATCTTAAATGTGGAGGGCCCGGCGGCCGAATGCGGTTTGGTCACAGAATGTCCTTATCGACCTAATACGGCGGGAATCTCCCGATGGTTCGCGCCTGGCTGGAAAATCCCGGGAATCGATACCCCGCGGATGACTATTGAAGCGTTGACTGACCGCGTTCCAGGTCCAGCAGGAATTGCTTCCGCCAGAGGCCTCCGCCGTAACCGCCCAGCTTACCGTCTTTGTTCACGACGCGATGACATGGAATGACGATGGCAATGCGATTGGCGCCGTTGGCCTTACCAACCGCCCGTTGGGCGCCGTCATGGCCGACTTTCTCGGCCAGTTCTTCGTAAGACCATGTCTTCCCATACGGGATGCGCAACAGCCCGCGCCACGTTTTCATCTGGAACGGCGTGCCGGGGAAATCTAGCGGCACTGTAAACCGCGTCAGTTTTCCAGCGAAATAGCCGGCGAGTTCACGGGCGAGCAAATCGAGATGCTGGTTCTTGCCAGGCACGACCGGACACTTGAATCGCTTCTTCGCCCGCTCGAACTGCTTCTCCAACCCTCGACGATCTGTGAACTCCAGAAGGCACACCGCCTTGCTCGTCGCGCCCGCGAGCAGTGGTCCGACGGGGCTCTCGATCATCCGCGTCACAATGCACTCCTCGGCGCGGCTCTTGCCCGGCGCCTTGCCGAACTTCTTGCGAAACGCATCGCGAAAACCACTCTCCGATTCGTAGCCGCTGCCGATGGCCACGTCGGTCACACCCTTGCCCTGTCGAATCTGTAGAAGCGCCATGCCAAGTCTCCTTGCCCGTTGATAAGCGTTGAACGTCATGCCGTGATGTTTCATGAAATACCGGCTCGCCTTGGCCGGATCGATTCCGAGTTTCCGCAAGTCAGCCGCCTTCATGCGCGGTTCGTGTTCCGCCTCGACGCGCGACATCAGGCGCTGCACCCACTCCGGTGCGACACCGTTCGTATCCATAGGACGACATCGCTTGCAGGGCCGATACCCTGCGAAGAGTGCCTGCCGCGCCGTGAGGTAGTATTCCACATTCTTCGGGTTCGGCTTACGAGCCGGGCACGACGGCCGACAGAAAATCCCCGTCGTCCGCACGGCCACGAAGAAGATGCCGTCGTATTCGGCATCGCTCCGGTAGAATGCGTTTCGCATCTCTCGCTCAGTGGGCACGCGGTTCATACAGACACGGTAGCCCGGGTCCAAAACCGCCGCCACCGAATTTTGAGCGCCATATTCGAATTGTCCGTGCAACCCAATTCTTGCGACACCACGCGCTCCCCCTACAATCCGGCCAATCACCATGAACATGAAACGACCCGACAATTCAGTCGCACGACCAACGTATTCCGACTCGCGAGTCTTGAACAAGGCATCATCCGGCGCTACGGCTGTTTCTTTGTGCACTCTCGAATGCATGCACCATCGTCGGCCGGGCTTGTGCCGGCCAGTCTTTGCCACCTGCTTTAGCTGGTGGAAAGCGACTCAATCACTATTTCAATTCAAGCCGGGCTTCAGCCGGCTTGGGTGTTTGATCGCGATCACCGCAACTGCGGGCTGCGCTCAGACGCACATTTCGACGTCACGCGTTATCTCCGGGCCGCTCGTCGTCACCAACGCGCGAATCTGGACCGGCGATGACGCGAATCCAGAGGCCAAGTGCCTCGTGGCGGTGGACGGCCGAATCACCTATGTCGGTAATGACGAGGCCGAAGCCAATCACTTTGCAGGCACCAATGCAAACAGCCTCAATGCCAATAACGCACGCATCATCCCCGGCCTGATCGACTCGCATCTGCACCTGATCTCCGGCGGATTACAACTTTCACGCCTCCAACTGCGCGAAGTGCCCGATCGCGCGGCATTCATCGCAGCGATTGCCGACCGCGCCAAGAGAACGACGAAGGGCGATTGGATCCTTGGCGGCCGCTGGTCCACCGAAAGCTGGCCCGACCCCGCGCAGCCGTGCAAAGAGTGGATCGACGCCGTCACACCGAACAACCCTGTGCTCCTATCCCGCATGGACGGCCACGGTGCCCTCGCCAACAGCGTCGCGCTGAAACTCGCCGGCATCACCCGCGATGGCCCCGCCGATCCTCCCGGCGGCGCGATCGACCGCGACCCGGCGACGCACGAACCAACAGGAATCCTCAAAGACACCGCAATGCAGATAGTATCGAGTCGCGTTCCGCGAACGCCAGATCGCGAACTGGATGCAGCATTGACCGCCGCAATGCGCGAAGCAAATCGACACGGCCTAACCAGCGTACATACGATGTCGCCGACGAATGATATCCCCGTGCTGGTGCGCGCAGATCGAGATGAACGCCTTACACTTCGAACTCGTGTGTTTGTCATGGAGAACAGCTGGAGCGATGCCATAAGAGGATCTGCTTACGATGGAACAGAGCGTTTTGAAATAGTCGGGTTAAAGCTATTTGCCGACGGTTCGCTCGGGTCTCGAACGGCGCTAATGACAGATCCCTATGCCGACAATACGGCGTCCAAAAAGGAATGGCGTGGTATCGTTCGCGAGTACATAGCCACTGCAACGCATTCAATCGGTCCAAACACATCGCTTGTAGGTACTGAATTCGATAAGACTTGCCGTTCTGCGGTGACCGCCGGCTTAAGTCCGGCAGTTCACTGCATCGGCGACCTGGCCAATTGCCTTGTTCTCAATCAGTACGAGACGCAGTTTGGAACAGCGCGCTCTGAAATCGGTAATCAAGGATTTGCGAAAATAACTCACGGCATAATTCGCCCTCGAATTGAACACGCCCAGCATTTGCGGCCCTCCGACATCCCCCGCTTCGCCAAAATCGGCGTCGTCGCCTGCATGCAACCCTTCCATAAAGCCGACGACGGTCGTTATGCCGAAACAGCCATCGGTCCCGAACGATGCAAAACGAGTTACGCCTTCCGTTCACTGCTCGATGCGGGCGCCCACGTCGCCTTCGGCAGCGACTGGCCCGTCGTGACGCTCAATCCTTTCACGGGGATTCACTCAGCCGTAACAGGCCGCACACTGGATGGCAAAACGTTTGTGCCCGAACAGAACATCACCGTCGCCGAGGCGATAAAGTGCTACACCTCCGGAGCGGCCTATGCCGCTGACGACGAAAGCACGCTGGGCAAGATCACGGTGGGGTATGCGGCCGACTTCGTCATTCTCAATCAGGACCCGTTCACCATCCCCGTGAACGATCTCGACAAGATCACAGTGCGAGAGACTTACGTCGGCGGCGTGCGCGTCTGGCCATCTCGTTAAGCGGCTGATTTCCTACCGTGTCGCCGCGGATGCCTCGCGCGGCGGACTCTTGGAAAAAATATTCATCGCCGACGCCGCCGCCATCCACGGCCACAACTCAATCCCCACACCACCATATCGACGGCACGAACGCAAGTGTTCCAACGCCGGCGAAATCTCGCCACTCCGCAGCGCCGCACGCCCTGCCGCAAAGTACACCTTCGCAAGGCGTGCCTCGGCCCGTCGGCGATGCAACTTCTCCGCCGCAACGCCGGACTCGAAGAATCTGGAAAGCATGCGTGCCTTCACGTCCAGATTCCGGCTCATCTGCCCCTTGCTCAGGCGATCGCCGTGCAGCCGTCGCAGCGCCAGCGGCTCATCAATGAGTCCAAACGGCGTCTTGACGCTCAGCCGTAGCCAGAGGTCATAGTCTTCGCACACCGGCAACGTCTCATCAAAGCACCCGACATCCGTCAGCAGCGACTTGCGACATACCACAGTGGGCACGTGCACAAAACTACTGTGGAAGAGCGCCTCGGTGATCCACCCGCCCGAACACGGCTTGGTCCGACCCGGAACGCGACGCCCCTCGCGCTCGATCGGCTGCATCGGCCCGTACCAGATCGGCACACCCGGCTCGTGCTGCATCCGCTCAAGACAAGTCGCAAGTTTTTTCGGCAGCCAAAGGTCGTCGCTGTCAAGAAACGCGACGACATCGGCATTCGCCGCGGCAATGCCCCGATTACGTGCGGCCGCCGGCCCGGCGTTGGGTTGACGGATCACGCGCGGTGATGTCGAGTGGCTTGCCACGCCCTCGGCAATGGCCTCGGTGGAACCGTCGTCAACAACGATGACTTCAAAATCCCGAAATGACTGCGCGGCAACAGAATCCAGCGCCTCGCGCAGCAGCGCCAGGCGATTGAAGGTGGGGATGATGACGCTGACCGCGGGCCGGCTCACTGATCGCATCTCCGAACCTGCATCATAGCCGATCCGCTGGACAACGCTTCAACGGCGAGTACGATCCATCTCCCCAACAGGATTCGAAAAATGCAACCATCATCGATTCAAGTCAACCAGCGCGTCCGCGTGACACAAACCATCCACACGCGGACCGGTCCCTGGAATTCGGCCGTCGAAGGAACCGTGTTGAGCATGTCCACCCAACCCACCGGGTCATGGTTCGCCCACGGCAAGAATGACCGGCTGTGGCTCAACCGGCTTCGCTTGCAGAAGGATGACGGCGAGGTGATTGAACTTGTCATCAGCGATGAGTCGGTAGTCTCGCCCGTGAAGCCCGCGGCAAAGAAGTAGACGCGGGCGCAATCCGACATACCGATTCAACCATCGGTAACGGCCCGCAACTTGCGATAAACTAGTCCCGTGGACGGACATACCCTCGAAAAACTCGAGTTTGAACAGGTGCGCCGAATGGTGGCCCGGGAGGCGCAGTGCGCGCTCGGCCGCGCGCTTGCCATGCGAATCGCGCCGTCGAAATCGCTCACGCAGGTTCAGGGCTGGCGAAACCAACTGCTTCAATTCGAGGATTACGTCGCATCGCATGGTCTACCACCCTTCGGCGGAATGCGCGACGTCCGCGACATGGTGAAGCGAGCCGTGCCGCCGGCCAAGTTGGAGCCGCGGGAGTTCGCCGAATTGTCGGAATCCCTAGCTTCCATCGACAGCCTCCGTCGGTACTTCTCGCCACTGGACGACTCACACGACCTGTTGCGAAAACTTTCAGGCCGCCTCGGCGACTTCTCCGCGGTGAATGAACGCATCAACCGCGTCATCGACCAACGGGGCATGGTGTGCGACGATGCCAGCGAGCGGCTCTTTCGCATCCGCCGCCAGATTGACGACGTGGTCCAGCGGATCCGCGATTGCTTCGACCGGTTGCTCCGCCACGCCTCGGTGACGAAATACCTGCAATACCCGAACGCCACGTTTCACGCCGACCGCATGGTCCTGCCGCTCAAGGCGGATCAGCGCGGGCGAATCGCCGGCATCGTTCATCGCAGCAGTGACAGCGGGCAAACCCTGTTCGTCGAACCGGCCGAAGCCGTCGAACTCAACAACTCCCGCGTAAATCTCCTCCTGGAAGAACAAGAGGAGATCAACCGAATCCTCTGGGAGCTGACGCACCTCGTTCATCTCAACCAACAGGAAATCCTGCGCACGCTGGATGCGGCCGCCGTGGTCGACCTGCTCTCCGCCAAAGTCAAGCTGGCCCGACGCTTTTCAATGCACCTTCCCGAAATCAACGACGGCCAGAAGCTCCTCCTACGACAGGCCCGCAATCCGATCCTGCTCGAACTCTTCGAAACGCCCCAGCCCGACGGCTCACGTCGCGTCGTCGTCCCCATCGATGTTCGCCTCGGCGACGATTTCGACATCATGATGATCACCGGCCCGAACACCGGCGGCAAAACGGCCGCCCTCAAAACCGTCGGTCTGCTCGTCCTGATGGCGCAATCCGGCCTTCCCATTCCCGCAGCCGACGGCTCGACCATGCCGGTCGTCGATGGCCTGTGGATCGACGTCGGCGACGAACAAAGCCTCGAGCAGTCCCTCAGCACCTTCAGCGCCCATCTCGCTCGCATCCTCGACATCGTCCATCGGGCGCGAAAGCAGACGCTCGTCCTCCTCGATGAACTCGGCGCCGGCACAGACCCCGACGAAGGTGCCGCCATCGGTCGCGCCATCGTGGATCACCTGCTCTCCACCGGCTGCCTCGCAATGATCACCACCCACCTCGGGGCGCTGAAGACCATCGGTTATCAGTCCAAGCGCGTCGACAACGCCGCCGTGCAGTTCGATGTGGAAAGCCTGCGACCGCTTTACGACCTGCGTATCGGCGAACCGGGCAACAGCAACGCCATCGCCATCGCATCGCGTCTTGGAATGCCGAAGTCGCTTGTTCAAACCGCGCGAAAGCACCTCGCCGGCCAGCATCGCGCCCTGAACCGGGCGATTGCCGGAACCCTCCGATCACGCCGCGAAGCCGAGCGCGCCCGCCGCGACGCCGACCAGGCCCGGGCCGACGCCGCCCGCGCCACCCTAGCGGCGATGGACCAGGCTAAGGCGTTGGAAAAGCGGCAACAAATGTATGCCGCTTGGGTAGATCGAATCCTGCGTTTGCAGCCCGGCGACGGCGTTCATGTCACCAAGTTCGACTCGGCCGGTCGGATAGTCCGTGTCCGATTCGAGCGTCAAATGGCCACGGTCAACCTCGGCTCAATGGACGTCGAAGTCCCCTTCTCCGAACTCGTTTTTCCGAACTCCGAGCCCAACCGCCCGTAGAACGACAAGACGGCACTGGTAGAATTTGAGTGGGGCAGGCGTCCCTGCCTGCCATCTCATGACAGCAACGCGTGTTCCTAGGCAAAAAGCTACCAGTTCCGACGAGACGGCACTCCGAATAACAACACATAGGATTTGATTCACCCCCCCGGGGTGCGAGTACAATCAACGGCGAGCCGCGAAGGATCAATCGCGAGGGGATCATGGTTTCGGCAGTCTTCATCACGTCAGCGCTGCTGATTGCGCTGTTATGCGTTCTGTGGAGCCGGCTGCCGGTCTGGTTTGCCAAGCCGCTCCGCGATGTACGTGTCAACGAATTGGGTCTGCATGCGTCAGGCGAAGACCTTCAACTCGTCGGCGACTTTCTTCGTGCATTGAACCAGGGCGTTGCATTGCGACTTCGCCATCGCGGCAACTGGCTCGACGAATGCGATGCCGCCACGCCGGCATGGCGGCCCATGATCGTCGAAGGCGCGGCATTCGGCTGCGGGGCTATTCGCGCAACCTACAGTCGGAAATGGCGATCCATGCCTGACGAATGGATGGCGGACCGCCCGCGCTTCGCCACCGCCGGCCACATGGGCCTCGGGTTGTGGGGAGCCTTCCGATTCGGCCGAGAGTTCGAGCAATTCCTTCGCGTGGTCGACAACTATGACCTCTGGCATCGCAACGCGTGCCTCGATGGATACGGTTTCAAATTCGCCCTGCTCGACTTTCCCCGCGATCGCCGAAGCGTGTCGCACCTGCATGCCATCCCCGGCTACTACCGCCGCTCCGCCTTTCACTGTGTGGGCCGCGGCCTCTATCTCGCGTTCTTGTCCGACCGGCGAGGCTTCATCGAAGCCGCCGCTGACTTCGCCCCGCATCACGACGGCGACGTCATCGAAGGTGCCGCCTTTTCCGCCGCCAACGTGCACACCACGGACCCGCGGCGGGCCATACGCTTCGCGCGGGCCATGCCCTATGAGTGGCGTGCACACGCGCATCTCGGACTGACGCTCGGCCTGCGGGCAAGGGCAAGAATGGATTCCGGGTACTTCGCGACCACCATCGCCGCCCTGCCGCGAGCATGGCGTGATTCAATCCACGCCGCAATCTCGATGGCCGACGACCTTGAACACCGCATCCAACGCGACCACGCCGGCGGCGGCTACGGCCTGTGGCGCGATCAACTCATGGAAAAACTCGCCGAGGAACAGACATGGGACGCCGTCTATCACGACGGCCTCGAAACCCGCTCCGACGGCGAAGGCGCCGTGCGCGGTTAGATTAATTGGCTACTAACCGTTTACACTTGCTTGCTTTTTAATTAGGGACAGCCACCTATTTTTGACACCATCCGCGCCCGCGTTTACCATTCTCCCCATGCCTCGCACCGCTCGCATCGTCCTGCCCGGCCTGCCGCATCACGTCATCCAACGCGGCAACAATCGCCAGGACGTCTTCTTCGTCGATGATGACCGACGGGCCTACCTCGAGTTCCTAGCCGGCGAGGCCGAGCGGCACAGCCTCGCCATCCTCGCGTACTGCCTGATGACGAATCACGTGCACCTCGTCGTCGTGCCCGAAGACGAACGATCGCTTGCCGCCGCCGTCGGCCGCAGCCACTGGCTCTACTCGCAATACGTCAACCGGTTGCACAATCGCACCGGCCATCTCTGGCAGAATCGGTTCTACTCGTCGCCGCTGGAGGAAACGCACACGCAACGAGCGTGCCTGTACGTCGAGCGAAACCCGGTCCGGGCGAAAATGGTTCGGCAGCCGTGGCGCTACCCATGGTCCAGCGCGACCGCGCACGTCAACGACGCGCCCGCGCCGAAGTGGCTGGACGTGGAGGGCTGGCGCTCGCTGTGTAAGACGCACCGCTGGCGGCAGCAATTGTTGCGATCCGAAGACAAGGATGATGTGGCCCCGCTGCGTCGGGCCCTTCGCACCGGCCGCCCGCTTGCCTCTGACGCAATGCTGGCTAAGATTGAGAAGGTACTGGGCCGCCGCCTCCGCCCGCGCCCGGTAGGCCGGCCGAAGAAAGAAAAGGCGGTTCGCCGAAGCGGCCGTCGCAAGTCGACCCGAACAGGAGGCAAGGAATAGGTGGCTGTCCCTAATTGTCCTTGGACCCCCTACGGTCTCGTCGACTACATCACTGAGACGACCAGCGAAGGCGGGCCGAACGTGATCGACTTCACCTACGACCGGCGCAATCGACTCATACAGGAGCAGCGGACTGGCTTGCATCCTTACGGCTTCGCCTACACCTACGACAAGGCCGGCAACCGGCTAACAAAGCAGAACCTGCTCGACGATGTTGTGACAATCTATACCTATGACGTGTCAGACCCGGAGGAATACCACAGCCAGGGGAATCGGCTCGTGAAGGAAGTCACCTCCTACGGCGACCCGGTCACCTCGTCGAAGGAACAGGTCTATCTTTATGACCTTGCGGGTCGCATGGTGCGGACCGGATGGAAGATCACCGGCGACGCCGACGAGAATGGTCAGTGGTATCATGGCGTGGACCTGCTCTACAACTCGGCCGGGCTGGTCTGGATCAGCCGGTCGTCGAAGTGGCAGTTGAATGCGAGCAACGCGGTGATTAACGAGGTCGGCTTGGCCGCCATGGAGTATCGCTACGACAGCGCCCGAGGCCGTTACCGCACCCAGCGGCGCGACCCGCGACCCAAACTGGCCAACGGTTCGTCGAACGCCGCGCACTTTTTGTTCCCCTACGATCCTTCGCTGGCCGATGGGCCATGTTGGAACGTCCCGGCTGAGGGGACGTGGAGCGACTACGACGGCAGCGGCATCCACGGGGATTACGCGCTGGCGATTGCCGGTACGCCGCCGAATCAAACCGTCACCAAGAATGATACCGCCGGCCACGAGCCGGGCCTTGGCCAGTTCAGTTGGACCGGCACGCCCTCCGAGCCGAGCGATCCAAATTATGCTTACGGGAACCTCATCGGCACGACCGAGGCGATGACGGATGACGCAAGCGGTGTTTCGCGCCGTGCGGTCTTCACGGCCTTTGGCGAGCGGGTGTATGAGAACGGCTCAACGGATACCCGCTATGGCTATGCGGGGGCCTGGGGGTATCAGGAGGCAGGCACCGGCGATCCGCTGGCGGAACTTGGGTGGCAGCATGTTGGCTATCGCTACTACGACCCGTCGAGCGGACGGTTTGTGCAGAGGGATTCAATTGGAATTAGGGGTGGGCGTAATACCTATGCATACGCGTTCAACCGACCTTGTCGCAATGTAGACCCAAGTGGTAATGCGGCACTTGAATTACTTGGCGAACTAATTGAGGGTTTCGGCCAACTAAAAGACGCTATTGAGATCGGGGGGGATATCGGAGATGGTGAAATTGGGGATGCTGCTGAAGGCATTGCGATTTGGGCCGCAGGGACAGCGCTGGCCAAGCATGCACCAAGCGGCGTGTGCCCGGCAGCGACAGCAATGAGTCTATGCGTTGAGACTGGATGCGCCGCGAGCAATCTGGCCAGCGAGTCCAAGATGATGGCGAATGGGGTTCCCTTGCCCGTCAAAGCAGTGACACCGGAGGATCTGTTCAATAATCGCGATCCTCGTGCAAAGTCTCACAACAACACCGTCGCCAATGGTTCTGCATGGCTTGGAACAATTCACCTGCTTGGTCAGGCTGGAGACGACTGGCCGTGATAAAAGGCTTAACAGTTTTTGAAGAGGTTGTAATAACAATAAAGTCTACAGCGCTCCTCGCATTGTGTTTTGTCTGGCCAACAATACTCGTATTTACAAGTTCGTTTTTCAAGAGCAAGGGATACAATCCCATTCTTGTTCTAGGTTGTGTGATTCTTACCTGGATTACCTACCATCTCGTTCAACGACAATGTCATTTCGTATGTCGCGGAAGCAGAATTTTGATGGCACGTTCTGCAATTCTAAATGCTTTTTTTCTCTCATGCATTCTTTTTGCACGAGGAGTCGATAGGGATGGGGGCCGCACACTCTTTGGCCTTCATCGAGTTCCCGCTCCTACGATTAAGCGGATGGCGGGAATGGGCATCATCGCGTTTGGTGCAATGTTCATGTTGTCGTGGATCCCATCAAGTACTGTCAGAGGCGACGACGAAGACACGCTTGATCCTGATTAGGGCAAACAAGGCACCTGAGTTCATCAGGGGCAGAAAAGGGGTCGGGAGTCGTTGACTCGATCTAAGGCATTTTAATGGCCAACCACAAATCTTTCCTACCCCCGATCCCTGCTCTCCGTTCCCTGTCGAAGACGCGCCTGGGCAGGATCGCTGTTCCCTTTGTGTCTCAATGCCTCAAGCCTCAGGTCACAAGCCCCACCCGTCATCCCCCCTCACTCGCCTGCTTACAAAGAAACATCACCGCCATGCGCACCGCAAGTCCATTGGTGACTTGCTTTAACACCGCGCTCTTCTGACCGTCGGCCACATCCCCCGACATCTCCACCCCACGATTGATCGGGCCCGGGTGCATGACCAGAACATCCGGCTTGGCCCGCCGCATCCGCTCGTTGGTCAGGCCGAAGAGCCGCGAGTATTCCTGCAAGCTCGGGAAGACGTTGCTCGACACACGCTCCTTCTGAATCCGCAGCATGTTGATCACGTCAAATTGGTCGATCACCGCGTCGAAGTCGTGGCAAAGTCGTGCCCCCATGCTCTCAAAGGCACGCGGCACCAGTGTCGTCGGCCCAACAAACGTCACCTCGGCACCCAGCTTCAGCAGCCCATGCAGATTCGACCTCGCCACCCGGCTGTTCACCACATCCCCCACGATGGCCACCTTCAGGCCGGCGATTTTCCCCTTGGCCTGTCGCATGGTGTAAACGTCGAGAAGCCCCTGCGTCGGATGTTCGTGGCGACCATCGCCGGCATTGATGACGCAGCACTTCACATTTCGGGCGATCAGGTGTGGGGCGCCGGCGGCCGGGTGGCGGACCACGATGATGTCCACGCCCATCGCCTCGATGTTTCGCACCGTGTCGCGCAGGGATTCGCCCTTGCTCGACGAACTGGTCTTCTCGCTGAAATCGATAATGTCCGCGGAGAGACGCTGCGCCGCGAGCGTGAAACTCGTCTTGGTTCGCGTCGAATCTTCGTAGAACAGGTTGACCACAACGCGGCCGCGAAGCGCCGGGACTTTCTTCACGCTGCGCGTCGAAACGTCCTCAAACGCCTGCGCCGTATCGAGCACCAGTCGAATGTCATCCGCCGAAAGACTCTCCAGCGACAACAAATTGCGATGCGGCCAAACCGCCGGACCGGCCGTCGACGTATTCGCCTCGGCGACCAGTCGCTTGACATCTTGTACCGGGTTCGTCGGTCCGCTCATGCGTCCACATCCACGCGGTCTTCACCGCTGCCTTCGCGTAATGATACCCGCACATGTTCATGGTCGGAGTCGGTCTTCACGCCCACGAAATCCGCCTGAATCGGCAATTCGCGCCCACCCCGATCCACCAGCACCGCCAGTCGAATCGCCTTGGGGCGCCCCAGATCCATGATGGCATCCAGCGCCGCCCGAATCGAGCGGCCGGTGTAGAGCACATCGTCCACAAGGATCAAATAGTGACCGGCCACGTCGAAATCAATTTCCGTCGTGCGCACCACGGCCGCCGGACCGATCTCGGCGAGGTCGTCCCGATAGAGCGTGATGTCCAGCGAACCATAGGCCACGCCGTGGACGCCGTGCAATTCGAGAAGCGGAATCAACCGCCGGGCCAGTTCATCCCCCCGCCGACGAATCCCAACGACCGCCACCGGGCATCCCGGCGGAATCGACGCGGCAATTTCCTGCGCCATCCGCTGGAGGGTCAGCCGAATTCCAGTTTCGTCGAGGAGTACATTCATGGCGGTTCCCACGTGAAGGTAGCACAGCCGCGGAGAATTGTCGAAGAGAACGGAATGCGCCGACCCCGGCCTGCAAAGCCGGATTTCGTTACCATATCCGCCATGCCCCAAGCCGCCCTCAATTCGCTGAACGCCCTCATTGGCTCAACCCCCCTGCTCGAGATTTCATACACCCTCGACGGCAAACCCGGCCAGATCTTCGCCAAGTACGAGGTCATGAACCTCACCGGAAGCGTCAAAGACCGCATGGCCGCCTACATCATTCGCCATGCCTACGAATCCGGCGAACTTCAGCCCGGCGACCCCATCGTCGAGGCGTCGAGCGGCAACACGGGTATCTCCTTTGCAGCGGTCGGCCGCGCACTAGGGCATCCCGTCCGCATCTACATGCCAAACTGGATGAGCCAGGAACGCGTCCAGCTCATGCAGAACTACGGCGCCGAGGTCGTGCCCGTCTCCAGCGAACAAGGCGGCTTCCTCGGCTCCATCGCAATGTCGGAGACATTCGCCAGGGAGAATCCTCGCGTCTTCCAGCCGAAGCAATTCTCAAACGACGCAAATATTGATGCCCACTACAGCGCAACCGGCCCCGAAATCGAACGCCAACTCGCCGCCTTCGAACGAAAAGCCGATGCCTTCGTAGCCGGCGTAGGCACCGGCGGAACCGTCATGGGCGTCGGGCGCTACCTTCGCCGCGATGGCCGGCACGTACGCGTGCATCCGCTCGAACCGGCCAACTCACCCACGCTTCGCACCGGGCACAAAGTCGGCAAACACCGCATTCAGGGAATCTCCGACGAATTCATTCCCGCAATCGTCGATCTCAAGGAACTAGACCCCGTCGTCGATGTCTGGGACGGCGATGCCATATTGATGGCACAATCACTGGCGCGCACGCTCGGGCTGGCCGTCGGGATTTCCTCCGGAGCAAACGTCCTCGGGGCAATGCGCCTCGCCGCCGAAATCGGTTCGCATGCAACGGTCGTCACCGTCCTCCCCGACTCGAACAAGAAATACCTCTCAACAGACCTGTGCCGCGACGAACCCACCAGGGAAGACTACCTGTCATCCCGGGTCTGCCTGTCCGGATTTCGTGCCGTCCGAAACTGACGTCCAGCCCCCAATTCCTCCCCTCCGCCCCCCCTTTTCGTTTTTTCCGCTCGTGTGGTCCGTGATTTGCATCCACCTGGGGGTGTAGGTCATGGGTTCTCGGTACCTAACTGACGCCCAGACATGACCTTGTATAATCAGGGGGCGGCGATACGGCCGCACCGGGTGGAGTAGAACCCAATGATTTCGTGACCATGCACACGGTTTGACCGTGCGTAATCGCACAGATGAAACAGTGTTCGCACACGGACCGGGATCGAAGGCTCCGCCCAGTCGGCCAATTGGAGTGCCCCCCATGATTCGACTTCGCTGGTTTCACGCGATCGTCGTGCTGGCGTTGCTGGAGGTGGTGGTCATCTTGCTAAGCTTGGAACTCCATCGCCAGACCTTCCGGAATGTCGGCCGGCTTGCCGAAGCCATGACGCGCTTCAAAGAGCGCGACCGCTGGTTCGACCGCGCCGAACAATGTGTTCTCGAATTGAACGCTCCGGGCAACAACGTCTTCGCGACCATGGATGTCGCCAACGAACGCGCCCAGCTTCAACAGGCGCAACGCAAGGTCGGCGCACTCTTCGAATCGGCCAAGTCGCACAGCCTTTCCACAACTCGCCTCGATAACACGATCGCCCAAATGGTGAAGACCGCCGGCGAAGTGTTTGAAAACTTCGAACGCAGCCACGCACCCGGCATAGCGCCCGATGCCCAGCGCGCTGCAGGCCTGAAAGCGACCGACGCCATGTCGCGCATGGACGCGCTTCAGATGCAGGCCATGCGGGAAATCGGAATCATCAAGGAACTGTCCGGCGGCGACATCAAGGAACTCGTCGACGAATTCGAGGCCGATCTGCAGTCGCGCGTCGTCTACGAACGCTACTTCATCGCGAGCTTCTTCCTCCTGCTCGTCGGCATTCTCTGGGTCGGCTGGCGTCTGCAAAGCGTCCACCAGGCCCTGGAATTCGAACGACGCCGCGTCGAAGAAGAGCGCCGCGAACGCCTCGCGGCCATCGGTGAACTATGCTCCAGCGTCGCCCACGGCATCCGCAACCCACTCGCCGCGATTCGCAGCTCGACACAGCTGACGCTCGAACTCGGTCAACTCGATGAGAACTCGCGTAACCGGCTGAAAGACATCCTCGCGGAGGGCGGCCGCCTCGGCGATCGCGTGACCGGCCTGCTCAACATCGCCAAGGCGAATCGGACCGGCTTCACCGACCTCGAACTTCGCGACGTAGTCGAAATGGCCGCCAACAGCGTGCGTATCGAATGCGAGCGGCGAAACCTCCTGCTTCGCGTTCAGGTACCCGCCGCGCCAATTCAGGTCCGAGGAGATCGCCGCCAACTGGAACAAGCCGTCATCGAATTGGTCTCAAACGCTATCGAACATTCGCCGCCCGGCAAGACCATCGAGGTCGCCGTGTCGCGTGCATCGCAGAACGGCCACGCCGAGATTCGCGTCCAGGATCAGGGCGCCGGCGTATCAGAGGACGTTCGAGAACGAGTGTTCGATCTCTTTTTCACAACGAAGGAAAGCGGAACCGGCATCGGCCTCGCCACGGTGAAGCGCGTGGCCCGCTTGCACGGCGGCGACGTTGAATTGGACACGCACTCCCGCACTGGCGGCGCGTGTTTCGTCTGGACGTTACCGCTCGTAATGCCGGACAAGATCAAAGACGCCTGAACGGGCGTCAGGGGAATTGTGTGAGTCGAGGGCTCTGTCCTCGATTCAGGAACCTTGAATTGTGAGGGTGGCATCATGCCGCGAATATTGATCGTCGAAGATGAACACGTGTTGGCCAGGAACCTTCAGGAGAAGCTCGGCGCCAATGGCTTCCAAGTCGCCCTGGCCCACAACGGTCGCGACGCCATGACCGCCGTCGCGTCGCTCCTGCCCGATGTGATCCTCCTGGACGTTCGCCTGCCCGACACCGACGGCATCGCACTCCTGCCGAAGCTCAAAGGCGAATGCACAACCGCAACGGTCATCGTCATGACCGCCCACGGCAACGAGCGCATCGCCGTCGACGCGATGAAGGCCGGCGCCTTCGAATACCTCACCAAGCCGATCGATCTGGACGAATTGGCGTTGACGGTTCAACGGGCCGTCGAACATCAGCAAATGGCCGACAACCTGCGCTTCCTGCGAAATCAGGAAGCCGATTCCAGCGGACTCGAACGCATCGTCGGCTCATCCGAATCCACTCAGGCGCTCAAGGAAATGCTCCGACGACTCGGCCGCACCGATGCCTTCGCCAGGCCCGACGCGCCGACGGTCCTCATCACCGGCGAAACAGGCACCGGCAAGGATCTCGCCGCCCGTGCCATTCACTATTGCGGCCCGCGAAAAGACAAACCCTTCATCCACGTGAACTGCACAGCTCTGCCCGCCAATCTGTTCGAGTCGGAATTGTTCGGCCACTTGCGCGGCGCCTTCACCAGCGCCAATCAATCCAAACGCGGCCTCTTTGAAGTCGCACATGGCGGAACCATCTTTCTCGACGAAATCGGCCACCTCGATATGGCCATGCAGGCAAAACTGCTCCAAGCCATTGAGAACCGCGAGATCCGCCCCGTCGGCGCAACCGAGGCCCGATCCATCAACGTTCACATCATCGCCGCAACCAATCGCAACCTGCCCGCCGCCGTGGAATCAGGCGAATTCCGGCGCGATCTTTACCACCGACTTCGCGTCATCGAAATCGGCATCGAGCCGCTTCGCAACAGGCGACAGGACATCCAGCAACTCGTCCACTATTTCCTCGACAAGCACTGCGCCCGCTTCGGCATGCGCTCCAAGACCGTCAGCCGCGAAGCAATGAGCGCCCTCATGGCCCACGATTGGCCCGGCAATGTTCGCGAACTAAGTCACCTCGTCGAAAGCACCGTCCTGCAGGTCGAAGACAGCGAACTCCAGGCTCAGGATCTGCGCCTCAGTGAACCGGCCACAGGTCGCAGCGGCGATCTCCGCGTCGACGTCGTCGGCGGTCCCACCATCGTGATCGACTTCGAACGCGGGGAGCCCAAGCTTGACGACATTGAGCACACCATCCTCATGGCCGCCTTCGAATACACCGGTCACAACCTGAGCCGCGCCGCCCGCATCCTCGGAATCACCCGAGAAGCCCTTCGCTATCGACTCAACCGAATGTCGGAGACCGCGCGTGGCGATGCCTAAGCGACGAGTTGCAACGCTGCATGTGCTCGCGATTGTTTTTGCAATCGCCGGTGCAGCCCTGCGCGCCTCCGCGCAAACGCAAATCGTCCGCGATCCCCCCACCGACTCCGTGATTCGCCGCACCGACGCCAGCAATAACGACCCGATCAACCCGCTCGTGCAACGCCTCCCCGATATTGTAGAGATGCGCCTCGGGCGGATCGCGCAATTGGGGAACGACGACGATTTGCTCCGCGGCACCGGCCGCGCAACCGCCGAATACATGCAGTTCGAAATGGTCCTCGACGGCCTCATCAACCCGCCCGGCCCCATCGCCTACGGACAAAACCCGATCTACAACCCCATCCTCTACGGCCCGAGCCCACTCTATGGCTTCATCGAGTTCGACATCGACTCCGACGAAAACACCGGCGGCGAGTTCGACTATCCCTACAGCCGATATCTAGGTAACGTCGTCCGATTCAGCGGCCTTCCACACGTCCCGCAACTGAACAATCGCGCCGCCGAGGATTATTCCGACCTCGACAACGACATCGCCACCCCCCCATTCGTCGATCGCAGCGGCGAGGAATTCCACCTCACTTTCCTCGCCGAGGACATTGACTCCATCGAAATTCGCACGGAGGCGCCTGGCGGCATTCCCGCCCTCTTCGAAGCCGGCGAAGTGTGGGACATTCAGGCCCATTGGTTCCACCGCGCCCATGGGTGGGAGCCTTTCCTGTATCTCTGCTGGGAGCAGGACGGCGAATACGAACCCGAAGTCACCGTTCGCTTCGCCCACAGCATCACCACGAATCAAACGACGGTGACATTGATCTATCCGCTCACCAACAACGGCCAGTCGTTTGACGAAGCCATCTGCAGCCGTGGCACAACCACCGACGGCTGCGCGGACAACGAGAACAGCATTCTCGAAGCCCTCACCGAACTCCAATTCTGCGCCGCCTATCCCATCGACCCGTGGGCTCCGAACTTCGTCATGCTCGCGGACTGGGCAACGAAGAACCCGAACAGCTACCTCTTCCCCGAAACATGGCGAATGACCGCCCTCGTCGGCACTGCATTCCTCGTGGAACCCGCCGTCGGCGGACACTACGTCTGGACCGATGCCTGGCCCAACCCGCGCCACGGCGACTTCAACGGCGACTGCCAGATCGACGCCGCCGACACCGCCAAACTCTGGAGCTACATCCAGAAGCACGACGGGGAATTCGATTTCGACGACGACGGCAGTTCGACCAACAACAGCATCCTCCTCCACTACTTTGCCCAGGGCTGTTGCATGTACGACACCGACTACGACGGCGTCGTATCCATGCTCGACATCATTGAACCCGGCGACATGAACCTCAACGGTGCCCTCGACATCAACGACCTGCCCGACTTCGTGGGTGCCCTACTCAATCCCGCCGCCTACGCACCCACCCACAACGGACAAGACCCCACCTGGCGAGGCGACCTCAACTGCGATGACGCTCTGGACGGCCTGGATATTCAACTCTTCGTCAAGCAATTGACCGGCCAGTAAAAATCGCAAGGCCCGCCGGTTGATCTCGACGGGCCTCACGGACAACCAGGAGTAGGAGTAGGAAGAGTATTGTTAAGCGGCGGCACCTCCCGCCGATTCAGTTCGTGTATCGCCCTGCTCAATCTTGCGGGCCTTTTCCAGCGCCTGACGCGCTTCTTTGAATTCACCCACGCGCTGCATCAAATTCGCGATCTGTTTGTATTCTCTCACGGGCAACGGTTCCTGCGCGCTGCGCCGTTGGATGCGTCGCGCCAGTTCCTTCAACTCATCACGCTGCGCCGGAGGAACGGCCGCATCGACCTGCGCCAGCGAGAGTTGGCGTCTGGCCTCGTCGGACTCCGCCTTGACGCGGGCCGCGCGGGCGGAGGCTTCCTGTTCGCTCGATTCGGGGTTCGGTTGTGTGCGGGGCTGGATCTCGTCCTGCTTCTGCGAGGTCGGTTCGACAAATCGACCGTTCGGGCCATAAAGCCCGACACCCGGCCGTCGTGACTGCCTCGCCCGGACGTCTTCGGCGGAGAGTTCGACGTTGGCCGACGGACCGAAGTCGGGTGTTCCGCCGGTCGCGCGGCCCGCTGTCGGTGTCCGCGGAGGTACCAGATACGCTGGGAGTTCGGCTGTGACTGCCGGTAGCATAATCCCACCTTTTCTTCTTGGGATCAGCGCCTCGAACCGATCCCATTCCACCGGACCAACCATCCAATACGATTCCGCCGCGGGCAAATTTGGAACACCGCAAAACTGTGATACAGTGCCCGCCGCCCCCAACGACAGGGCGTTTATGGGGGCCCTGTGCCGTGTCCGAATCTGATCGGACCCGGGCATCGATTGAACATTGGGTGCCGAGTGGTGCAGGCTTCCCTGCCTGCCTCGACAGGAACTAGTCACCAAACCCGAGTGGGGCAGGCGTCCCCACCTGCCTCGACACGAACTGGTTTCCAAACCCCTGTGGCATAGGCGTCTCGCCAGTGTAGATTGGGTTTCGAAACGGCCTGTATACAAAGGACTTTGACCATGATGACTCTCCGCCTTTCATGCATCGCATTGTTCGGACTTCTCCTGACCGGTTGCGCCGCTCCGCAAGGCGGCGCGCAAACCAAAGGGCCGCCGCCGCGGGCCGCCGAGTTGGACGCCCTCGACGCATGGCTCGGCGAATGGGACGTCACCGCCCGCGTCCGCGAAGTCGAGACCGGCCGCGTGATCGAATCGAAGGGGCACGAGTCGGTCCGCTGGAGCTGCGACAAGCAGTTCCTCGTGGAGGAATCGACCTGGGACGGCGATAAGCCCGGCGACAAGGAATCGGCCCTCGCGGTGCGGACGTGGGACCCGCACGGCAAGGTGTATCGCTCGTGGTATTTCAGCAGCCACGGCACCGTGGGCCACAGCAGGATGACCTACGACGCGGCCGGCAAGACGTGGAAGGTGCAGACGAAAAACGTCGACCCCGAGACCTGCGAACGCGTTCGCGGGGAGATGACCATCAAGCAGACCGACGCCAACACCATGGACTGGACCTTCGACGAGTGGAACGACTGGAAGACGAAGAAGCGGGTGGAGATGAAGGGGACGAGCCGGAGGAGGGAGTGAGGTGTGGTCACAGGGCGTAAAGCTGGACTAAACCTAATCTCCGACCAGCCCCGCCAGGTCGACCCGACGCTGCTCAAAGTCATCGAAGATTGCTGCCAGCCCGACCGCATGAACCGGCCGGAGTCGATGAAAATCGTCTAAACCACCAAAACGCCCTAATGCCCCGGCAGAACGCAGGGTGCGGTTGCCGTCAACCCACCTTTCTCAGCTGATTACCCTCTCTCGAACCTCTCTCCTATGCAATTAGTCGATACTGTCACATCGGCAGACCGACGTTCTATAACTGCCAATGTGTCAGCCCAGTCCATAGTGCAATCGCACAATTCGCGGGCTAAATTGCCCGTTTTTTTTACAAAAAAACCGATACGGGGGTGTTCAACATACCTGGCACACTTCTTGCCCAGTCAATCCCCGAACTGAACCGCAGGTTCAGAAAGGAGTAGGTTCATGAGCAAGGGACGCGACCGAATCGTTTTTCGAAACGAAGAAGGAAAGTGGGCCAACAAAAGGAACGATGCGGGCAAGGCATCGAGTACTCACAATACACAGTCTCAAGCAGTCAATGCGGCCAAGGAGATGCTCCACAACCAAGGAGGAGGCGAGTTAACAATAGTTGGTCGAGACCGGGTAATTCGAAGTAAAGACACGATCGCGCCCGGGCATGACCCATGCCCTCCTAAAGGTAGCGAACACTAATCGGAGAATGTCCTCCATCGAAAGTTCGTTGGGTGGACGCAAAAGTAGAACATCATTAATGACGGCCAAAGATACGACGGTGTGGAAACACAAATCATAGTCTACAGGCCAAACTAACGGCCAAGCCGGTAGTGATTTTCTGACTGACCACGAGGGCTATCATGCCTGTATTCATCTCACATCGTGCGGCCGATGATGCCAAGGCGCAAATGTTGGCAAATCGCCTCATTACCAAGCACAAGATCATGTGCTACCTCGACCACTTCGATCCCGAGGCGAAAACGACGCGTGAAATCACCGACCTTATCGTCAATCGAATCAATACTTGCACTCACCTCATGGCGCTCGTGACGAACGCTACTGTTGGCTCGTGGTGGGTTCCATTTGAGATTGGAGTAGCCCGGCAAGGTGATCACCGCATTACGAGTTTTGATGCAAGCACGGTCACGTTACCGGAGTTCCTGACTGAGTGGCCAGTCATGACGACTGAAGGTGAAGTCGATCTATTCGCTGAGGCCTACCACCGCGACAGATTCGCGAAACCCATTTTGGAGAAGTATGCGTCGGCCTTGCGATCGATCACGACAGCGGACGACTTTCACACTCGGCTCAAGGCAGCCGTTCGGACAGGGAGATTTGTATGAGCAATTTCGGCAGCGGTGGTTCTGGACAAGGCCTATCTTTGCTGGCCGCGCTGCTCAAAGCAGCGAAGCCGAAGGTCTTCATCAGCTATCACCATCAGCGCGACCAGGCGTATTACGAGCGATTCTCCAGCCTCTTTCACGACGGCTTCGACGTCATCACGGATTTGTCGATCGAGCGGCGTATCGGCAGCGACGACGTAAGTTATCAGCAGCAAGTCATCCGCGAAGAGCACATCACCGGCAGCTCGATCACGATTGTGCTTTGCGGGGCCGAGACGTGGAAGCGCCGTTGGGTGGACTGGGAAATCCACATGACGCTGAACAAGGAGCACGCGCTACTTGGAATCTGTCTACCAACGAATCCAAAGGACATTAACGGAAAGGTCACAGTGCCCGACCGGCTCCACACGAACATCGCGAGTGGATACGCCCATTTCATCGACTGGACTGAAGACCCGACTGCGCTTCGCGCCGCAATTGAAAACGCAAGAAATCGGGCGAAGCAGGCGCGCTTCATCGTCAACTCGGAGCCGCGAATGGAGCGCAGCCGACCATGAACCACTTGCTTGCCCAAATCCCCACGCCAGCGACGCAACCGGCTCGCCCGCCCGTTAATGCAACTGAACTGAGTTTGCTCGACTGGAAGGGATGGGGATTCGAAGTCCGAGTGGGCCTAGTTTGGTTACTGATCACGGTTCTAATTCTCATCGCCATCTGGTGGATTGTTCCGTGGGCTCGCCGCAAGTTGCTCAAGAATTTCCGCACGCAATCAGTAAAGCTGACATTCAAGGGAGTCGAGTGGGACATCTGTCCGGACACTGAGACCAAGCGTGTCGCCCATCAAGCATGGATCGAAATCAAGAGCCGAAAGGTCGGACTGCCGTTTGAAGTGGGACTCGATGTCATCGACGAAGTATATAACTCGTGGTATAAACTATTCGGCGCTTTGCGTGATTTGGCCAAGAGCATCCCCGCTGACAGACTTGAACACTGCGACGACACGCGCAATGTCGTCGCCCTACTCATGAAGGCGCTTAATGAAGGCCTGCGCCCCCATCTCACCAAGTGGCAGGCCAAGTTTCGGCGATGGTACGACTCCGAGCTGACGAATGAACAGAATAACGGGAAGTCGCCTCAAGACATTCAGCAACAGTTTCCGCAGTATGACGAATTGGTTGCCGACCTTCGCAAGGTCAATGAAGAGTTTGTGAGGTTCGCTGATTCTCTGTATAAGGTTGTGATGGCCAAAGGACATTGACGTACTCTAGAATACTCGAAAACATCGCCCTGTTACTCTGTTCCAAATCCCGATCCACCCGGCACTTAGCACTCCCCGAAAAATAAATAGGAAATTCACTTGCCCCCGCACATGTCTGCGCTATATTTGTTAGGCAATAGTTAGGTACACCCGCAAAGGAGTCCCAAGATGCAACCCATCCCCCGTCCCCATCAATGCGCGGCAATCCCTTCCTTCCCTCAGGTGTTCGTGCCTCAGGTCTCAAGACTTCGTGGCTACGCCAAGCGCCTCCCACACGCAACGACTTGCACTTTCTTGCGGCCAAAAACCCCGATTTGCGGCTATTTGCGGCTACCTCTTTTTTTAGTGAAAGGAGCCACCCATGAACGGCCTCAATGATCATCGCGACCCCCTCTCCACCGTCGTCAAAGCGCTCTCCGACGAGCAGCTCGACCGCCTCGACCGCGCCTTGGTCGCCGGCAACCCGCCCACCCTCTCCGCCTGTTACGAACTATTCGAACTCAAAAACCTCGGCATCAGCACCGACGCCTTCTACCGCTACGCCCGCCGGTTCCGAAGCAGCCTCCGCGCCCTGGCCCTCGCCCGGCACGGCGTCGCCGACACCGACGCCACCGAAACCATCATCCCCCGCCTCGTCGGCCAGAGGATGATCCACGCCCTCATGACCGATCAGTTCACCCCCCGAACGCTCCTCCGCCTTGCCGAGGCCTACCGAATGACCGCCCAAGTCGAACACAACCGCCGCCGCCTCGACATGATCGAGGATTCAACCATCTATCGCTTCGCCGCAAACCCTAATTCACAACTCCCGGCCCTCCCGGACACGGCCACTCCCCTGGCACTTCCCGCCGACAATCTTCCCGGCGTTGATACACCCTCGACGCAAATCGAAGACAACCTAACGCAGGATGACTGAGCTATCATAGAGGGATGAATCCTCAACAAGCGCAGCAGATTCAAGACGACATCATTCGGCGAATGACGCCGGAGGAACGGCTGGAGTGCTGCTTTCGCTGGACGCAATTGACCTATGAGATGGCTCGCAGTGCGATTCGACAGGAACATCCGGAATGGACAGCCATGCAGATCGACCGGGAGATCGGTCGGCGGATCACGGGAATTGATGTGGAGGAATTGCAGCGGCAGCGAGGAGTCGCTCCGTGATCGTGCCGGAAGAACTAGGCAAAGTGCTGGGCATCCTCGAATCGCTGGGCATGCCTTATGTCATAGTGGGAAGCCTAGCCAGTGTGGCGTGGGGCCGGCCGCGGGCGACCTACGACGCCGACGTGGTCTTGGATATCAAAGTGGCGGACGTCGAGCGTCTTCGACAGGCGTTCCCGGAGCCGGACTGGTATCTTGACGCCGATTCGATCCGCGATTCGATTCGCAATCTGGGTGAATTCAATGCGATCCACGGTGGCACGGGGACAAAGATAGATTTCTGGGTCCGCAAGAAAACAGCCGCCGATGCCATTCGTTTTGCCCGCCGACGACGACAGTCAATTGCCGGAACCGTTTGTTGGGTACTCTCTCCCGAGGATACGATTCTTTCCAAACTCGAGTGGATCAAGCTCGCTGACAGCGAACGCCAGCGATCGGATGTCGCCGGCATTGTGGCGGTGCAGGGAGCGAGTCTGGATCTAGACTACCTTGGTGACTGGGCCGAGCGATTGGAAGTAGCCGAGTTGTGGGGGTCGTTCATCAAAATGTAATCTCGTCGAGTGGTTTCGATTCCACCCACCTTCTACCGGTCCCGCCGAACACTGGTTGGAAACCGGTGCCACACCAGTGACCGGTCGGGAGACCGGTGCCACTGTTCATGACTCCGGTACCTGCCACCGTTCAAGACTTCGGTACCACAGCCCAAGATTGGCAACCCGACGAAAACTGGCGAGAATTCACCCCTTCCGCGCATAAAATCCGGTTTGACAGGGGCTAACGGCGACTTTATCATCCGACTTGGCACGTGGACCACCTCCGCGCGGCCGGTGTACCCCTATGGCGAATGTCACTCTCTCGGACGTCACCAAGGTTTACCCGGGAGGCGTGAAGGCCGTGGATCGTGTCAACTTGGCGATCCGGGATCACGAGTTCGTGGTCCTGGTCGGCCCGTCGGGCTGCGGCAAGAGCACGACGCTTCGCATGGTCGCGGGGCTGGAGGAGATTTCCTCCGGCACCATCCGCATCGGCGAGCGCATCGTGAACGAGGTCGCCCCGAAGGATCGCGACATCGCCATGGTGTTTCAGAACTACGCCTTGTACCCGCACATGACGGTGTACAAGAACATGGCCTTCAGCCTGTCGCTCCGGCGGCGGGAGCTGGGCCTGTCCAAGGCCGACATCGATCGCAAGGTCCGCTCGGCCGCGGCGAAACTGGGAATTGAATCGCTGCTGGAGCGCCGGCCGAAGGAACTTTCGGGCGGGCAGCGGCAGCGGGTGGCGGTGGGTCGGGCGATTGTCCGCGACCCGAAGGTGTATTTGTTCGACGAGCCGCTCTCGAACCTCGATGCGAAACTTCGCGTCGAGATGCGCAGCGAGATCAAGCGGATCCAGCGCGGGCTCGGCACGACGACGATCTACGTCACGCACGATCAGGAAGAGGCGATGACCCTCGGTGATCGCGTGGCGGTGATGAAGGACGGCCTGCTGCATCAGTTCGGCCCGCCCATGGAGATTTACGAATCTCCGGCGAATCGGTTCGTGGCCGGCTTCCTCGGGACGCCTCCGATGAACTTCATCGAAGGCCGCGTGGTGGCAGAGGGCGAACGGTTGGCGTTGGAGGATGGCGGCCTGCGAACGCGGCTGCCTTCCACGATGCGCGGGCGGCTGACGCCGTATTTGAATCAGCCGATGACGCTCGGCATTCGGCCGGACATGCTGGCACTGAGCCGGCCGGCCGGCGAGGTCGAGACGCTGAAGGTTAAAGTAACGCTGGTCGAGCCTCTGGGCGACCGGAAAGATGTGTATATGACGACGGAATCGGGACGAAGCCTGGTGGGACGCGTGGACGGCCGGGAAGCCGTTCGCGAAGGCGAGCAGGTCGACGTGCATGTCGATCTATCGCGCGTTCACCTCTTCGAGACCGGGGATGTTGGTCGCGCCGTTGCGGCGCATGGAGCGTACGCCAGTGTTGCATGACCTGGCGGCAGTTGGTTCGCTCGCGGCCGCGATGGCCTGCGAGCCTGGCAAATGGCGACGGAGGCGGTCCATGGGTATGTGATCGCCACGGCGCACTTGCCGGCGGGATTCCCGCCACCGATCGTCGCCAGAGTGGGTTCCGCGAGGACGGCCCACTCTTTGTGTTTGTATAGGGACCGCGCGAGGCGCGGCATGAATTCAAGGCGAGCGTGGCCGCCGGGTGATCACGCGAAAAACTTAACCGGTCGCCAGTGGGCGAACGGCGTGTAAGGAAGAGAACGATGAACGCAGAATTGATTCGACTTGTTGACGGCCTGTCGCGCGACAAGAACATCGATAAAGAACTGGTGCTTGGCGACCTCGAGGCCGCCATGCAGTCGGCCATTCACAAAAAATACGGTCAGGAAGAGCAGGTCGAAGTCACGATTGACCGCCTGTCCGGCTCGATCAGTGCCACACTCAACGGAACGGCCATCACCATGTCCGAACTGGGCCGCATCGCGGCGCAGACGGCCAAGCAGGTGATGATTCAGCGCATCCGCGAGGCGGAGCGCGGCAGCATTTTCGAGGAATACTCGGAACGCAAGGGAACGATCGTCACCGGCACGGTGGCCCGCATTGAAGGCGGCGCGCTTCTGGTGAGCCTCGGTCGTACGGAAGGCTTCCTGCCGCGGAGCGAGCAGATTCCGGGCGAAGCGCATCAGCCGGGCGAGCGCATTCGCTGTTTGATTCTCGATGTGCGCGAGGCCCCCCACCAGATCAAGATCATCCTGTCTCGCAGCCATCCCGATTTCATTCGACGGCTGTTCGAGCTGGAAGTGCCCGAGGTGGCGGAGCGGATTATTGAAATCAAGGCGCTGTCACGCGAGGCGGGCTATCGCTCGAAGGTAGCGGTGTCCTCCATCGATACAAAGGTCGATGCCGTCGGCGCGTGCGTCGGCGTGCGTGGCAGCCGCATCAAGAACATCGTGGAAGAACTCGGCGGCGAGAAGATCGACATCGTGCGATGGAACGAGTCATCGCAGATTTTGATTTCCAATGCGCTCAAGCCGGCGGAGATTCAGGACACGGCGCTCAACTTTGAACTCGGCCGGGCCACCGTGGTCGTGCCTGAGGATCAGTTGTCGCTGGCCATCGGCAAGCGCGGTCAAAACGTCCGGCTCGCCGCACGGCTCACCGGCTGGGACATCGATATCCAGACGCCCAAGGATTACAACCGCGGCCTCGACCGGCTGGCGACGACGCTTCGCAAAATCGAGGGCATCGACGAGATGCTGGCCGAGAAGATCTCGCTCATGGGCATGATCAGCGTTGCGGACGTCGAGGAAGTCGGCATGCAGCCGCTTGTCGACGAACTGAAGATGGAGCCCGAGTTGGCGCAACGCGTCGTCGATATCTGCAAAGAAGAGGCCAAGATCGTCGCCGAGGAAAAAGCCGCCGAGAAGATTGTGGCGGATGCGGCCAAGGCGGCAGCGCTGGCGGCCGCGGCGGCGGGTCTCACGGCCGAGCCCGCGGCGGAAAGCACTGACACGCCGGACGCAAATGCGGAAGTTTCGGCAGACGCACCGACGGAAGACGCCCCTGCCGTTGAGAACGACGCAACGCCGCCGGCGGAAGCAAACACCGAAACGGTGAACGCGGAGTCACCGGCTACGGAACTATCGTAACGAGGCACTGACGGAGTCGTCACAGGGATAAACGGGTCAAACGACCTTCGGGTCATGGAGCGAATGCTTGGCTGAAAAGAAGCTGCGAGTGCATAACCTGGCGAAGGAACTCGAGGTCGACAGCAAGACGATCATCGAGAAGTGCCATGCTGAAGGCATCCCGCTCAAGGGACACATGGACGTTGTGATCCCCGGTCTCGCTGCGACCATTCGCGAATGGTTCAGCGAAGGGCCGCACAAGACGACCGTCGAGGAGAGCGGGCCCGTCGACCTGGAGACTGCGCGCAAGACCGCCCGCCCGCGCAAGAAGAAATCAACCAAGGCCGATGAGACGACGGGCGAGTCATCCATCGCGGTTATGGATGCGCCGGATATCGCGGAGCCCGCACACGAAGAGCATCACGAAATCTCCGAGCCGGAGATTCATGAGCCAGTGGCAACGCCGACCGTGGACGTTCCGGAAGCGCCGACGATCGTTGAAGCCCCCGAACCGCAACCTGAAGCACCAACGGCACCTCCTTCCGAAGAGGCGCCGCGTGTCGCCGCCAAGGCACCGGCTCATCCGCCGAAGCCGCCTGAGAAGCCGCCCGTCACGGCGGGCCCCATGAATGTCCCTGCGCCGGCGAAGCTCGCCGGGCCCAAGTTTGTTCGTATGGATCGGCCCGAAGTCGTGGATCGTCCGCGACCGGCCGCACGAAGCGGTCCTCGACCGCCAATGCGTCCTCCGCTGCGTCCACCGGGAATGGGTCCGCGAGGACCGGCCGGCCCTCCGACCGATGACGAAGCCAGCCGGGAGCGCGGTCGCCGCGCGGCCAAGGGGCCCGTGGCCGATGCCGCTGCTGAGAAACGGCCGAGCACCAAGCGCGCGATTCGTGATGAGGCGGAAGATGTCGCCGAGAAGCTCAAGGAGTGGCGCGATCGTGATTTGATTGAACGCCGCGATCGCCTCGCGCATGCGTCGGGTCGTGGCATTGCGGGTATGAGAGCGATCGAGGATCGCGCCGGTGGCAAGAAGGGCGCGCCCCCGCGACAGACCGGCCCGGTTCGCAAGGATAAGGTCGAATTGACCGAACCGATTCTTCTTAAAGACTTTTCCCGGGAGACGGGGATTCCCGTCGCGGGCGTCATCAAGCGAATCATGGAAGATCGCGGCCAGTTTGCCAACGTCAATACATCGCTGGATACCGAAATGGCCACCATGATGGCGCTGGAGCAGGGCATTGAACTCACCGTGGTCAAAGCCAAGACCGGCATGGATCGGCTGGCTGATGAATTCGCGGCGATGGAGCGAAAGCACTTTGTCGCGCGGCCGCCGGTGGTGACGGTGCTTGGACACGTCGACCACGGCAAGACAACGCTGCTGGATCGCATTCGAAAGACCAACGTGGCCGGCGGCGAAGCGGGCGGCATCACCCAGCACATCGGTGCCTATCGCGTCAAGGTCGGCGAGCGATGGGTGACATTCCTCGATACGCCCGGTCACACCGCGTTCACGGCTATGCGAGCGCGAGGAACGAATCTGACGGACGTGGTCGTGCTGGTGGTGGCGGCCGATGACGGCGTCATGCCGACGACCATCGAGGCCATCAACCACGCAAAGGCGGCGAAGACGACCATCGTCGTCGCCCTCAACAAGATCGATCTGCCGCACGACATTAACAAGATTTACGGACAGCTCACTGAGCACGGCCTCACGCCCAGCGGCGATTGGGGCGGCGACACGGACGTCGTCCAGGTGTCGGCGGTGAAGGGTCAGGGCATTGAAGATCTGCTCGCCCACCTTGCAACACTCAGCGAAGTGATGGAACTCAAAGCCGACGCGTCCATTCCCGCGACGGGTAGCGTCATCGAGGCCGAGCGAAGCGAAGCCCTCGGCAACGTGGCCCGCGTCCTCGTGCAGGAAGGAACGCTCAAGGCCGGCGACGTGATTGTTTGCGGCTGCGGCTATGGCCGGGTGCGCGCGTTGAAGGATGAGCGCGGCAAGACGCTCAAGACCGCCGGGCCATCGACGCCGGTCGAAGTGACCGGTCTCAGCGAGGTGCCGTCGGCGGGCGACAAGTTCTATGTTGTGGAGACGCCGCAGCGTGCCAAGGAAATCGCCGAAGAATCGGCCGCACGCAAGCGCGAGGCGGAATTGGTCCGCACGGCCAAGCCGACAACGCTCGAAGCGATGCTGGCGACGGCGAAGGAAGGCGACATTCCGGATCTGCGTGTCATCATCAAGGCGGACATGCAGGGCAGCGTGGACGTGCTCAAGCAGAGTCTGTCCGAATTCCCGAGCGACCAGGTCAAGCTCAACATCATTCACTCGGGCGTCGGCACCGTCTCCGAGTCAGACGTGGTTCTGGCCCAGGCGAGCGATGCGATCATCGTGGCGTTCCACGTCGTCCCCGATTCAGCCATTCAACGATTGGCCGACGGCCTTGGTGTGGACATCCGTACCTATCGCGTGATCTACAATCTGATGGACGATGTGAAGAAGGCGCTGGAAGGCCTGCTCACGCCGGATCAGAAGATCGAGTCGCGCGGCCGAGCCGAGGTGCGACAGGTGTTCATGATCTCCAAGGTGGGCAAGGTGGCGGGCTGCTTCATGCGAGAGGGCGCCATTCAGCGAAACCACAAGGTACGGATCATCCGCGACGGTGTGGTGATCAAGGACATGCTCGATCTGGATTCGCTTCGCCGCGTGAAGGACGACGTGAAGGAAGTGAAGGCGGGTTTCGAGTGCGGTATTCGTGTGGCGAACTTTGACGACCTGAAGCCGGGCGACGTGATCGAAGGCCTGGAGGTCATTCAGATCGCCCGCAAGCTTGAAGGCTGACATGGTGGTCGGCGTCTTAACGCTCAATCTGTCGATTCCCGAGGCCATGTCGCTCAAGGACAAACGCAGCGCCATCAAGAGCCTGAAGGATCGCCTCGCCGGCCGGCACAATGTGTCGGTGGCCGAGGTTGACGACCTCGACGAACATCGCCTCAGCGTGATGGGGATCGCCATGGTGTCGAACGACCGTCGTTTTGCCGACAGTTGCCTGTCGAAGATTGTGGACGAAGTGCGGATGGCGCGCGGCGTCGTGCTGATGGATTACGAAATCGAAATGCTGTAATGGAGTCGGTCCGCGGAAAGCCGCGGGCGGGAAGAATGCGATGTCTCATCGACAGGGTCGAGTGGCCCACATCATCCGCGACATAGTGAGCGATGCGATCTCCAATCGCATATCCGACCCCCGCGTAAGCCGCTTCACCAGCGTCACGCGTGTCGAACTCAGCCCCGACATGCGCCAGGCAAATGTATATGTCAGCGTCATGGGCACGCCGATCGAAGGCGAGACCACGATGAAGGGGCTGGACAGTGCCCGCGGCATGATCCAGACACGCGTCGCCAAGAACCTGGACATGCGACAGGCCCCGATGATCCGACTGATCCTCGATTTGAGCCTGAAACGGGGAAACGAGATTCTGCAACTGTTGAGCGAAGCAGGAACGGGCGACAATCCCCGGAGTGATAAATCAAAAAAGCCACCGGCTGCGTCCGACGCGGACGCCGTGCCGTCTGAAGGAGATGACGAATGAAATTCGATGCGGACCATGTCCGTCGTGTAAAGAAGCTTTGGCAGGAGCTGAAGAAGGAGGCCGGCACCGCCCATGTGGAGCCGGTCGAAGACCCGATGGACCAGCTTCTGGAGGCCGTCTTTAGCAATTACGTCGCCGAGTCGCGGGCCCATCAGGCCGTGTCCAAGATCAAGGCGGGCGTGGTCGACATGAACGAGCTGCGCGTCACGCCCGTGGCATCGATCGTGGAAATGGTCGGCGCCGACTTCCCAATGGGCCGGGCCGCAGCAGAAGAGTTGTCACGATCGCTGCTCTCGATCTTCAATCGCACGCACAAGCTGGACCTGACGTTTCTGATGAAGCAATCGCGCAAAGGCGCGGAGACATTCCTAAACCGGCTCGATGGCATGGGACCGTACGCCAAGGCGTCCATACTGCAGCGCTGCTTCAAGGCGCCCGTGGTCCCCGTCGATTTCCACATGCTTTCCTATCTTCGCAAGGGGAATTACGTGCCGCCAGAGGCGCCGATCGAGGAGATTCAGAAATTCCTGGCACAGCAGGTGCGAGACTCCGAAGTGCCGGCGTTTTCGGTTCTGCTCAAACGTCATGCCTCGGCCCATGCCCCACGCAAGCCGCTGGAATATCATCCCGTGACGGCCGCTCCCGAGCCGCCAAAGCCTGAGCCGGTTCCGGTCGCGCCGAAAAAGGATGAGGCCACCGCCAAGAGCGTGCTCGCTCTGAAGGCGATGGCCAAGAAGGCGACAGCCAAAAAAGCCGCTCCGGCCAAGCGCGGCAAGGCGGAGTCGTCGAGCCGCAAGAAGTAGCGCCGCAAGCGGGCGCGTCTCGTTACGGAGGACGAATCGTGCTGAAATCGAATCGGACGCCTGCGCGCCTCATTGCTTCTTCGATTGTGCTCGGCGTCGCCTTTGCTGGCTGTCAGCAACCCTCACAGCCCGGTGCAACGGGGATCGACCGTCGCAAGGCGTTCCTCACGCTCGATGAGATTCAACCGCGGCCCTCGCTGCCGCGCGCTGCGGCAACGCCGACCTCGCAACCATCGGAATCCGCGACGAAATCCCTCACCCGCGCACGTGAGCTGATCGCCGACCAACTTTGGACAGAGGCGATGGCGGCTTGCGAACGGGCCCTGCGGGACGATCCGAATTCGACCGAGGCACATGTCCTGCTCGCCCGCGCGGCCCTTCGCCAGGGGAACCAGGCGCTCGCCGAAAGCCATCTCAAAGAAACACTTCGGCTCGACTCTCGAAACGTCGCGGCCTATCAGATGCTTGGCGACATCGCACTGCATGACAACAAAACAACCGAGGCCATCACGCAGTTTCGCCTCGCACTGCTGGCGAGTGGTGCGTCATCGCCGACTCCGGAACGGGTGCTGGCTCATTTCTCACTGGCGACCTCTCTGCGACGCGAGGGGTATCTCACTGCCGCACTAACCCAGTGGGAAGCGTTCAAGGCCGCTGCAAAGAGCCCGACACAGGAAATGCTCGAACATCGCGAGCTGGCGGAGCTGTTCATCCTGTTCAAGCCCAAGCTGTCGGACTTGATCGGCGAGATTCAGACTGAGTTGGGCCGACACGACCTCGCGGCGAAAACGTACGAAGAAGCGCTGGCCGAAACGCCCACCATGCCCGGGCTTCGGGCGCGACTGGCGCGCTCACTCGCCAAGGCGGGGCGCGCCGATGCGGCCATGGAGCAGGTTCGTCGAATCCTGTCGGATGCACCCGATGCCGCCGAGAATCTGACGCTGCTCAAGGAAATCTGCGACGAGACGCGCCGCCCGGAGCAGTATGACACCTACCTTGCCGAACTGGCCCGCAAGACGACGAACAGCGCAATCCGCATGAAGCTCGCTGAACTGCTGATTGAACGAAAGCAATATGACGCAGCGCGGGATGTGCTTGCCAGCCTTGTGGCGACCGAGCCGACGGATGCGAAGGCCAATCGGCTGCTTCTCACGCTGCGGCTATCGCGCGGCGAAGTGCGCGAGGCGATGGAGGGCGTGGCCAAACTCCTGCACGACGACCCATCGGCATATTCGGAATTGCAATCGGTCATCGCAAGCGATGCGTTCAAACCGCTTCGGGAGAAGATGCTCGGAGAATCGGCCCGTCTCGCGCAGGAGCGAGGCAGCGATGCCGCCGCTCAATTCGTCCACGGGGATTTGCAACGGCTCACCGGCGACCTCAAAGGGGCGGTCGATTCGTTTCAGGCCGCGACGAAGCTGCAACGCAACTTCGGTCCCGCCTGGGCCGCACTCGCTCAAATCCATGCCGACCGTCGCGAGTGGCAGGAGGCCATCGAAACGGCGAACAAAGCGATCAAAGCCAATGCCGCCGACTCGCAGACGTATCTCTGCAAAGGCAGGGCCCATCTGACCCTCGACGAGACGGATGATGCTGAGACTGCGTTGCTCGAGGCATTCCGACTCGATCCGAAATCGCCCGAGCCGCTGTTTCTCCTCGCGGCCGAGGCCGAGCGACGCGGTGAAAAGCGAAAGTGCGAGCAGCTTTTCAAGCGAATCCTCGACGACGTGGAACCGCGTCACATCCCTTCGCGCGAGCGGCTCGTCCGACTCTATCTGAACACCGACAAGATAGAGAAGGCGCGCGATTATTTCTCCGACTTTGAACGGCTCGGTCAGTCCGGCGCGGCCGTCGAACGTTGTGCGGCCATGATCAAACTGGCGACGAGCCAGAACACCAGCGCGCAAGGCCGGATCGATGAGTATCGCGCCGAGCTGAATCGCATTGCCGACAAATACCCCGCCGATTCGGCGACGCGCGTCGATCTCGCCATGAGCTACATCCTTGTGCAGGACTATGAGTCTGCGATCAAAGAGGTTGACGCAGCGCTGAAGGTGAACGCGATGGACCCGCGTGCTCGGGAGCTTCGCGGCACCTTGCTGATGAAGCTGCTCGATTATGAGGGCGCGGCGGCGATCTTCCGCGAGTTGCTTGCCGAACACCCGCGCGATCTTAATCTGCTCCGCAATCAACTGGATCTGGCGATCAATCTCGCCGACTGGGGCGAGGCCATTCGCCTGCTGGACGCCCTGATGACCCGTGAAGACCTGCGCGGGGGTCGCGAGGCGTTCATGCGGCAGTCCATTGATTACCTGATCCTATCGGAACGATTCGACGACGCCGTCGAACGGGCGAAAAAGTGGCTCGACGACAACCCGACGGACGCGACACGACGGCAGACCTATTTGACAACCCTTCGCGCCGCCAAACGGACAGCTGATGGAATCGCCGTATCCGCGAAGTGGTTGGCGGATGATCCGACTAACGCGGAGGTGCGACTGATCTACATTGACCAACTCATGCAGGCCGAGCGCTATCTCGAGGCCGAACAGAAGGTATTGTCCTGGATGCAAAGCACGCCGGACGACCTGAACCTGAACGGCTTGCTCATCACGCTCGCGTGGCGCGGAAAGCACTGGGATCGGGCCATCGAACTGGCCAAGACGGGTGCGGAGATCACCGAGAATCGAGCGGCTTACATGGCTTCGCTTGGGCGCACGCTGCGCCTTGCGGGGAGATTCGATGAGGCGATCGATTTCTATCGCGGCCGCATGAAGTCCGCGGGCAACGAATCCGCCTTCGACGAATTGGTGGCCACACAGATGGCGGCGGAGCGATGGAAAGACGCCGAGCAAACGATTCAGTCGTTGTTGGCTCCGCAGATCGCACGAATCAAGGCAGGAGAGCAGGTCGATCCGCTGCTGGTCATTCGGTTGCGGCGGCAATTGGCCAATGTGTTCCAGCTCGCCGGGCGCGATCATGCCTCGATGGAGCAACTGGAGGAAGTCCTGAAGATCGCCCCGAGCGACCCCGGCATCAACAACGACCTGGGTTACACCTGGATTGACGCGGGCATGAACATGGAGCAGGCCGAGAAGATGATTCGGCTGGCCGTGCGGGAGCGCCCGCGCGAGGCGGCCTATCTCGACAGCCTTGGATGGCTTCTCTACAAGCAGGGTAGGAATCGCGAGGCGATTGTTTATCTGGAGCGGTCGATCCGCATGGGCGAAACCACGGATGCCGTGCTGTTCGATCACCTCGGCGATGCCCTTTACCGTGATGGCCGCAAGGACGAGGCGGCGAAGCGCTGGCGGAAGTCGCTGGATTTGCTAAATGCCCAGACCGAAGGGCTGGAGGGAATCCAGAACCGCAAGATTCGCCCGAAGGTCGAGGCGAAGCTGCGGCAGATGGACGCGAACGAGCCGGTCGATGTCGCACCGGTGCAAAGTGAATCGGCGACGACGCAGCCGTCCGGACGCTAGTGCGACTGGCCTGATCCGAGATAAACTACATGCATGCACCGGCTGTCACCCGGTGCCGACATCACAAGACACGTCGGCACGCTTCGCGAGGAGCGATGCCCTGAATCGATTGTTCGAGGACTTGCATGGCAGGACATAGTCATTGGGCGAATATCAAACATCGCAAGGGTGTCGTCGACGCCCGGCGCGGGCGGCTGTGGAGCAAGTTGTCGCGAAATATCATCGTCGCGGCCAAGACGGGCGGCGGCGACCCGGCGATGAATCTCACCCTTCGATATGCCATCGACAAGGCGCGCGACGCCAACATGCCGATGGACACCATCGATAAGGCCATCAAGCGGGGCACCGGCGAACTGGGTGCCAATGAGTTCTCACCGGTCACGTACGAGGGCTATGGGCCCGGCGGTGTGGCGTTCATCGTCGATGCCCTGACGGATAACCCGCACCGGACGGCCCCGGAAATCAAAAAGATCTTCGAGCGCGGCGGCGGAAACATGGGCGCGACGAATTGCGTCAGTTGGAACTTCACGACGAAGGGCATGTTCTCCATCGGCGCGACCGAGACCACCGAGGAGGCGCTGATGGAAGCGGCACTGGAGGCCGGCGCGGATGACGTGGAGATGGGAGTCGTTGAGGCCGGGAAT
>CAZSBF010000040.1:0-36087 GCA_964605185.1 uncultured Planctomycetaceae bacterium
TTGTCTGAGTGCATCCATGGGAACACCTCATGGCAAGGGATCAAGGGTTCAAGGGATCAAGGGTTCAAGGGATCAAGGGTTCAAGGGGTCAAGGGTTCAAGGGGCCAAGGGTCCGAGGGGAGGAAGTTGGTTGCGAGGCAACCAGAAAAAAATAACACCCCACAAAAAACCACAAAAACCGGGCTGACGCCCACAAAAACGCACAAACCGTTTGTGCGGTTTTTGTGCCGAAGGGAATGGAACCGCAGATGGCGCAGATTGGCGCAGAAGAATGCTTTTCGGAGTGGCCGGTGTGTCGTGATCTGATTGGAGCATTGGCGCACCTGTTGGTTGCTTGTTCTTTTCCCAACGACACCTATCAATCTTGCTCGCTGTTTCAGCGTGCTTGTGAATTGTGTTAAGTTGTTGTTAGGGAAGGCGTTGGGGCGGTAAATGGGTGTGAATACGGTTGGGTAAGTGATTCGCGGGGTATGGCGACGCAGGCAAGAGCCGTCGGCAGGCTTGCGCGACTGTTTTTGATATTAGATGGCATGGGTTGGAGATAGCGCTGGATTTTGCTCGACTTGCAACCGTCGCGTGATTAGGATTTAGGCATGGTTCGATCTCTCCAAGATGCCCTCGATCACATTCAGGGGCTGCCTCCGCAGCAGCAGGAGGAGTTTGCCGCGTTTATTTTGGAAGAACTGAAGGCGGAGGAACGATGGCAGAGCGCGTTGTCGCGGGGCGGCGATCGATTGGCGGCGATGGCGGAAGAGGCGTTGGGGGAATATCGGCGAGGCGAGACCAAGCCGTTTGAGTCGGACCGTGATCTCACACACGACTAGGCGATTTCGGCAGCTCTACGCCGCGTTGCCGCCTGAGATTCAATCCAGCATCGCGGGTGACAAAAATGTCGCGAGAAGGCGTGGATCATGCGTTGCGCAGAGCAGGGTTGGGCGACTATTCAGTTATGAAGACCGTCGGCTGGGATTCTTCGGGCCAAGTTTCGATGAGCTCCCGCGTGGTTAGATGGGCCAGGAGTCAATTCATCGTGACACCTTTTCCAACCTCTGACATCAACTCCACCACTCATTAATGAGAGCATGAACTTGGAATCCGCCGTGAGTTCTGGGAAAGAGTCGGTGAGAGCTTCAACTCTCACCGTTCTAATTGCGGCTTGCATACCGGGATTCGCCCATTATCTTTGGCTCCTTTCATTTGCAAGTCATATCGATTGGTTGGGATGCCCTGCAGGGAAGTATCCCCTCATTGAGCGAATATCCTGGTTCTTCCGAGGGCCCGGCTCGATAGTGCCATTGGCCACTTCATTTTGCGCCCTGGCAGCTCGTGGATCGCGAGTAAAGTGGACACGTCGCACCGGAGTTCTCGAATTAGTGTCATGTGTGGTCTTTATTCTTGGCATCGGCAACTGGTTTCATCGGCGAGGTGAATTGGGCGCAATCTTCGTACTCGTTTGTTTGGCTCGAATTGGACTTAGCGTTCCGATCGTTCTAATCGCTTTTGAATCAATCGCGAACCGCCTCCGGAAATTATTCAGATTAGGCGATCGAGATATTGATTCGACGATGTATTATTATTGGATAATTGCATTTGGTTTTTTTGACCCAGATTCACATAGTTGATCCAGATTACGTTGCCGAAGTGATGACTATGAGATCCGGGGGGTATGTAAATCAAGCCCCACTGACTGCCTTTTCATTGGCTTTTGATCTCTTATGGCCGTTCGTGATTTGTACTATGCATTCCGGTGCCGACATTCTGAGCCAGCTAATCTACGACGAATCACAACACTCATGCTTGTACTGGATATGATAAGGTGTGGTGCAATCGTATCCGCTATCGTCGTCCAACAATTTGACGTATCAGTGTGCATTTACCGGAGCATTGCCGCGGAGAAATGGGATGCTTGTCTCCGAGCGTGTTCAACTCTTCCAATTACGATTGCTATCTGGATGAACTCGGTCTTTCCCGAAAAAGACTTGTCGAGGTCATGTGAGCGGTGCCGCTACTTGCTGATTGGAAACATATCCGGAATATGCCCAGAATGCGGCACGCCGATCTCCGCGGAGCAGATGAAACGGATTCATGTAGAACCGGGATGCGAAGGGGCGGGTGGTTGAGGCGGTGGTCGCAGGAACGCGGGGGGATTGGGGATAGTTGAAATCCGCGAAACGGCGAACCTGAGTTGGGCGGTGCCGTTCAGTTCGAGAGGTCTGCCAAACGGCAAGCTGGAGTCGTAAGGATTATTGATTTTGACGCGAAGAGGCAAGCCTATGGGGGCGATGATCTTCGAAATCAAGACTTGAGTTTGGGGGCAGTTCACGCCCTTCCATAGTGGGCGATTTTCCACTGCCGGCGGAGGTCCTTGTCCGCCAGTTTGTCGCAGACCAGTTGGTGGATCGCCCGCCAATCCGTCTTCCACGCGACCGTGGTGCGGCCGGGGCCGGCGAGGTAGCTCTTCAGGAAGCGAAGCTTGTCCGTCCGCGTGCAGGCCGCGCTATGCAGCAGGCTGGCACAGAGGCGGACGACGGCGCGGAGGCGCTGCGATTCGCCCGGCCGCCGGGCGAAGGAGATGCCATCCATGTCGATGAAGGTGAGCAACGGCTCCGACTCATACGGCGGTGCCCACGTCACCAGCAGATTCGGAGCCTTGAGGTCGCGATGGACGAAGCCGCGATCGTGAAACGTCTTCACCGAGCGCACCACGGCCGCAATCAGCCGGTCCTTCACCACGCGCTGCCGGCCGACGGGCAATGCCGCGAGGTCGCGGGTGAGAAACGTCTCCAGATCGACCGCGCCGTCGATGAACTCGGTCAGCAGCAGCGAGTCGAGCAAAACGCCGCCAAACAGCCGCCGCTCGATGATCGCCATCGGCTGCGCCGTGGCAATGTCGCGATTGCGAAGCATGTTGGCGATGCGCCATGCACGCTGGTTTCGCGATGGCCCGAAGAGCTGCGTCAGTTTCTTCCACGCGTTGCGGGCCAGTGGACGTTTGGCGATGACCTTCACCGGCGGGTTCGTCGGAAGCGTGATCTCGCAGACCGTCGCGGTGTGCGAGTCCTTGAGCATGCGATGTTTGGCAGGGTCGACCAGCGACAGCGGCGCGGCCAGCCATTCCTTCCATTGCTTCTTGGTGTAGTCCAGCTTCGAGGCCGACGCGGCGGCGCTGGGATGTTTGCACGAGAGCAGCACGTGGCCGCGCCAGCCGGACGCGGGTTTGATGCGGGCGAAGTAGCGGCTGTTCTTCACGACGCGGCGATCGCGCTTCGACCACAGCGCGGCGGCATGGCGCTCCGCCTGAGCCTGCAACTCGGCGATCAGCCGGCCGGGCTCGAGGTGGAGGTCTTGGGCGAACGGGCTGGCCAAAGCGTATTCGCGCCGATAGACAGCGTAATCGACGAGGAAGCGGCGGCGCTGGGCGCGCGAGGCATGCGAGCGGAACCACTGGTTGAGCTGCGCGAGATTTTTGACGGCCTGGCGCTGCGTAACGGTCGCGGCGATGTGGACCTTGTGCAGGTCGACAAATAGCGCCTCGCAGCGCGGCGACTGCTCGCGCACGAGGATGTTGCCGGGGTGCATGTCGCCATGCTGAAAGCCGCACTGGTGCGAGCGGGCGATCAGCCGGGCAAGCGAATCAGTAAGCAGACGGGCCTTGGCGCGATCGTCGCGAATGGCCACCCAGAAGTCGTTAAGCGGGATGCCGTCATTGACAGCCTCGGTGATAAGCAGGGATGGCCCGCCGCTGCCGCGCGTGCCGGTCCAGGCCGTGGCAACGGGGATGACCGTGGCGATGCCATGGGCCGAGCCGTAGCGGCCGACCTCCCACTCGCAAAGGGCAATGGGCCCGCGAACGAGGAGTTTGGCCTTGGCGACCCAGCCGTTGGGGTGGTAGAGCTTGGCGAAATAATCCCGGCCGCGGCAACGGACGCGCCAGACATCGCGCTGGCTGTTGCGCTTCACGAGGGTGCAGTTCGGGCCCTCGGTGAGGTTGAACCAGTCGAGATCGGAACTGTTGAGGGCGTCGTAATGCGTGGAGGCAATGCACCACTGATATTCGCCGCGCACTTCCTCTCGGATGGTGAGCGGCTCTCTGGGTGCCGATTCAAGGCGCGCGACGGTGCTGGGAGTTGTCACGGATGTCGGGGTCCCTGTTGTCGTGCGAGGTCCTCTCAGCATCGGCGCCGTGGAGGGATCGTCGATGCGACGATCGGCATGGCCGGGAAGCGTCTGAGAAGCGATATCTATCGTAGTCGATGCCGGTCGGCTGTTCAAGCGCTAAACCATCCTTTGTTCCACACCGCCCTTCCCGCTGTCTACTTTATCGACAAAACACGACGATGCGATAACGTTGGTTTGGGCGGGCAAAAGGGCACAACCACGGGGCCGGTGCCGGTGCGAGGGCTACTTTTTGTCGTCGCGATCCTGCTTGGCGCGTTTTTCAGCACGGTGGCGGAGCATCGCCTGAATGTACTCATCGATGTCGCCATCGAGGACGCGCTGCGGGTTGCCGGTCTCAACGCCAGTGCGAAGGTCTTTGACGCGCGGATCGTCGAGGACGTAATTGCGAATCTGGTTACCCCAGGCGATTTCGCCTTTTTCGCTGTGCAGCTTGGCCAGTTCGCTGTCGCGCTTGGCCTGCTCAATCTGCTCCAGCTTCGATTGCAACATGCTCATGGCTTGGCGTTTGTTTTGTTGCTGGCTGCGCTCATTCACACACTCGACCACGAGGCCGGTCGGCAGGTGCTTGATGCGCACGGCTGTTGCAACCTTGTTCACATTTTGCCCTCCCGCGCCACTGGCCCGACGGAAGAAGAGGATGTCCAGATCCTTCTCGGGCAGTTCGATTTCGTTGTCCGGAAACACCGGAAGCACATCGACAGCCGCGAAACTGGTCTGGCGCTTGCCCTGGGCGTTGAACGGGCTGATTCGCACAAGGCGATGCACGCCCATCTCGCAGCTCATGTAGCCAAAGGCATAGGGGCCTTTGACGAGCAGGCTGATCGACTGAATGCCGGCCTCTTCGCCATCCTTGCGGGAGAGTTCTTCGAGGCTGTAGCCATTCCGCTCAAAGTAGCGAAGGTACATCCGGAGCAGCATGTCGGCCCAGTCGCAGGCCTCGGTGCCGCCGGCGCCGGCCTGAATATTGAAATAACAATCGCGGCTGTCGTTCGGATTCGAGAGCAGCGCCATCAATGCGACGCGCTCGACCTCGGGAATCAAGGCGAGCCGTTCCTTATCGGCTTCGGCGCGGGTGGCGGCGTCGTTTTCCGACTCGGCCAACTCCACAAGAATGGCGGCATCTTCGGCTCGCCGGATGACGGCCTCAATCGGATCGACGATGGCCTTGAGCATTTTGAATTCGGAGATGACGGCCTGCGCGGAATCTCCGCTGTCCCAGAAACCGGGCTTGGCCATCAACGTTTCTTTTTCCTTCAGGAGTTCTTTTTTACGTGGGAAGTCAAAGAGAGTCCCGGATGGCATTGAGCCGGGCGGAGAGTTCTTCAAGTGTGGCGGTTCCATCGGGAAGTGGCATGTGCGGTACTCCGTTTCGCTTTATCCAACTATAATCGCGTCAGCGGGAGTCGCCAACCGCAAGATATGGAGATTATTTCTTGATAAATCATCCCGCCGCACCACGCAGGCCTTCCCGATTCTTGATTTTCGTCGTCGCGGCGTCGGCGATTATCGCGGGCGGCCGCATCATTCGGATGCAGCAGCCGACGAGGTTGCGCTGCGGGCCGATGGTGCAGATGCCCGAGCCGGGGCGATTGTCGTTCTCATGGCGGGCCGGCTCCATATCGGGCGGCAAGGTTGAATTAGTTTTAGGGAACGGACGGCAGGAGAAGCGGGCGGACCAAAGTGGCGATCGATTCGAAGCGAGCTTTGCGGATTGCAAGTCGGGCACAACGCATACGTATTCAGTAAAGAGCGCCGGGTTGTTGGGCGAATCGCTTGCCGGGCCGATTGAGGTCAAGACTCCCCCGACGCCGGGCACACCGTTTCGCTTCCTCGCGTTCGGCGATTCGGGCAACGGCAGCAACACGCAGGCGGACTTGGCGAAGCTCATGGTCGCAGCGAAACCCGATCTGATTATTCATACGGGCGATCTCATTTATCCGAGCGGCAAGGTAGAGGACTACCCGACGAATTTCTTCGAGCCGTATGCGGAGTTGATTCGACGGATTCCGTTCATGCCGAGCCTTGGCAATCACGACTGCGCGACTGAGCATGGGAAGGCGTTCATTGCGACATTCGATCTTCCGCGAAACGGCCCGCCGGGGATCGAGCTGGAGCGGAACTATTGGTTCGACTTTGGCGACGCACTGTTTGTCGGCCTCGATTCAAATCCGCCCGAGGAAGAGGGCACGATCACCAACAAACAGCGGAATGAAGTTGTCGCGCCATGGCTGCGGAACGTGCTGACGGACAGCAAGGCTCGGTGGAAGCTTCTCTATTACCACCATCCGTTTTACACCGGCAGCGAGCACCCCGAATCCGGCGGCGAACACATGAAGACAGCGTTTTTGAAGGTGTACGACGAATGCGGCGTCGACATGGTTTTCTGCGGACACAACCATCTTTACGAACGCACGGCCCCGATGCGCGACGACAAGGTGGTCGAAGACGGCAAGGGAACGGTCTATATCACCACGGGCGCGGCCGGCGCCAATCGGTACAAAGAAGCCTCCACGCCGCCGGGCTACATTCGCGTGCACAACGACGCGAAGTTCAGTTTCACGCAGGTCGACCTTTCGGCGGAGAAACTGGAACTTCGACAAATCAGCGAAGACGGCAGCGTGATCGACACCTATTCCATCTCCAAGTCGCGATAGCGCACTGTTAACATGCGAATCGCCATTGTCGGTACCGGAATCTCAGGACTTGTCGCCGCGCACCTGCTGCATGAGCATCACGAACTGACGATTTTCGAGGCAAACGATTACATCGGCGGTCACACGAACACCATCGATGTGCCGGACGATGGGCGATCGCTCGCGGTCGACACCGGCTTCATCGTCTTCAATACGTGGACCTATCCGAATTTCTGCAGGCTGCTCGACAAACTTGGCGTGGCGAGCCAGCCGTCCGACATGAGCTTCAGTGTTAGGTGCGACCAGACGGGGTTGGAATACAACGGAGGGTCATTCAATGGGTTATTCGCACAACGAAGGAACTTGGTGAATCCAAGATTCCTCTCACTGTGCCGCGACATCCTTCGTTTCAACAGGCGGGCGAAGACGCTTGTTCAAGGGCCACTCGATGATGCGCCACTGGCCGATTTCCTTCGGGCTGAGCGATTCTCCGATTACTTTGTCGCGAAATTCCTCCTGCCCATGGGGTCGGCAATCTGGTCGGCCGATCCGAAGCGATTCATGGCGTTTCCGGCGAGGACGCTTTTCCAGTTCCTCAACAACCACGGAATGTTGAACATCTGGCATCGGCCGCAGTGGCGCGTCGTGCGCGGCGGGTCGAGGGAGTACGTCCGCGCGATCGTACGGCCGTTCGAGAATCGCATCCGCCTGCAATGCCCCGTGACACGAATTACCCGGTTTTCAGATAGTGTGGAAATATCCGCAGGCTCGGGCAAGAGTGAACGTTTTGACGCGGTGATCATCGCGGCGCACTGCGATCAGGCCCTGCGTATGCTGGCCGACCCAAGCGAGGCGGAGCGGCAAATCCTTGCGGCCATCCCCTACCAAACGAACCAAACCCTTTTGCACACGGATGTAAGCGTTTTGCCCCGACTGCGCCGGGCCTGGGCCAGTTGGAATTATCACATCGGGCGCGATCAGCGAGCAGCCGCGACCATGACTTACAACATGAACGTTTTGCAGAGCCTCACGTCCGACAAGACTTATTGCGTGACCCTTAACGAAGATGAATGCGTAAATCCCACTGAAATACTGCACCGCATAGCCTACGATCATCCCGTTTTCACGCCGGCAGGCGTCGCGGCGCAGCGACGACACGGCGAAATTAACGGCGTCCGACGAACCTATTTTTGTGGTGCGTACTGGGGCTACGGCTTCCATGAGGACGGCGTAACAAGCGCTCTTGCGGTTTGTCGGCACTTCGGCCGATCGCTGTGAGGATTGACGAGTTCTTGAGATCATCCCAGATGTCGAGGCTAAGCAGTTGCATCTATGAGGGCGTGGTGCGCCATCGGCGCATGCGGCCGGTCGCGCACGCGTTTGAGTACCGCCTGTTCATGATGTACTTCGATCTGGCCGAGCTGTCGGATTTGTTTAATGGCCGTCACCTGTGGAAGCTGGAGCGGCCCGGGGTCGCATCATTTAGGCGGGCCGACTACCTCGGTGATGAGCACGTACCGCTTGACACTGCCGTTCGGGATTTGGTTCTGTCTCGCACCGGCGTTCGACCGCGCGGGCCGATACGCATGTTGACGCACGTGCGCTATTTCGGATTCATCTTCAATCCCGTGTCGTTCTATTTCTGTTTTGACGAGCACGGGGAACGGGCCGAGGCAGTGGTCGCGGAAATTACGAATACGCCGTGGAACGAACGACACTGCTATGTGCTGACGCGCGGCGGCAAGGACCCCGTGACGACCCACCTGCTCCGCAAGGAGTTTCATATTTCGCCATTCATGGCGATGGACATGGATTACACATGGCAATTTGGCGATCCTGGGGATCAGTTATTCGTCCAGATGGCCAACCACGAACACGCCAACCGCCTTTTTGACGCCACGCTGACCATGCGCCGCCGCGAGATCAGCCCGGCAAGCTTGCGGTCCGTGCTCGTGCAGTACCCAATCATGACCCTGCGCGTCCTCGGCGGCATCTATTGGCAGGCGCTTCGGCTACGTCTCAAAGGCGCACCGTTTCACTCTCACCCAAGTTCACATCCATCTGGTTCGGAGGTTCATGCGACGTGAGCGAGTCGTTTCTGTCACCCGATGCATTCATGGAAACCGCGCGACGCCCTGCGATGATCGATCGCTGGTCGCGCGGCGTCGTTCATCGACTTCTGGAGAATCTGCGCGAAGGGCAAGTCGTAATCGAAGATTCACTCGGGCGTCAGGTCTACGGACAGAGAACATCAACGTGCGATTTGTCTGCGACGGTGCGTGTTCGCGATCTTCGGGCCTACCGACTGATGGTGACCGGCGGCTTCAACGCGTTCGCCGAGGCATTTCTCGACCGGCTTTGGGATTGCAGCGACCTCACGGCGTTGGTGCGCATCTTTGTTCAAAATCCGACGTGCTTTTACGGTACCGATCATGGATTGGCCAGGTTCGCGGTTTTTGCGCGGCGCGTGCTGGGTTGGTTCAAGCGCAACGGCCGTGCGGCGAGCCGGCGGGATATCGCGGCGCATTACGATCTGGGGAACGAATTTTTCTCGCTATTCCTCGACGAGACAATGATGTATTCCTGCGGTGTCTTCGAGCGGGACGATGCGTCGCTCCGGGATGCATCGATCGCCAAGAACCGCCGAATCTGCGAGAAGTTGGCGCTGCAGCCGGAGGATCATCTGCTGGAGATCGGCACCGGCTGGGGGGCCTTCGCGATCCAGGCGGCTCGGGACTATGGATGCCGCGTGACCACGACGACGCTTTCACGCCGGCAATATGAAATGGCGGTTCAACGAGTGCGCGAGGCGGGACTGGAAGATCGCATCCGCGTATTGAACGACGACTATCGCGATCTGGCCGGGCACTATGACAAGCTTGTCTCGATCGAGATGATCGAGGCCGTCGGCCATCACAACCTCGGAGCGTACTTCGCCAAATGCGGCGAACTGCTTACGGAATCGGGCGTCGCCGTAATTCAGGCAATTACGATTGCGGACCGCGAGTACGACCGGGCACGGCGCGAAATCGATTTCATTAAGCAATATATTTTCCCGGGAAGTTGCATTCCCTCCATAGCCGTCATGACGGATCGGGTCGGGCGGCGAACGGATATGCGACTGTTCCATCTTGAGGACTTGACGCCACATTACGCACGCACCCTTTCATGTTGGAGGGAACGGCTGCATGCGCGCCGCGATGATGCACGACGACTTGGGCTAACCGATGCATTCCTCCGCCTGTGGGATTTGTACTTTTCGTATTGCGAGGGCGGTTTTGCCGAACGGTACATCAGGCTGGTGCAGTTGGTACTGACGAAGCCGCTATGTCGGCGGGCGCCGATCGGCGCCCCCGCCCTTCGTGAGTAATGCCTTATGGCAACCCTGTCGAATGTACTCTTGTTTCAGTTGGGCTGGTTCGCCTGCGTGATCGGTGCAGCGAAAGGGAACTTCGCGATTGGCCCGCTTGTTGCGCTTGGGGTGATCGTGGTTCATTTTTCACTCTCGGCGCGTCGCATATGGAATGAGGCGTTCATAATCGGGCTCGTTACAGTCGTGGGGGTGCTGGCGGATTCGGTACTGATGCGGTTTGGTATTTTGGGCTTCGCAGGAGGCGCACCGGGGGGCAACCTATGCCCAGTGTGGATGATGGCGTTGTGGGCCATGTTTGCGACGCTTCTTAATTCGTCGCTGAGCTGGATGCGCAGAAGATATGTGTTGGGAACACTCTTTGGTGCAGTCGGAGGACCGTTGAGTTATTTCGCGGGACAACGATTAGGAGCCTTGACCCTTCATCCGCCACTTGCGTGGAGCGGCGCGGCCGTTTCGTTGGAGTGGGCGATTGCGATGCCGGCCATGTTGTGGCTGGCGGCAAGGATGGGCTCAACTGATCCTCAATCTCGGCGCACGGTCGCCCAGACGGTGCAACGATGACGCCGACGATGGTCGTACTGGCCGGCTGGGCCATCGTGGCAGGCATGATGCTCGCACTGTGGGTGAGCGAGCGCCTGCGAAATGATGCGAGCATCGTCGATGTCGGCTGGGCCGCCGGGCTCGGCATTCTGGGGTTGTTTTACGCATGGCAGGCGGATGGATACCTGCCACGACGGGTTTTGGCCGCGGGGTTGATTGGTGCGTGGTCTTTTCGGCTGGCGGTGTACTTAGCCGTTAATCGCGTGATCGGAAAGCACGAGGATGGGCGGTACCAGACCATTCGGGCGAATTGGGGCGCGAACGCACACGCGTTTTTCTTCTGGTTCTTCCAGGCCCAGGCCTTGCTCGACGTGATTCTGTCGCTTTGCTTTCTGGGTTTGATGTTTAATCAGGAACCGCGATTTTCGGTTTTCGAGTATGCCGGTGTCGCAATCTGGGCCGTATCCGTAATCGGGGAGACACTCGCCGACGCACAGCTCGCGCGATTTCGACGCGATCCCGCGAATCGCGGCCGCACATGTCGCGCTGGTTTATGGCGATACTCGCGTCACCCCAACTATTTCTTTGAATGGTTGCACTGGTGGACCTATGTGCTGATGGGCCTTGCGTTGCCCTATGGCTGGCTGACGCTACTTGGTCCGGGGCTTATGTTGTTTTTCATTCTAAAGGTGACGGGAATTCCGCCAACCGAGGCGCGCGCGTTGGAAATCCGGGGCGAGGACTATCGAGAGTATCAACGGACGACGAGCGCATTCGTGCCGTGGTTCCCAAAGAAAGACGCGGTGACATGATGGGTGCGGCAGCGGTAGGAATTGAACTGGTCGAGCGCGGGCTTTCCCCGGACGCGATGGTGCGATGGGGCATTCGGCGGTTGTGTGCGAACCGATTGCGAGAGGAAGCCGCGCGCGGTGTGGAGGCGATTGATGCCTTTACCCGTGCGATGGATCAATCGGAAATTGCACCGGTTCCGGAAAAGGCCAATGAGCAGCATTATGAAGTGCCGCCCGCGTTCTTTGAACTCGTACTCGGCAAGAATCTGAAGTATAGCAGTTGCCTGTTTGACGACGGCATTGACGAGTTGGACGCCGCGGAAGATGCCATGCTCGCCGCAACGGTCGAGCGTGCGATGATTGCGGACAGTCAACGCATTCTGGAATTGGGATGCGGATGGGGATCGCTCACGCTTTGGATGGCGCGGCGATTCCCGGGTTCGCGAGTTACGGCCGTATCCAATTCCGCTCCGCAGCGAGAGTTCATCCTCGGGCGAGCCAAAGCAGAGGCGTTGCCAAACGTTCACGTCATCACCGCCGACATGAACACGTTTGAGATCGACGAACGGTTTGACCGGGTTGTCTCCGTTGAGATGTTCGAGCACATGCGGAACTGGCGAACGCTTCTAAGTCGCATCGCTGGATGGATGAGTCCTGAAGGACGCTTTTTCATGCATATCTTCTGCCACCGCGCGTATGCCTACGAGTTTCAGGCAGAGGGCGAGGACGATTGGATGGGCCGTCACTTTTTCAGCGGTGGAATAATGCCGAGCTACGACTTACCGACACGATTTCAGGATGCCCTTCGACTTGAGCAGCACTGGCTGGTCAGCGGCACCCACTATCAGCAGACCGCCGAAGCATGGCTTCGGAACCTGGACGAGAACCGACCGCGAATACTCTCAATCTTGCAGGCCACTTATGGTCATGCTTCGGCTGAACGCTGGCTGCACCGGTGGCGCGTCTTCTTCATGGCGTGCGCCGAACTATTCGGCTACCGCGGCGGCTCGGAGTGGCAGGTCGGGCATTATCGATTCGTGAAACCGGCCTGAGCACGATGGATCAGTTCGAACCCTTAACGGCGTGCTTGTAGTGGGCGTCAAAGTCGGCCGCGTATTTGCCGGCGAGATCCTCGTCGTTTTCAACAATCAGAATGTTCTCGGCGTTCTTCTCTTCCGCGGCCTTCGTGTAGTTGTAGGAGCCGGTGATCACCGTGCGGCCGTCGAGAATGAGCACCTTGTTGTTGTTGACGTCGTGTTCGCGGTCGAAGCGGACGTCGACGCCGGCGCGGCGAAGCGTGGGCCAGCGGCCATAGGTCATCTTCTCCTGCGATTTGTCGAGAATCATTTGCACCGAGACGCCGCGTTTGTGAGCGGCAATCAGCGCGTCAGCAATTGGTTTGGAAGTGAAGTAGTGAATCTGCCCGCGAATGGATTTGTCGGCGGATTGGATTACTTCCACGATCCGACTCTCGCATCCGCCGCCCGGCGAGAAGCAGGCGTCGATTCGCGGGCCGGATTTCGACGGACGCGGCGGGCGTGCATCGGTGGACAGCGTCCACATGCACAGCGGCAGACCAACGACCAGTGCGATCATGACATGAAACGGTGCGGTTCCTTTTGGTTTCGGTGACATTTCTGGCCCTCAAAAAAAAGCCCTGTGTGCCCCCGCCGAATATTTCAGCAGAAGCACACAGGGTAATTCAAGTGATTTCGCGGTGAAGAGCGAGATTACTTTTTCTTGGAGGGGCCGAGGATCGCATCCTTGCAGGCCTTGGCGACGCGAAACTTGACGACCTTCTTGGCCGGAATCTTGATCGCTTCGCCCGTGGCGGGGTTGCGACCCATGCGGGCCTTGCGGTTCACGAGGACCAGCTTGCCCAGGCCCGGCAGCGTGAAGCTGTTCTTGGCTTCCTTGTAGGCCGTCGAGACCAGCATGTCCATGAATTGGACGACCTGGCCGCGCGTCATTTCATTCTTCTCAGCAAGGTGTCGGATCAGTTGCGTCTTGCTCATTCCACTAGCCATGTTTTCTCCTATGAATAAGGGGTTGTTGGAATTTCATATTCAAAGCCCGGCCGTCCGGAGAGCTACAAAATAGCAGAGAAACCGAAGGAATCAATGGGTCGGCGGCGGCGGGATGTAAAAATATCCCATGTTCATGCGGGTCGGCCGGTCCGGCTTGCCGGGTTTGGCCGGGTGACATAGCCTGCCGTAGTGGCCATCGAAGTGTGCGATTGGAGTAGGCCAACCCCTTCACAGTGAGCAAATTCATGACCGAGACACTCCGCCAAACCAGCCTGCCCGGACGAACACCGAAACGCGGCAAGGTTCGTGATGTCTATGACTTAGGTGATCGCCTGCTTCTCGTGGCCACGGACCGGTTAAGCGCGTTTGACTGCGTGCTGCCCGACCCGATCCCCCTGAAGGGACGGGTCCTTACGGCGTTGTCGGCGTTCTGGTTTGACCTGTTTTCACAGGAGATTCCCCATCATTTGATCGAAGTGGTGATCGACCGCCCCCCCGCCGGATTGGAGGCCTCGGCCGACCAATTACGCGGGCGGGCCATGGTTTGCCGGAAGGCGGAGGTAGTCCCAATTGAGTGCGTGGCGAGGGGGTATCTCGCCGGGAGCGGGTGGAAAGAATACCAAACGAAAGGGACGGTTTGTGGCATTTCGTTACCAACGGGACTGCGATTGTGCGACAAACTTCCCGAACCGATCTTCACGCCGGCCACCAAGGCGGAGACGGGCCACGATGAGAACATCTCGTTTGAAGAGGCGTGTCGCATCGTCGGCGGCGTCGTGATGGAAGAACTGCGCGAGAAGACGCTTCGAATCTACGCCCGTGCATCGGACTATGCGGCGACGCGCGGCATCATTGTCGCGGATACGAAGTTTGAATTCGGCCGGACTTCGGATGGTTTGATTCTCATAGACGAAGTGCTTACGCCTGACTCGAGCCGGTTCTGGCCAGCGGACAAGTACGCGCCCGGGCGCGATCAGGAGAGCTTCGACAAGCAGTATGTCCGCAATTATCTCCAACAACTTTGCGACGATGGAAAGTGGGACAAGACCGATCCATCGCCGCGCCTACCCCGCGAGGTGATCGAGGCGACGACGAAACGGTATGTCGAGGCATATGAGCGGATCACGGGGCGAGCATTTCAGAATGATTGAATCGAATCCGGGTTCGTCGCCGTCGCCGCCACACGCTCTTCGTCGCGTCCTCGGTCCTGTCAGCGTTGCCTGCGTCGGCATGGGAGCGGCGATTGGGTCCGGGATTTTTGCGACGCCGGGGGAAGCGGCGCGACATCTGGCATCGCCGTGGTTGATTCTACTGGTGTGGCTCGCAGCGGGTGTTATCACGCTTCTGCAAACTCTGGTAACGGCAGAGTTGGCGACGCGATTCCCGAAGGCCGGCGGCGAGTATCAATATCTCAAGGAAGCCTACGGAGAGTTCGCGGGGTTTTTCTTCGGATGGTCGTTCGTCGTGTTCATCCTCGGGGGTGGAGCCGGAACCATTGCTGCGTTATTCGGTGGCTTCGCGGCGGAACTGGCGGGAATTAATTCGGCGTGGGCATCGCCGGCGTTCGGCTGCGCAGCGGTCGCGGCGGTGGTGATCGTCAACGCGGCGGGGCTTCGTGCCGGTGCAGTGACGCAGAACCTGCTCACGATTGCAAAGGTGGCGGCGCTGGTCGGCATTGCGGCTGGCGCAATGATCATCGCCAGGCGATGGACACCTGCGCCGAGCGAAGGCCCGGCGGCGGCCTACGGCGAAGGATGGATGTCGGCTTTTTTTATGGCCATGTTGCCGGTGTTTTGGTCGTACACGGGAGCGACGGACTCGGCGAAACTGGCGGAAGAGACGCGAGATGTCCGCCGAGCCTTGCCGCGGGCGCTGTGCGGGACGGCGTTGGCGTTGACGGTGGTGTATGTGTTGTACAACTACGCGCTGCTCTGTGCCATGCCGCCCGAGGTGATGGCGGGGAAGCGGAGTGTGCCGTCGCTGGTATTTGAGCGGGCGGGGATTGGCTATCTTGGGAACCTGCTATTGGGGATCAGCGCGCTGGTGTGCCTCGGGGCGGTGAGTTCGACCATTCTGGCAAATGTGCGGGTCATGTTTGCGATGGCCCGCGATGGGCTGGCACCGCGGATGTTCGGGCGCATGTCGGAGGGGCAATCGCCGATCGCGGCGTTGGTGCTTGGTGGTGCGCTGGCGTGCGCGTTCGTGGTGAATCGTTCGTTCGAGCAGATCCTGAGAATCTATTTCATGGCGAGCACGGTGCTGTTTGGCTTGGCCTATCTAAGTTTGATCGTATTTCGGCGGCGCGAGGGCCGAGGCGTTTCATCGACGGATGTATTTCGACTGCCCGCTGGGCCTTGGATCGCAGGAGGCTTGGTGATTCTCGAAGCCGCACTCGCGGTGAATATCGTCATGGCCGACATACGCAACCGAACGCGGGACAGCCTGTGGACGCTTGCGTTTCTCGCGGCGATGGCGGTTTTTTACGTTTTGTGGAAGCGCATGGGTTGGGGACGAGTAGAAACAGGCCAGTAGGCGGGGTTACGTTTCGAGTGCACTTCTTGAGATGAGTTTGTCGGCAATGCACTTCTGTAGGAAGTCATCGGCTGAGTCTGGTTGCGTAATTTCGAGGTCGTGTCACCGATCGAAACGGGTTAGACTATCACTTGAATCGGGAACCTGTGTCATATTCGGAGGCAATCGTATGTTGTCGATTCGTGCCGCGCTGAGCGTTTCATTTCTAGCAGTTATCAACTTGGCGGATGCACTCTCTGCGGAGCCCTCGAAAACGACTGTTAGCCAACCGGCCGATTCCGGCATTACCGGGATCGTCGTATCTCCCTCCGGCCAACCAGTCGCTGGAGCCACACTGTTCCTATGCCCTCGTTCGGATTTTTTCTCCATGGAAGACGGCCGACCTTCACGACATGAGTCTCGTCGTAAAGGGAAACCAATACCTGAGGCTACGAGTGACGCTCAAGGACGGTTTCGACTTGTCGCTACGGATGATCCGTTTGTAGTCGTCGCGTTGGCGGAGGAAGGATATGGTGAACTCTCAAATGATGAGGTTGAAAAGGACACAACGGTCCGCCTGGTGAATTGGTGCACGCTGACCGGCACTGCAAGAGTCGGAACTGAATTGGCTGTCGGGCGGAAAATGATCGCTTCTGTTTGCTTTCGTTATGAAAACCGGGTTAACCACTGGGTCTCGGCCAAGGTTGATCAACTAGGTCGGTATCAAATCCGGCGAGTTCCACCGGGAAATGTCTATTGCAGCATTCAATCAGAACACGATGAATCAATCGGCTGGCGTCGGACGAGTTCTCTCCCCAGTCACTACTCCTTTGCTGTTTGTCTGCAAGAGGGCGAGACGGCAAACTTGGACTTCGGGGGGTTCGGTCGACCCGTCATCGGCCGACTGTTGATGCCAGACGACTTCAAATGGAAACCAGACGATCCGCACGACCCAACCCTTGCGAATGGCTCCATCGACTTCGGGTCCATTGGGCCTGCAAAAAACGCGAGGGGTCATGTGATCGATCGTTATGGAGTTCAGCCTTCGCGAGTCGGCGAGTTTCGCATCGACGATGTTTTACCCGGATCCTATGTCCTTCATTATTCCGTCATGACAGGGCTCAGACCGTTTGATAGATCAATGCGCGATCCTTTTTCCTACTTCGTGTCGGCCGTGATCGACATTCCGGAAGCAAACGATGGTGCCGCATCGAAACCGTTTGATTTGGGAGGGATCAAACTGATGCCCGATGAAGAGCGGACTCCCAAGCGGCGTCAGGCAGCATTAGCACCAGGGACGCCGGCACCGCTTTTCGACTTAGAGAGCCTTTCAGGCAGTCGATTGAGGCTGTCTGATTTCAAGGGCAAATACGTTGTCTTGGATTTTTGGGCCACGTGGTGCGGACCATGCAAGGTGGAATTGCCGGGGCTCAGGAAGCTCCATGAGAAGTTTGGATCGGACGATCGGTTTGCATTAGTCAGCCTGAGTCTGGACAAAGATCCCGACGTGCTTCGCAAGTTCGTAGTAAAAGAGAAGCTAGACTGGAAACATGGAATCGTCGTTGATCGGACAAAGGTCGATGTGCCCAAGGCATACGGCGTTGAGGGCATCCCGGCAGTGTTCTTGATTGGCCCCGACGGGAAGATCATTCTGAGCCGGCCGCGCTATGAGCGGCTTAAACGCGAACTAACAAATCGACTTTCGCTTCCGACAGCCACACAGATGAGCAGCGACTAGCGACTATTCGCATCTTTAGAATAGGCTGGGGACGAGCGTAGTCGGTGCAGTAAGCGGTATACCGATTCGGTGACTCATGTCGACGTGCCACCGGGGTCGCCACATCGACTCTGCGACTTGCGGCGCGGTGCTTGGGTTCGGGTCCTGCGACAACCGAGCAAAGAATCAGGCTGATAATTTATTGTGAGTCCCGTCGCACCAGGGTTTGTTGCCACTCTGGTGGCATTGGCAGACGGCCTTTTTCCCGGCGTCCGGCACATCGATGACGATGGGGACGACGCCGGTGTTCAATCTGGCGTGGGCTCCGTCGCAATAAGGCAGCTTCTCGGAGTGGCCGCACTGGCAATAGGCCTTCTTGCCGGGGGATTCGTCGCAGACGATGGGTTTGGTTCCGTGCTTAACGTCCATTTGGTCGGCTCCGTTTTATTCTGCCAGTGTTCGCAACATTCGAGTCGATCAGATCGCCTCAACCCTACTATCGGCAACCCATAGTCAAATCTGACTTCGTTATGAGAGGATCGCGCCTGTCTTTTGCTTGATGCCCTTGAGGCGCATCTTGAGTTCGTCGGGGTTGGGGGCGACTTCGAGGGCGGTTTTCAAGTCGAGATAATCTTCCTGCACGAGGTTGTAGATGGCCTCGGTGAAATCCTGCATTCCTTCGGCAACGCCGGCCTTGAGCACCGACGTAATCTCGAAGTCGCGGCCCTCGGCGATGAGCTTTCGGATGATGGGGTTGGTCACCATGATTTCGCAGCATGGGACGCGGCTGCGCTCGGGGTGGATGCTCGGAAGCAGCTTCTGGCAGATGACGGCCTTGAGGTTGAAGACCATCGACTGGCGAACCTGGGCGCGCTCGTGGTCGGGAAAGAGATCGAGGATGCGCGTCATGGTCTGGGCGGCACTGGAGGCGTGAATCGTTCCGAGACACAAGTGGCCGGTTTCGGCGGCATGGATGGCGGCCTCGAAAGTTTCGCGGTCGCGCATTTCGCCGACGAGAACGACGTCGGGGTCTTCGCGCATGAGGTACTTCAGCGCGGAGTGAAAGTCCTTCACGTCGATGCCGATTTCGCGCTGATTTATAAACGCCTTGTTGTCTGTGAAGATGTACTCAATCGGGTCTTCGATGGTGACGATGTGGCACGCGCGATTCTCATTGATGTGATTGATCATCGCGGCGATGGTGGTCGATTTTCCGGAGCCGGTGATGCCGGCAAGCAGGATCAGACCCTGATGATGTTTGGCGATGTCTTTGAGGACCTCGGGAACGTGCAATTGCTCGAAGGTGCGAATGTCCTTCACGACGCGGCGGGCGGCGACGGAGGTCATGCCGCGCTGGCGGAAGGCGTTGACACGAAACCGGTCCTGATCGGGAACCTGATGGGCGAAGTCGATTGCCCCGTTGTCCATGAAGAACTTCTTCTGGGCGTCGGTGAGCACCTCGAAGACCATGGATTCGATGTCTTCGGTGGAAAGCGCCGTCTCCTGGGACTTACGGATGTCTCCCTTAAGGCGGAAGCTGGGCGGTTGCCCGGCCTTGAGGTGAAGGTCGCTGGCGCCCATTTTGGTGCAGGCCTTGAAAAGGCGGTTGATGGCGGGGTTCTTGGGCTTGTGCTCGATCTGCTCGACTTCGTGGCAGTCGATGGGCTGTTGCGGTTCTGCGGCAACCTGTTGGGCTTCCACGGCGACTCCTTCGCGTAGCGTATGGCTTTGGTGGGTCTTTCGGACCCGGGTACTGGGTCAGGCGAGGCTGGTGTGCAGGGTGGCCGTAGTGCGGCCGGAACTTCCCCTCTCGCCCTTTTGTCCCGCTGGAATGATTGTAGAGGGGTGGGGTGGGGAATCAAGATGGGAAGGCCTGAGGCCTCGCCGGGTCCGCCCGAGAAATATCCCGGGGGGTTTCGTTAATACCACGTGGGAGTCGGAACAAGTCTGCTGGGAGATCGTCCGTCCGGGGCCGTTGCCCTTGGCGCATCGTCCCATCTTCAATGGGAGTCGTTCATGTACGCTCGTCGCACCATCACTGCCGTACTTTCACTGTCGGTGTTCGCGTCCACGTTTGCCGTCGTGCGGGCCGAGGCTCCGCCGGCGGATTTGTACAAGGCCTATTTCCTCGAGCGCGAGTCGCGGGACTACGCGGCCGCACGAAAGCTCTATCAGGCGGCACTACGACAGGATCTGTCGGCCGATGCGAAACGATCGGCAAAGGCCGGCGCAGACCGCTGCCGCGACCATCTGGCGGCGCAAAACTTTGCCACGCTGATGCCGCCGGATGCGGTGGTGTATGCCGACATCACGCGGCCGGGCGAGATTCTCGAAAAACTGTGCGGGATGCTGGGCCTGACGACCGAGGACATGCAGTCGATTCTGGCGCAGCGGCCAAGCGCCGAGGCGAAGGGGCCGATCAATGTTCCGTCACAAGTGGCAATCAGTCCCTCAGTATTTGAGTATTTGCGGGCGTTCGGCGGCGCGGGGGTTGCACTCACTAGCTTCGACCCGGAGGGCGGCAAGGCCCCTACGGGCGTGATGGTGATCCATCATGGCGACGTCGCGCTGCTCAAGGGTCTTCTGGAGACGGCGTTCCAGTTCGCACCGACAGCGGAAAAGATCGGAGATCTGCCGACGTTCGGCGCGGAGTTGCCCGAGGTGGGCAAGGTTTGCGGCGTGCTTACCGAGTGTTTGCTTGTCGTCGGCACGGGGCGCGACATGGTCGAAGGTGTGGTGGCGAGGCTGACAAGCGATGCGCCGTCGCTGGCGTCGCGCGACGATCTACAAGAATTGATGAAGCAGCGGACGGGGGCGACCCTGTTCGCTTTCTGCGACATTCAGGGCGTGCTCAAGATTGCGAAGGCGACCATGAGCGAACGCGACCGGCGCGATTTCGACGTGGCCAATGGGATTGCCGACCTCGACAGCTTCCGCTGGGCGAGTTTCTCGATGGGCATTCATGAGGGGACGCTGGGGGCGCAAGTGGCTGTTCGACTGGCGGACGATCACCGGAGCATTGCCTACAACCTGATGCGATTGCCGCCGATGACGCGGAAGTGCCTGGAATCCGTGCCGGAGAACGCGGCCGGCTTTATCGGTATGGGACTGAATCCGGCGCTGGTCAACGCTGCGGTGGATACGGCACGGAAGAATCAAAGCGGCAAACAGGGCGTCACCGGGTTTGACATCGGTCGCGAACTCTTTGGAAACATTCAGGAACTCTGCGCGTTTGTCGTACCGGGCGAAGGGAAGTCGGGCGACGGCGGGCACATTCCAAGCGGCGGCATCGTGCTGGCGGTGAATGATCCGGCGCGGTCGAAGGCACTCTGGGACCAACTCCTGTCGATTCCGGGAATCGTGCATGGACATGAGCCCGTTCGGCCGGAGCCGACGAAGATCGGCGACACCGAAGCAACGGCATATGCACTGCCGCAGGTGGGCAAGGTGTATCTCGCGGAGATGGATGGCTGCGTGGTGCTGACTTCAACGCGGCCGGCGATGAAGGCCTGTGTGGCGGCGCGGACCCGGCAGAAGAACATCCTGCATGATGAGATCATGGGCAAGGTGATTGAGAAGATGCCCAAGGATAGCAGCATCATGTTCGCGGCGCACGCGGGCCGCGCGATGGAGGCCGGCGCCGCGCAGGGCGACCCCGGCATGGCGATGGCAGCGGGCCAGGCGAAACAGATGGCGTCGAAGACCGTCTTGTGGGCGGGACTTGGTCAGTCGCCAAATGAAATGACGCTTCGCGTATCGGTGGCGGGCTTGCCAAACGTTAACGACGCCCTGCGGACGTATGGGCCGATGATCAACACGTTCGCCAACATGGCGATTCAGCAGAGCCAGACCAAGCACGATTCGCGCATCGCGCATCGACAGGTTTCGAAGAAACCGGCCTCCAAGCACGAGAACGACGAAGAGTCTGAAGACTCCGAAGATCGGAAACCGACGCTGGATTGACGAAACGCACCGCGCTTTGCATGATGCGCACTCCTCGCCCAGCACGGAGGCGCGTCATGCGAGTTTCGCGACTGCCTTATTCCCTCGCGGGACAATTTATGATCGCGGTTCTCGGCGGCATCATGGCCATCGGCGCGCCGGGGTGCAACGGGTTCACGCTGAACCTGGGTGGTGGCGGACCACTCACAAACGGGCTGGGGTTTCTTCTTAACACCGAGACGACCAGTGATTTGCTCACCGCGCTGCGGACCGAGGATGGCAACAACGTGTATGTCTTCGGCACGCGCACACCCGACGGAAACGTTGACGACGTGCAGGCGGCGGTGTTGCAGGATGCCGCGGGCAATGAGTCGAGCGTGAACTTTGACGGGGGGCTGCTCAGCAAGGCCAAGGGGGCCGATGGTTCGACCATCGTCGTGACCTATGACGAGCGCACGACGATGCGGCTCCGCGGGCATATGGACATCGTGTTCGCGGGGGCGGACCCGGGGACGGAAAACCAACGGATCGACTTCGACATTGACTTGCAACAGGCGCTTGCGGACTTGGCGGCGCAGTTTGAGCAGGCAACGGGGATTGATATTTCGACGGCGCCACCACCGCCGAACCCGGGCGGACGGGAGATAGTCTCGGACCTCGTGGCACGAGCCGGAAAGTCGGCAGACCAATCGCAATTGATCTACGCATTCGCGCCATTCTTTGTGTATGGGTTCGCCAGCCTCGGCTACGTGATGGTACAGGTGATGGCGAACTGCGTTGAGGTAATGGTGCAGACGATTGTGAATGTGGCGAAGACGGTCATCGTGGCCGCCTTCTCGCCGCTCATCGTGATGGGCGAAATCCTGCGCGGGGCCGTCGGGCTGCCGTTGACGCCGACGAATCTGGTCATTCAGCTCGCGCTGGCTGGAGTATTGGTACCGCCCCGGCCTTATTTGTGATTCGCCCGAATCGATGAAACTCGCGAATGGCTGCGCTCTTCACTGCACGGTGCGGTGAGGGGACACGCTGCGGGACAATTTCCGTAATCATCACTCGCGCCATTTGGCTCTCCATTCGGCAAGCAAGGAGTCGATCCGGTTCGCGTCAGGCGATTGAAATGTCAGGTGGCCAAGTTTTCGCTCAGGGCGCGGGGCCTTGCCGTACAAATGCAGATGCGCTTCGGGAACGGCGCAACATTCAGCGGCATTGGGCAGGGTACCAATGATGTTCAACATCGCGGAATGGCCTACGGCCGCCGTGTCGCCGAGGGGCAGATCGAGGATGGCACGGATGTGATTGGCAAATTGGCTGGTCCGGGCACCCTCGATGGTCCAGTGGCCGGAGTTGTGGACGCGTGGGGCCATTTCGTTGGCGATGAGTTCGCCGTCTTTCTCGAAGAACTCGATTGCAAGGACACCGACGTAGCTAAGGGCGTCGAGGACGTTCGTCGCATGGCGTTCGGCTATGCGTTGCAACGCATCGGACAAATTGGGCGCTGGGGCGCGCGTCCAGCGGAGAATGCCGAGGCGGTGATGGTTTTCGACGAGCGGGTAGAAGCGCGTGTCGCCATTGCGGCGGCGCACCGCGATGATCGAAACCTCGCGATCGAACGGAACAAACTTCTCCAGCACGAACGAACCGCCCGCGAGTGTTTCCCACGCATGATCGACATCGGCGGGTTCGCGCAGGACGAATTGGCCTTTTCCGTCGTAACCGAGTCGGCGCGTCTTCATCACGGCGGGAAGGCCGACCGCGGCGGCGGCGGATTTCAGGTCGGCGTGCGAGTCGACGGCTTGCCAGGGCGGGACCGGCACGCCGACTCGTTCAAAGAGGTGTTTCTCGGCGGAGCGGTCCTGTCCGGCGTCGAGCGCGGCCGGTGGCGGATAAACGGGAACTCGCTCGCTAAGTCGGCGTGCTGCATCAAGCGGGACGTTTTCAAATTCAAATGTCGCAACGGATAGCCCGTCGGCGAAGCGATCGAGCACGGCCGGGTCGGTGAAGTTGCCGACGTGGAGTTCGCCGAGGTGGCCGGCCGGGGCATCGGGATTGGGATCAAGGAATCGAAATCGAAGGCCGAGCGGATAACCGGCCAAGGCGAGCATTCGCCCAAGTTGACCGCCGCCGAGGATGCCGACGGTCATTGGGACACCCGGGGATCGCCGTTAGCGAGGACCGTTCGCGTCTGTTCCTCACGGAAGGACCGCAAGGCATCGGCGATCTTCGAGTGTTTTCCGGAGAGGATGGACGCCGCAAAAAGCGCGGCGTTGATCGCGCCGGGTTTCCCGATGGCAAAGGTGGCAACCGGAACGCCGCCGGGCATTTGTACGATGGAAAGCAAGGAGTCGAGACCCTTGAGCGCCTGCGATTCGACCGGCACGCCGAGGACCGGGAGTGCCGTTTTCGCCGCGCACATGCCGGGCAAGTGGGCCGCGCCGCCCGCACCGGCGATGATCACTTCGATGCCGCGCGAGGCAGCGGTTGATGCATAGTCGAACAGGAGGTCGGGCGTACGGTGGGCGGAAACCACGCGAACTTCATAAGCGACGGCGAGCTTGGTGAGTGTCTGCGCGGCGTGTTCAAGAGTCTCCCAGTCGGACTTGGAACCCATGATGATGCCGACGAGAGGATGCATGGTTGTGCCTGCAATGGTTGTCTGTGGCGGTCGGGTGAAATGGTAACAGAGCGACGACAGTCCACCAAGCCATCATTGCTCCTTGCCCGATTGTGATCACCACGGGACGATACACAGATGCCAAGACCCCCCTTCTCACCACCCGGTTCGCTCGAAGACGAAGATTTGTCCGGCCCGCCGCCGGATGTGCAGTCCCCGTGGGTGCTGCTTCGTTCGGCAAATAAACACCCCTTCATCTTCAAGCGAATGCTTCGAGACGTGGACCCGGCCGCGAAGGCCGGGGATGTGGTGAATGTCTATGACAAGGCGGGGTTGGTATTCGGTCGCGGCATTTTTCATCCGAAATCGCAGATTGCGCTGCGGATGCTGACACATGGCGATGTGCCGGTGGACGACGCGTTTTGGGCGCGGACCATCGGGCGGGCCGTGGAGTTTCGCAAGCAGATGCGGCTCGACGAGGTGACGGACGCGTATCGCGTCGTCCATGCCGAGGGGGACGGGTTGTCGGGGTTGATCGTTGAGCGATATGCCGATCATCTGGTGTTCGAGTTTTTCTCGCTGGGCATGTACCAACGGCGCGACATGCTGGCAGCGCACCTCATGCGGGAACTGGGAACGCCGACAATCCTGGATCGGCCGAATCTGACAGACCTGAAGTGGCAGGTCGTCTTGCGGGCCGATGACCAGATCGAACAAATCGAGGGATTCAAGATTCCAACCTCGGCCAAGGCGGCGCAGCGCGGGGCGACGCCGCTCGGCCCGAGGGCGGCGGTGAGCAACACACTGACGATCCGCGAACATGGCATTCGCTATCGCGTCGATGCGGCGGGCGGGCACAAAACGGGGTTCTTCTGCGACCAGCGGGATAATCGCAAACGATTCGCGGAGTTGTGCAAGGGGGCAACCGTCCTCGATCTTTGTTGCTACACAGGTGGATTTGGCATCTGTGCGAAGGTGCTCGGGGACGCGAAGGACGTGACGAGTGTCGATCTTGATGAGGCAGCGCTGGCCGTTGCGAAAGAGAATGTGAACTTAAACAACGCCCGCGTCAGTCTGGTACACAGCGATGCGTTCATCTATCTGCGACAGATGATTGCGAACGGACGACAGTTTGACGCCGTGGTGCTCGATCCGCCGAAGTTTGTGAGAGACCGAGAGGAGATGGAAGACGGGCTGCGAAGGTATCACGATTTGAACTCACTGGCGATGCAGGTTGTGCGGCCGGGCGGGTATTTGCTGACGTGCAGTTGCAGCGGGCTCGTCGGCGTGGAGGCGTTTACCGAGACGGTGCAGCGGGCGACGCGGCCGGCGCGGCGGAGTTTGCAGATGTTCGCCCAAAGTGGCGCGGCGGCGGATCACCCGGTGATGTTGACCTGTCCGGAGTCGGCGTATCTGAAGGCGCTTTGGTTTCGGGTGATGTAAAACAGGGTTTTTGTATTACTTCGCCGTCCACTTGTACGCCGTCATCGCATTCAACTCGCGGACAAAAAGCTCGTCGCCGCAGATGGCGAGGTGGCCCCATGTTTCCGATTTTCCGATCTCCCGGCGGTCGATCAGCTTGAACTCGTTCGGGTCGGCCTGGATCAGCAGGAGTTCGCCGCGCTCGTCGAGCGCGAGGATCTTGTCGCCCTTCACGGCCATGCTCCAGTATTCGCCGAACGGGGTGGAGGTCCATGAGGTCCGCCCTGTCTTGAGGTCGATGCAGCAGAGCCGCTGATTTCGCATGTGCAGATAGAGATGGTCGCCGATGACCACGGGCGAGGACATGTTGCCCTGCTTTTTGCTGGACCACAGTTCCTCGATCGCCCCGCCATCGCCCTTGTTCGTGAATTTGAAAAGATGGGTGCGACCACCATAGGCGCTGGTCAGAACGCTGTCCCCATACACCGTCGGCGTCACGATGTTCATGCCGCGAAACGACGGAATTTCCTGTGACCAGAGTACCTTGCCGGTCTCGGAATCGAGTCCGGCGAGTTTCTCACGCGTTTGGACGACGATCTGATCGCGGCCGTCCAAGTTCGCAAGCATGACGGATGAAAAGGCGCTTCCGTACATACCGCCGGCATCGGCCATGGAGCGCCAGACGGTCTCGCCGGTTTTCTTGTTCAGGCGGTGCACCGCGGCACCGGCCTGCACATATAGCGCGTCGCCGACAATCAAGGGGGAGCTGACGAAGCCAAACGCGGGCAGTTCGGACTTACAACGATTTACAAAATCGACGCGCCAACGCTCGGACCCGTCCTTCGCATTCAGGCACACCAGCACATCGCGAATGCCGCCGACATAGAGTGAATCCTCATCGGCCGCGGGGGTTGAACGGATCCAATCGCCGCGGCTCTTCGCAAAGAAGGGCACGGTCATCGAGCCTTCCCATGAAACGCGCCAGAGCTCTCTGCCAGTGGAGCGGTCGAGGGCATGGACCCATTCGGCTTTCTTATCCTTCGTTTCTGTTACGAACACGCGGTCAGCGGTCACGATCGGGCCGGAATAGCTCGGGCCAAGCGGAACACGCCAACGCTCGGCAATGCCCTTGAGATCACCCGGCCACGCCGGGCCTTCTACTTTGCAATCACGCGTTGGGCCTCGCCACTGTCGCCAGTCGTTCGCCGGCTGGCCTGCCTGCACCAAGGCACCGAATACGCAGGGAAGGAACGCAAGGACTCTGACGATGCGGCAATTGAGTTCGAGGCGCAAGGGCTTGTTCTCCATGATCGGTCAGGATGGGGACACACATGATGGGGTGTATCACGCGAGCGTAATGTTAGTCATGTCGTGGCAGGATTTGCGATATGACTTGAGCAATCATCGTGAAGCACAGTGCGCGAAAGTAAACGACTTTGTCCGAAACGTTCACCTAGAAAATCGCCTGATACAGGCTTTTTCGACGCCGCCCGCCATAACCTCATTCAAGTGTGCAATTTAGAATTTGGCGAAAGAATGTCTGACCGGATTCGGTTTCCAATGTTGAGGCGAATCGTTCAGAAAACGGTGGCCGGACTACTTTTTCTTGGAGGGCTTTTTGGTGGCTTTCTTCACGGTTTTTTTTGACAGGGCTGAGCCGGCCGCATTCTTCGGCGGACCCTTAGACTTGCGTTGGGCGTTAGAGACCATCGCCTTCTCGTAATACGCGATCCACTTCTTGACGCTCGTCCGGCGAAACACGTCGGCGATGAGATTGAGCGGCAGATCGTCCAGTTTCTTAAAGCGGATGCAACACTTTCCCATGTCAAGTTTCTTGCCGGTCTTGGCCCAATCGGCGCGGAATCGCTTTTCATCGGGGCTGTCGCCATAGAGACTCATGATGTACAGCGACAGGTAGTTCTTCTGCGAGGCAAGGCCGGCGAACGGGAGCGGCAGCTTTGGGTCGCAGTGGTAGCCGTTGGGGTAGATTCGGTGCGGGACGCTGTAGCCGATCATGCCGTAGCCCATGCCTTCCTCGAAGTCTTTGTCGATGTTCTTAAGGATGACGTCTCGGACAGCGGACACAATGGCCCGGCGGTCGGCGGGGAGTTCGGCGAGGTACTCTTTGACGGTGGCGGCTTTGCTTTGCATAGGAAAGAATCATAACGTTCCGGTTGCGAATTGCGAAGTCGGTCGCCGAAACTACCGTGCCGTTTCGCGGTTGAACCGATCCCCTATACTACGAACAGATCGAGTACGAGTACGGATTCGACCCTTCGGAGTAGCTGATGGCCACGATGCCGCAATTTGCCCCCACCCGCCTCGAACGTGAGGACGTTGGCGGGGATCTTTGGACGCTGAACTTCGGACCGCAGCACCCGGCGACGCATACGACGCTTCGACTGGTGCTTGAACTCGACGGAGAAACGATCGTCGGCTGCACGCCGCACATCGGGTATTTGCACAGCGGGTTTGAGAAGCTCGGAGAGCACCTCAACTACAACCAATATGTCGTCGTCACCGACCGGATGAACTACATCAGCCCGATGGCAAACAATATCGCATGGCACCATGCCTGCGAAAAACTGTTCGGCATCGAACTGACGCCGCGATGCAAGGCGATTCGCACGATCATCGCGGAACTGGCGCGAATTCAGGATCACTTGCTCTGTGTCGGCTGCGCGGGACTGGATCTCGGCGGTTTTACGGCGTTTCTCTATGCGTTCAACGAGCGCGAGCATATCTATGATCTCTTCGAAGAAATCTGCGGGGCACGGTTCACGACGAGCTACACGCGCGTTGGTGGACTGATGTATGACATGCCGCCCGAGTGGCCGGACCATGTGAAGGCATTTCTCAAGCGGCTGCCCCTGGCGCTGGGTGATTTTGAATCCCTGCTGACGCGAAACCGGATTTTCATTGAGCGCGTCAAAGGCATCGGCGTCCTGAACCACGACGATGCAATCCAGTGGAGTTGGACGGGGCCGTTGGCGCGGTCGTGCGGCGTGAAGCGCGACCTGCGCAAGGATGAACCGTACTTGTGCTACGCCGACAATTGGGACGGCAAGGGATCGAGCGGCGTGCAGTTCAAGGTGCCGATCTCGACGAATGGCGATGTTTACGACCGGTATCTCGTGCGGCTCGTGGAGATGCAGGAGTCGATCAAGATTATCCACCAGCTCATCGACAATGTGCCGTCCGGGCCGTTCAATGTCCTGCCGGATGATAAGAAGACGCTGCCGGACAAGCGCGAAGTGTATTTCTCCATCGAAGGGCTGATCCACCACTTCGAGACAATCATGACCAATCGCGGCTTCGAGCCGCCCGTAGGTGAAGCCTATGGGGCGAACGAAACGGCGAATGGGGAGCTTGGTTTCTATCTCGCCAGCGACGGCGGGAACATGCCCTATCGGGCGCGATGCCGTCCGCCGAGCTTTATCAACTACCAGGTCTTTACAAAGCTGATCCTCGGTCACTGCATCAGCGACGTAGTGGCAGTATTGGGGAGCCTGAACATTATCGCGGCGGAGTTGGATCGATAGGATGGCGAAGTACGCGTGTCCGTGTTGTGGGTACCTCACGTTGGACGAAGAACCAGGAGGCACCTACCGACTATGCGCCGTGTGCTATTGGGAGGATGACCAAATTCAGTTTCGTGATCACGACTACGAAGGCGGGGCAAATGAACCAAGCCTCAACCAAGCAAGAAAAAACTTCGAAAAATTTGGAGCGTGTTGCAAACAGGACTTGCCAAATGTGCGGGCTCCCAACCCTGATGAACTACCAATAAAATAAGTTTTACGGTAGCAGGCTGGAGACCGGAATTGCTGATTGCGGCTTGGCAATCGGCGAAATCGACTCGTTTTCCTTGAGTTTCACGATTTGTGAATAACGAAAACCGAATTCGGCGTGCGTATCAACTTCAGGATTTCGAAGCACGTGAAGTGTCCGATCCGCGATGTTGACCACCCAATAATCTGCAATGCCCGCTGCCGCGTAGAGACCCGCCTTTCGCTGGGAGTCATGGGTAAAACTAGATTCGCTCACCTCGACGACCAACAGGGCTGACGACGGGTGTTCGGAGAAGTCGCGCGGGCTGCCTTTTACAACCGCAAAATCCGGCTCCGGTTCGGACAATTGTCCCAATGAAAGCGGAAGTTGGCAGCGTATCCAGTGCCCAGAGCCAAACGCCGAGCGTAGCGCGTCGTCGACCAATCCAATAGTTACAGCATGGGAGTTGTGCTGGGGGGCCATCTCAATCACCTCGCCGCCGATGAGCTCTACTCGCTGCCCAGCGAACAGGTCGAGATCATACATCTTATAATACTCTTCGCGCGTCCAAGGACGTACACGCGGCGAGTCAACCACGACTGATTGTGACGCAATCATAGGCACAGCCTCTCCCTAATTATAGCACATCGGGAGGCTCGGCAGTGTTGTCGGCATGCCCATTGCAGTAATGAATCCTGATGGTGCATTTCGCAGTGCCCACGCTAAACTAGACCATCGTCGCCGGTGTACTTCATAGCAGAACCGGCACGTACATGGACGACGCGGAGTACTCGGCATGGCATGGCAAACACTTGATCGTTTAACGCCGGTGGTGGACGAGAAAGCCGCCCCGGTGCTGAGCGAGGCGGTCCGTGAGAAGATTCGCTCATTCTTCCCTCGCTACGAGACTCGGCGGGCGGCGCTATTGCCTGCGTTGCACGTGGTGCAGGACGCCCTCGGGCATGTCAGCAAGGCGGCGATGAAAGAGATCGCCGAAGTGTTGGAGATACCCCCGAGCGCGGTGATGGACACGCTGACTTTCTATACGCACTTCTGGGATCACCCCAAGGGCAAGAAAGTGATCGTGCTTTGTCGGAGCCTGTCGTGTCAGGTGATGGGTGCCGATCGCGTGCTGCAGGAAGTGAAGGATCAGCTCAAAGTCGAGGAGCACGGTACGACGGCCGACGGTCAGTACAGCCTGCTGACCGAGGAATGCCTTGCGGCCTGTGACCACGCCCCGTGCCTGCTGATCAACGAAAAGATGCACAAGCGGGTCAAGGCCGATGATGTGGCGAAGATTATCAAGGATGCCAAGAACGCGGAGGTCACCGTGCAACGGAGCGATCTCTTCGATAAGCCCGTGGCGGCCCCCGTGGCTCTACCGAAAACGTCGGATGTGAAAGAGATGAAGGACGCGTAGAAAAAGCGCGAAGCACGAATATGGCCAAGTACGAACCAGTCCTGCTGAAAAACGTCGGCGTTTCGGATATCCGAAAGCTCGACGTGTATCGCTCGCGCGGCGGGTATGCCTCCGCGAAGAAAGTGCTCACCGAGTGGACGCCGGATCAGACGGTTGAGATCATCAAATCCAGCGGCCTGCGCGGGCGCGGTGGCGCGGGGTTCCCATGCGGCATGAAGTGGTCCTTCCTGCCGCCGGATCGGAAAATCACGTACTTGTGCGTCAATGCCGACGAATCAGAACCGGGCACGTTTTGCAATCGCGTGCTGATGGAGGAAGATCCGCATCTGCTTCTGGAAGGCATTCTCATCGCCGGCTTCGCGACGCGCTCAACGGCGGCCTACATCTACATGCGTGTGGAGTTTCACGAGCAGTTCCACATCCTGCAGAAGGCGCTCGATGAGGCCTATGCGGCGGGCCTGTTTGGCAAAAAACTCTTCGGCTCGGACTACAACCTCGAGTGTTACATCCATCGCGGCGCAGGGGCCTATGTCTGCGGCGAGGAAACCGGGCTGATCGAAAGCCTCGAGGGCAAGCGCGGGTGGCCGCGAATCAAACCGCCTTTCCCAGCGATCGAAGGATTGTTCCGCCGACCGACGGTCGTGAATAACGTCGAGACGATCTGCTGCGTGCCGCACATCGTGGAACGCGGCGTGGACTGGTTCAAATCCATCGGCACCGAAAATTCAGCCGGGCCGAAGTTGTATACCGTCAGCGGGCCGGTGAAACGCCCCGGTTGCTTTGAGGCGCCTCTGGGCTTGTCCTGCCGCGATTTGATCTTCGGCGACGACTACGGCCAGGGAATGCTTGACGGCAAGAAGGTGAAGGGCTGCATCCCGGGTGGGCTCTCGGTCGGCGTCCTGACGGAAAAGGAACTCGACTGCAAACTCGACTTCGACGACGTGCGCAAGTACGGCCTGCTAGGTCTCGGGACGGCCGGTGCGATCGTGATTCCGCATGACGCGGATATTCGGCATTTGCTGGCCAACATAACCCGCTTTTACTCACATGAAAGCTGCGGGCAGTGTACGCAATGCCGCGAAGGAACGAACTGGCTCTACAAAATCGCCAAGCGTATCGCCGCGGGCGCGGGGCGCATTGCCGACCTCGACTTAATCGTCGAAGTCACGAAGAACATGGGCATGATGGGCGGCCTCTCAATCTGCGGCCTGCCGGATGGCGCGGCGTTTCCGATTCGAACGATTGTGGAAAAATTCCGCGACGAGTTTGAAGATCACATTCGCCGACAAGAGCCGGGCCGGGTGGAGCACTTCATCCGCCACGTCAACCCGGCGGCCTATGAACTGCCGATTCTCGGGCAGCGACCCGTTCTTTCGGGAAGATAACAGCCAATTGTGGCGGGAGACTCCGGCGACTGCGGATTAGTCCGCAGTTCAGTCCAGCGACACGCTCTCACCGCGCCCATCTTTCACAGTTTGAGTGATTCGCTTCGGCACGCAGATTGCATGTTGCCAAGTGCCGTGGTGCATTCATGCACCCGCACGATCGTGAGGTGTGAACATGCCGTTTGTTGAACTATTCATTGGATTCTGGCTGGACTTGATCAGCAATTTCGTGGCCAACGTCGCGAGTACGCTATTTCTGGCCCTCTTCGGTGCTTGAATAATGTGACTTCGGAAGCTCGGGCTTAAGTTCGAAGCTCGGAGAATTTGCCGGAGTCAACCAGCGACTTAAACGCGCGAACGACCTCTGGGTCGAAGAGGCGGCCGCTGCCTTCGTCGATGGCGCGCATGGCTTCCTCCGGGGTCCAGGAGGGCTTGTAGACGCGCTGGTTCGTCAGCGCGTCGTAGACATCGGCAAGGTGAACGATTCTCGCGGCCATGGGGATTTCGCTGCCCGACAACCCGTCTGGGTAGCCGCTGCCGTCCCAGTTCTCATGGTGGCTGCGGGCAATCTGCCGGGCCGTCTCGAAAAACGGCTTTCGCGAGAGGATTCGCTCGCCGCCGACAGCGTGGAGTTTCATCATGTCGCGCTCGTGTGATTCGAGCGGGCCGGGCTTCTTGAGAATACTGTCGGGGACCAGCATCTTGCCGACATCGTGCAGGATGGCGGAATAGCCGAGCCGTTCCGATTCACTCGTCGGGATTCCCATTTTCTCGGCGATGGAGCGGGTGAGCGCCTCGATTCGACGGACGTGGGCACCGGTGTCTGAGTCCTTCGCCTCGCTTGCGATGGCCAGCATGTAGATCGCTTCCATGTTGGCTTCGTGCAATTCGCGCGTTCGCTCGCGCACGCGGGCCTCAAGTTGCTCGGAATGCCGTTTGAGATCGAGGGCCTGTGCCAGCACCGTGTCCGACAGGCGGGAGATGACTTCGATTTCTTCGCTGCGATCGGCCTCGGCTTTCTTCATGGCCGAGATATCGACGAGCGTGACGATGCGATAGTCGCTCAGCGGCGGGGCATCGCCAATCGGCCTGCCCGAGATAATCACCGGGAGCAGCGACCCATCGGCGCGGGGCACGTGGAATTCGCCCTCGTACGTCGACTCGAACTCGGCGAGGCGCGATGCGATAAAGTCGCGGTCCTTCTCAACGGAATACAACGACGTCAGGGAGTGGCCGGCAAGTTCGCTTTTCGTCCGCCCGGTCATGATGGTGAGACGCTCATTGGCCAATCGAATGGTGCCGGAGCGATCAAGCAGGACGGCCCCGCAATGGAGCGCATCGAGCATCGATGCAACGCCGCCAATCGAAGATGGGAACACGTCGGCCATGCGAGGTCACCAAAAGGAGGGATTTACGCCTGCCAATTATAACCCGCGCGGCACGGCTGCGTACATTTCGTCCGAACATGCGTCGCAGTTGCGTCCATATCGGACGGGCTGTCGGTCGGTGGATGCCCTTGATAAAGCGGCCCGCGGAGGCCTCGTCCGAGTTTTCGCTATCATGCGACCATGCTTCGAGCCATCGTTTTCGATTTTGACGGGATCGTCGCGGACACCGAGCCGCTGCATTTTCAGGCGTTCGCAGTCGTGCTTCGCGGCGAAGGCATCGCATTCGGCGAGCAGGACTACTTCGGAACTTATCTGGGCCTGAACGACGCGACGTTTCTGCGACGGTTTACGGAAGATCGAAAACTGGGCTGGACTGACGCCGATCGCGCGCGAATCCAGTCCGCCAAAAACGCGGCATATCGTTCGAAGGTCGCGGCCGGATTGCCACTGTTGCCGGGTGTTCGCGAACTCATCGAACGATCCGTGGGCAAGCGTGCGTTGGCGATTTGCAGCGGGGCTCGTCGAACGGAGATAGAGGCGGTTTTGAGCCAACACAATCTCAAGGCGAGCGTGCCAATCGTGGTATCGGCCGACGATGTGCCGCTTTCGAAACCAGATCCGGCTGGATATCGTCGTGCGTGCGAACTTGTTGGGCAGAGCGTGGCGGGCCTAACGCCGGGTGATGTGCTGGCGATCGAGGACAGCCTGCTCGGAGTTCAGGCTGCAAAGGCCGCGGGGCTGCGGACATTGCATGTGACGGTCGATGCTCATCATCCGTCGGCACGAAATCGCTCGGCGTGCGAACGGATCGCCGATTGGTCCTGCGACGGGCTCGAACAGATCACCGAGGACATTCTCCACCAGTGGTTCTTTGACTACCGCTGAGCCGTTTGCTGCTACCAGAAGAAGTCGCCAAAGAACTGCATCACCAGCGATTGGCCGAATAGGCAGGCCGCCAGACGCCAACGCACATTGGCCGTCACGCACCATCGTGCGGACCACTCCATCATCGGCATTGCCAAGAATGGGACGATGAACAGGCAGGCCCGAGCCGTTTCGGCGGTGTGAAATGCACCGGTCGCGAACATGGCGAGAAGCGTCGTGATTGCTGCCAACGTAATCCCCTTACCACTACGGCTCAGAGTTGCAAGTGAGCCCGTAATCATTGCCATCGCGATCGGTCCGAGGAACAAAAGAATCTCGGCGATGCACTCCACGCGCGTGACGGTGAATGAGAGCGGCTCATGAAGCAGTCGAAAACCGTTTTGGTTTTCCAACAACGCCGCCATTCGAAACCCCTGCACATAGTCGAACCCGGTCAGGCAAAACACGCCCAGGTGCAAAATCACCGTGACAGCGACGACGCAGGCAGTTCGATTCCATCGGCGACGATTCACCCATTCCGACACCAGTAGCACCGGTGGCAGGAAGAGTGCGGCAAAGGTCATTGTGCTCGCGATGAAAAGGCATGCTGTGCATCCGATGAGCGACGGAACCGTTCGTGGAGAAAGGAAGAACGCGATCGAGGCAGCGACAAGGCCCGCAATAACGGCGTCGATGCTTGCAAGTGCATAGATTTGCACGGCGGGGAGCAAGAGAACCGCAAACGTGACAAACCCCGGTAGAAATTCAGTAGCGGGTTGCCCACGTCGGACGAGGAAATAGACGGCCGCCGCAATCGTCAAGGTACTGATCATCGCGAGCGTCAAAGCGATTCTCGCCGGGTCGCCGAGGAGGGAATTGAGCGAGTAGATCAACACCACCGCGCCCGGTGGATGGGTGCGGGCGTGGTCCAGCAGCGAGGATTGCGCCTTGTTGAACCCTTTCACGAATGCGATCGGGCTGTCCACCCGCAATGCATCGTCGTAGTACTGAATTCGTGGCAGGCCATCCGCGCCGGCGATCGGTTTGGCGAAGCCGGACGAAATGCCGTGCAGGCTGTTCGTCGCCACAATGAGCGCGAGACCGCCGGTGATTACGGGGATGATCCGATAGCGGCACCGTTCCAGGAGCGCGATCACTAACGAAAACAGTACGAGACACCCGGCCGCGGCAAGACAGGTGTTCAAGCTCGGTCGACATAACTCCAACACGCCGATCGGCCAGTACGGCGGCCGGTCGATATCGGACAGGCGAAGGTCGATCCATCGCACGAGTCGATTTGCGGCCACAAAGATCGCGAGAAAGACCGTCCACCGAATCACGATGGAGCGCATGGTCAAATACGGCGGCGGCAGGTGTACGTTCGTAGTTTGGCTCAAGACGAAAGTGTTCCATCGCCGGCAATGTGGGCACCGGACGGCCTCGGCGGGAGACGCCGATAAGGGCCGCGCGGGCGCGGCGCGCTGATGAGCGACACGGCGCCTCCACTGATCCG
>CAZSBF010000041.1:0-35487 GCA_964605185.1 uncultured Planctomycetaceae bacterium
CCATGTCGTTATCATGAAGATCGGACATTCAAAGGGTTTTCAGACAGAGCCTAGTTCAAGCGTCGGCGACGAAGTCGGAAGACGCCGAGGGCGCCTGCTGCTACGAAAAGCACGGTGGATGGCTCTGGAATCGGCGTGTAGTCAATCGACAGTACCGGACGATTCTCTGGGTTTGCATTCTGAAGCGAATCGAATCGCTTTGCGGTGAACGAGACATCTTCGCCGCCCAGCAAAATCCAACCGAAATTGCCGCCGGGTGCATCGAGCCATGATTGAACGTCGGAGACCATTTGGGAGGTGGACGCCCATGTATAAACGCCGAGGTCGGTAACGACCTGCGAGCCGCTGACAGTGCCGCTAAAATCGCCACCGGCATTGGTCCAGTCCGACGATCCGTAGAAATTGTTCAGCCAAGTAGCGTCACCCAACTGGGCAACATCGGGGATACCTTCCTGCCCACCGGCATCGGAGAGCCCCTCGCCCCAATCGGCTTCAAGGCGGCGCAGATCCATCGGGACCGATGTGCCACAAGTCGGTCCACAGCGGGACATGTTCAAGGTGAGGCTCACCGAGTTGATGGTCGATCCGGCGGGGATTGAGCCGGCGACGTCAAAGGCCATCAACGCGCGGCGCAATTCTTCAAACCCTGTGTTTCCGGCGAAAAGATGCTCGCCGACTCCGTTGCTGGTATCGCCGGCGTCGTTTTCGTAGAGTGTGTTGTCTCTTGAAGGCGCGAGATTGATGATCGTCGCAGAAACGGACTCTGCCGCCAGAGCAACGCAAATCAATAGCGCAATCGCGATGGTGTGCTTCTTCACTTTGATATTCCCTCTCCTAACTACCCCTTAGTCTATCCGATCGCCCCCTCCCATTCAAGCCAATGGCCCGGTTTTTCGGACCCGAAGCTTTGCTGCGATTGGGCCGCCCCAGGAACAAAAAAAACCGGCCCCGTGCCGCCAGATAAACGACACGGGGCCGGTAATGAACTTAACGCCAAATCGATTCGTTACGGCTGGCTTAGCAGAATCGTAACGAACGGATCGACATCCGCCACACTCAGGGCAAGGCTACTGTCGCAATCCGCGGCACACTTTTCGTCCACGTTGCCGAGGTTCGGATCCATGACGACCTGAACGAATCGAGACACATCACGTCCGTCAATGACGCCGTTCAAGTCCACGTCGCCCTTCTGAACGCACGAGCATACGGGGAAGCTGACCGCCGTCGAAAGGCTGACGTCATCCACGAACCAGTCGTCAAACGCACCGGCTGTCGCGGTATTGCGAATCCGGAACTGGAAGGCCGCATGATAGGCGCCGGCCGGAAGCAGCAATTCACGCTTGGTGTAGGTTGTCTGATCCGGCCCGCTGCCGAGCTGTCGGTCAATTTCAACCCATGCTGCCGATGAATTGAGGTATTCCACGATAAGGTCGTCTGCCGCATCGGGGCTTTCACCGCCACCGCGCTGCTCGTACCAGTACGTGAGTTTCACTGCGCTCTCGGCGGACATATTAAACACCTTGCTGACGATCTCATCGCTGCCGTCCGGATCGCCGTTGAAGCGGGCCGAATTGGGAGCGCTGGGCTCGGCAGTCCCGAGCGTGTCGATCGTGGCCGAGGTCGAAACCCACTTCGTGTTGTCGAAGGTCAGGTTCGGAAAGTCGTCTGAGAACGTCACGGCGAGCAACGGAATGACATTGATCGACACCGTCGCGGTGTTCGAATCGTCGCCATTGGCCGTCACCTTGAAGGTAAAGGAATCAGCACCGACATAACCACAAAGCGACCGATAGCGAACGCCATTGAGGCCGCCCGGAATCGAATACGGCACGCTTGTAATCTGTCCAGCATTGGGATCGGTCAACGTGCCAAACGCAGGCAGGGACAGCACGACAAAGGTAATGGGATCGCCATTGGGATCGGCACCAAGCAATGAAATATCCTTGTTGGCGTAGGTATCCACCGTTTCCAAACTGTTCAAAGCACCTGGAGGAAGCAGAATTGGTTGCGAGATACAGAATCCTGATTGATTCGACAAATCGCTTTCGAAGAAATCAGGCGATAATCCGCCACCCGGCGAAAGGCCCACGACATTGTCTGCCGACGAGCACGTCAACCAACTCAGCGTAATCCGGCCGTCGAAAAACAATTCAATCTGGCACGTATTGGGGCTCGTCGTATTGAATTCAAACACGCCGAGCCAAGTCACAACGATGCGATCGGCCATTTGTTTGAAGCTGACTTGTCCGCCCGTACCCGGATTAAGATCGTCCCACAAGACAGATATTCGAGGCTGCGAGAAGTGGCCAGCCAGGGATTCACCGAATGCCGTGTCGGCGGAAGCAAATGTCAGATTGCCGTTCGTGCAAACCCAGAAGCTACCATAAGATACATTGTGGAGTTTGACGGTCTGAGCACTCCCGACAGTTAACAGGAAAGTGCCGTCGTCCGTCGAACCGGACCACGTCGTAATCGGCGTGCCGCCGCTCGGATCGGTCGGAAGCGATGAGATGTTAAACGTGCAAGCCTTATAGTGGCTGATACCCGGATCCGGTGTGAATAGGATCATCTTGTTATCGAGGTCGTTTGCGGCCTCGGCACCGGGGAAGATCTGAGTCCACAATTCGGGGATGTTCGGCGTCATGAACGAGTAGCACGCGCCGCCATTGTCATCACTTGAGGCATTGCCGGCCGTATCGACGGCATCCACGGCGTAGAAGTACGTCGAGTTCGGGCTGAGGCTGGAGATCACAATGCTGTGATTCGTGCCGAAGCCCGCCTCGGTGGCGCTGTTCGGGAGTGAGCCGCAGCTCGTGCCCCAGCGAACGGTGCCCTTGGCCGACTCGTCGGTCGTAAACGTGACGGTTGCATTGCGGGCTTGAATGTTGGTCGTCTGGACGTTTGAGATAACCGGGGGCGCACAGTCGACGACTGCGTTCGATGTGACGTTCACATTAAAGCCGCCCATGCCATCATCGGCATCGATATAGGTGGCCGTGACCGTATCGCCGTTTGCGACATGAAGAACGCCGGCGCTGTCGGTTGTCGCCAGATTGATGCTTCCCTGAAACAAGGCCGTCAGCGGCCCCGTCTCCGTTAGGGTGACAATTTCTCCGCCCGGTTCGGTCGTGGATGCAATCGTCACATTGACCGTCTCGGCAACCATGTCATCGGTGTTCAGGTCGCAATCGACGACCGTGATGGTGGAAGTCGCACTGCACGGATACTTCGAGCGATCGAGGCCGATCGTGCCGGCATCCGAGCAGTTGACAAGCAAGGGCGATGCGCAAAGTGAGAACGGCTGGGGGCCGCTCGGCACGTTGAAGCCGCGAACTTCGACGCGATAGACGCCGGGGGGCGGGCTGGCGACATACACCTGCTCGATGTTGTCAACGGCATTCTTCTGAGTCTGCACCGCAGGAGCGCTTGGATTCGCCAATCCGCCGAGCGTCCACGGGAATCGCTGGTTGTTTGACGGGTCGAATACCGCAAGGTCGAGGTCGTTGATCAGCGCAGGGCTGACGTTCGGCGTTCCGGGAGGATCGTCCCACGCCAGCGTGATTTTCAGGACGTTGTCCGTCGGACCCACGACAACGAAAACCGTATCGACTCCGCCATTTGCGACGGAACCTTCCTTGAAGTTCCCGGTCCGCATGTAATCAACGCAGTCCTTGATCCGCACCGAGCCGTATCCAAACTGGTTGTCTGGGCCAGGATTGCCGAGGTCGACTGCCGTGTGAGCAAGGAGAATCTTGAGCGTCGAATTACGGAAATCCGGCCGGGCAGGAAACTGAACACGAAAATCTTCCAAAAGCAACGCTGATAGTCCGCACACCGTTGGGCTGGCCATGGATGTACCGCACTTAACTGAGTACCCCGTGTCGCTACTTGAGGCGCACGACGTGACACCGCCGTCACCATTCGATTGGCAACCGGGAGCCGAAATGTCCGGCTTCATGCGATCGTCATCGGCCGGACCCCAACTCGAAAAGCTGGTCATGGAGTCATCATTGGCATTCAGTGCTCCGACGGTGATGTGGTTCTTCGCGCACGCCGGGGGAGCGGTTTTGTGATAGCCGACTGGGACATTCGGATCGTTGCAAGCGGATGTCTGACGTTCATTACCGTTCGCCCAGACAATTCGGAATGGCGCACCGGCACTGAGACTGCCCCGTACAATGGCGTCAATGACCGTATCGGTGACACCGTAGTCGCCCTCCCATGAACAGGGGAAACCATTGGGGGCCGTATTCGTGCCGATGGAGTTGTTGGCAACGTCTGCACCATATGTGTTGATGGCCTCGCCATAATCGGCGTTGATGTCGCCGGGATCGGTATAGAGAAAGCCCTGGCTCAGGCTGCATCCACCACCCTGATTCAACCCGTACGAGACAATCGAAACGCCGGGGGCCATGCCCTTGTTATTCGCAACCGCCACGCCGGCGCCGCCGATCGTGCCGGCAACGTGCGTCGAGTGATCGCTGACAGGAGTACAGGCCAGCTCACCTGCACCGATCTGAGCTCGCCCCTGGAAATCCAGGTGCGTCGTTCGGACGCGACCACCGTCATACACCATGACGCCAACGCCGGTGCCGGTCAGGCTATACGGAGCTGCCTGTACCGTGTTCGTCTGCGTGATGACGCGGTTTTCCGAATTCAATTCCGACAAGCCGGGAAGTGGCGGCTCAATCCATGCCACGCCATCCTCATCGGATAGCGGCTTGATCTGACTGTATGGCAACTCGACGACCATTACGCGCACTTCGTCAATACGTGATCGAATCATGCCGCCATGGAGGTGGACTGTCTGCCGAGCGACGTCATCCATTGAGACATCCGCATGGAACTTCACGTACACGCCAACCGTCGGGTCGTTGGCGGCTCGACCGCTTTCGTCCGAGGGCGCTTCGGGTTTGGCAGGATCTTGAGGCTTCACGCCGACCACCATCCAGTCGTGGACGACGTTGAAGAACAGGTCGCTGTGCAATTTGTGAACCCGTTGGATATCCGCAACGCCATGCAATTCCGGCATTGCAGCGAGCAAATCAACGTTGAACTGCTCGCGTCGAATGGACGCGAAAAAGCCGTTTGAGCCGAGGTAGTCGGCAAGTGTCACACCGGCGGCATTCAGCTTCGTCCGAAGCTCATCCGTTACCGGTTGCTCGAACTGCATAATGACATGTTTGGTGCCGGTGGCGGCACGATCAGTCAGTTCGGCAAAATGTGCTTTCAATTCGTCGGCAGATCGCTTGACCACCGAAAGTTGTTCGCTCTTGAATCGAATCGGTTTCACTTCGCCGTAAGCCGGCGCCGAAACCATCAAGGCCAGACCAATGACCGCGAGAGACTTCCTGAGAGTCATGGAGATGCTCCTGAAACGCATGCCATCCTGCCATGCGCGCGCTCGCCAACTTGCGTTAGGGAAATGGATAACAACGCGCTTCTCCACCCTTCCCCTAAAGCACCCGGCGAATGTTATCGTTAAACATCATCCTACTGGCTTGGGTGGGCCATACGAAAGTCAGGAAGAGACGATTTCCAAGTTTATTTTGACGGATGGGCGGGCTTGGTGACCGATTGCAGCGCAGCAGCGGCCCCGGTGTGGTCTGGGCGAATGATCACAGCAGCCTTTAGGACTTCTGCTGCCTCTTTTGTAAGGCCTGCCTTGATCAGCGAAAGTCCCAAATTGTAACGGCACTTAAACGCTGCATCCGTGCGGGAGTCCGGGGGCAGGGCCTTCAGGCCTTCCATGTATGCTGCAATTGCATCATTGATTCGTTCACATCGGTCATAGGCGAGGCCGAGATTGACATGGGCTTCGACCGTTGCGGGGCGTAATCGAATGGCATGCCGAAGCGCGATCACCGCCTCTTCATATCGTTTGCAGTCGAGCAATGCGTTTCCGAAGTTGTACTGGGCCTCGGGATAGTCGGGGTAAATTGCTACCGCCTGACGGAGCATCTCAACGGACTTTTCTCGTTGCCCCAGTTCGAGCAGCGCGGTGCCATAACAATAGAAAAACTCGGCACCGAATTCGTTCGGGCTGAGAGCCATAGCCTTTTCAAAAAAGGGCAACGACTCCGCGAATCGCTTCTGCGACCAATAGACCATACCGAGATTGGCATACGGCCCCGGAAAGTTCGGGGCCAGTTGCAGTGCTTCCTTGAGTCTCACCTCCGCTTCAGCAGGCTGGCCCGCTCGAAGCAGCGCATATCCCAAGGCGTTTAATGGACGATGGTGTTGAGGCGTCTGAGCGACGTTTTGCCTCCAAAGCTCCACCGGGTTTCCGTACAGCAGATTGCGATTCACTGAGACAATCACGAACGCCAGCGTAATCACGATGGTGAGGGCGACCCGCGCCGGCCGTCCGATCCACCGATGCGCTGCAATTGCCATGGCGACGGTTACTGCGGCAAGCGGCAGGTACATGCGATGCTCAAAGGCAAGATCCTTGATGGGCACGATGCTCGACGTCGGCGCGAGGATCAGGAAAAAAGTCGCCCCCAGGAACCCAATGACTGGCCGCTTGATCATCAACCACACCGTCGCGAGGACGAGTCCGCATACCACCACGGCACCAAACGAAACATCTGAAATCGAACGAGCCAATGGCCACCCATAATCGAGGCACATTGGATAGGGCCAGAAGCACAGCCGAAGGTAGTGAGGTATCACCCCCAACTGAGTCAAACCGTAGGTAACCGGCGAAATCCCCTCCATGGCAAAGCCGACGGTCGTTCCACCGCCCTGCTCCTCTTGATACAAGCCTCCGATGACTCCGACAATCCACAGCACGACAATCGATGACCAAAGCGCCAAGTGGAGCCACCATCGTTGCCGAATCAACGCACGAATTGACGGTGCCAGGAAAATGCGGTCGTAAAGGAGGGCGACGGCCGGCGCCGTGACCATGACGGCCTTGCAACCCATTCCCACCCAACACGCCAGAATAGCTGCGCAGCCCCATGCAACCGCTGACCGAGGGCCGGCCGCTCGATTCAGACAATACAGAGTCCATAAATAGCACAAGGCCATCATGGACTCCGCTCGTTGAACGACATACGTGACGGCCTGCGTGCCGAGCGGGTGAACCACCCACAGCAACGACGCGAGCAACGCGATGGATTGGGCGGCCATCCCCAGGTCCGGCGAAATGGCCGGGGTCAAGAGTGTCCGCCATACCAACCCATAGAGCACCAAGGCGCTCAAGAGGTGAACAAGCAGATTGACAGTGTGATAGCCGGGAATCCACAGTTCGTGCACGGCGAAATTAGCCGCAAACGAGAAGTCCACAACCGGGCGCGTGTCTTTGAGAAACTCGGACAGATGCCAGAGATCGCGAATCCGCCCGTTGGTTACGATCTGAAGATAATCATCAAAAAGCCACTGGCCATTGAGGCTCGGCAGATAGGCGATGAAACCTGCCGCAAGAATGATCACTGCATTCCAGCGGGCAGGGGCTTCCGACGAACGGGGGCTCCCCGGTGATTCATTTGACTTGCCGGCGGACTTCCGACGTGGTGCGGCCATAACGCCATGGTAAGGAACGAGACGCTCAGGCAACAGGAGACTTGCGACAGGCATTTGGCCGTCGTAACGTACTCGCCCATGCGTTAATACGGTTGCGTCGCACCGAGGCGGCAGCGTGTGTCGGCTCGCGATTTCGCGGAACCGTGAATAAGTATCAAAAGGAGTACAAATGATCCCGCGTCAAAACGGCCTGTTACGAGGCTGCATCGTCATCGGTTGTTGTCTGGCAGTTGCCGTAACTTGGTCGACCCTTACGACGGTTCAGGGCGATGATCACAAGGGTGGTCAGAAAGACCCGGTTAACTGGGCACCGGTCGAGAAGATGGGTTTGTATCTTTGTGCCTTCCACGTCGGCAAGAAAGACGCCAAGTTCCAGGTCGAGGCGCACCACTATTGCTCGCCGATCGGCGACATTCACCAGTGCGCGGTGTTCGATTCTCGCGGCCCGAACTCGAAGCTGCTCGGTACCGAGTACATCATCAACGACGAGCTGTACCAGAAACTCCCGAGCGATGAGAAGAAATACTGGCACCCGCATGCGTATGAAATCCTCTCGGGGCAGCTTGTAGCGCCCGATATGCCAAAGATGGGCGACGACGCATTTGTTGGATTCATCACGTCCTGGGGTAAGACGTTCCACACGTGGGCCGACCCTTCAACGCCGATTCCGATGGGCGAACCGATCCTGATGTGGTCGGCCAATGGTGACGGCCAGATCAGCGAGGGTCTGATTTCCAAGCGCGATGCGCAGTTCAACATCAACACGAGTGAAACTCGCAAGCGCCGCGAATTCATGGGATTTGAGGTGCCGCAGGTCTCGCCGCCGAAATCCATGAAGGACACTGCCCGTCGCTGGACGAACAAGGGTAAGGATGAGCCGACGAAGCGGCCCGGCGCGAAGCCGTAAGTTCAATCCTGAGTAAATGGCCCAATCACGGCGTCACGACGCGATCCGTCGGGACGCCGTTTTTTCGTCTGGTATGAAAAAATGGCGCCCGGTCTCCCCATCCCTGGCGAGCCGGTGCGCCTCAACGCGTTGGTGATCAGGCGACGCCACGATGCCGCCCGATTGCGCCGCGTTCTCCAACGCGGCCACATACTCCGATGTCTCCACACCGGCGAACTGGCCGCCCCACGATCGCACCGCCCGCAATCTGGCTTGCAAATCCATCAGCCCCACGGCGAGCGATCGCTGCTCCTCGGGGGAGCGAGATCGATCGGGCTGAGCAATGGCTGCCCTCACGACGGAAACGGTCGAGTCAGCGGGGTTGGGGTTCAACGACGCTTTCCACTCGCGCTGCCCGCGGGCACTTCATCCGTGAAGCCTCGCGAGATGCGCCAAACAAACTGCTATTGGCTTCGAAGTTGGCGGGCGAAAGGAGGCCCTCATCCGAGTCTCCTTCCGCCGCCAGTCTCGAAACTACCCACCTCCGGGACGACCACGCATCATCCCGTTGGTCAGGTTGACTGCCCGCACTGCGGGCAGTTGCCGCACTCATGAATCACTCGGCTCCTGCGACTGTTGCTGCCGGAGGTCGGCCCAGTAGCCCTCAAGCTCCCGGTCGAACTCATCCCGACGGCGGATCTCCAAATGGTCGCGGACGCCGCAGATGACCACCTCGCGTCCAAGACCCGCCCGCGACAGCATCCTCGGCGGAATGACGATCCGCCCCTGCGTGTCGGGCTCAAGGGTCTCGGCGCTGGAATAGAACATCTGCTCCCAGCGAAGACGGTCTTTGCTGGGGGTGAAAGTCGGTTCGGAACGTTCGGCGATCTTTTCGAAGCCGCGTTCCGTATAGATCCAAAGGGTGTTTTCCGATTGCCCCGGGACGAGCACGAAACATCGACCATCGCGCTCGGAATCCAAACGGCTTCGAAACTTGGCCGGGATTGCGAGGCGATTTTTTTCATCGATGGTGTGCTCGTAGTTGCCGGTGAAAACCATGGTTTTCCTAAGGGATTGGCGTTACCCACCAATCCCCACTTCATGGGCTTACTCTACACAGAGCCCCACCTCGACTGCAAGCGGAAAACCAATTCTCTCCAACTTTTTTTCGGCGAAACAGTCTGCCGCTTAGAAGTTTCGACAGGGAATAAGTTTGTGGCGAATGCCCTTCAGCTTCCCACAGAATTCACAGTATGGCATTATCGGGCTATTTGTGCGATAGCACCAAATCGTAGAGGTCTCTCCACTGCCGGCCCACGGCATCAAGTCGGTGACGACTCAGAACGGCCCGCCGATCGGCAGCACCAGAGGTGCGGAGCCCCCCGGACAGCACCGCCTCAATCCCCCGGACGAAGTCCACTGTGTCACCCACACGACACAACTGCCCCACGCACCGACTGGTGACCAACTCCCGGCAACTCGGAAGATCGCTCGCAACGACCGGGCACCCTGCCGCAATCGCCTCCAACACAACATTCGGCGAGCCCTCCGTTCGCGACGTGAGCACGAGCGCGTCCGCGGCGCGCAACCATGGGGCAATATCCCGTTGCCAGCCGATGGATCGAACGATGCCATTCAGTTGACACTCCTCGATCCGACGCTCGACAGCACCAAGCTCCGACCCATCGCCGATGAGCACGAGGCGTACTCGTCGGTGAGCGCGTAATGTGTGCACGGTGTCCACCAGCGCCGTCAGGTCTTTCACCGGGTCCATGCGCCCCACCCAGACGAGCAAGGCCTCGTCGGTGGGCAATTCGAATGCAGCGCGATCGACCGGTACCGCCGCGCCGATAGCGTCGGCGTCCACGCCATTTGGAATCACGGTGACTCGATCCGGAGGAAACCCAAGCTCATCCACGAGATGCGCCGCTACGGCGTTGGAGTTCGCGACATGCAGATCAGACATCCCCGCCGTCAGCGACTCGCTTATCCGGTGCCATCGACGCTCAATCTCGATTGTGACCGTCGATGTCACGATTGGCCTGGCGCGATCGCACCGCCCCACCGTTCGCACCGCCAGATTCGCGTGAAACAACGCCCCCTGCAGCACATCCGGATTGAATCGGCGCACGAGCGACGCCAAACGTCGTAAACACGACACATCAAATCGACCGGCGGCATCGCTGGAAAACGTCGAAAAACCGGCGTTTTCAAGCATGGCCGACACCGGTCCGGGACGCGCCAGACACCCGATGATCGGCTCCACGCCCGCGAGCCGAAGGTATGGCGCGAGGCGGACAAGCCGTAGCGGCAAACCGCCAAGCTCCAGGTCCGTCGCCACGATCATGACGCGGATCATGGTGTGATCAGTGCCTTTGTGATGAAGTGGAATGTGCCATCACGCTCGCGTCGTCGCGGGGCGCGGCCGGCTTCGATTCAGAATCCAGACGCAGACAACGAAGAGACACGAAACAACCGCCCCGAGCGCAATGGCCTGTCGCGCCTTGGTCATGTCGAACATCGGCGATTCAGAGGTGCCGAGCCGGTCATATCGAATCGCCCCGGCGCGGCGCACGCTTCCGATCGGCGTTGTTCGTGCCGACTCAATGTTCTCACCCAATGTCGAAATAGCCGATTCAAGGTCCGACGCTTTCTGACGGGCCGCTGCAATTGCCTGACGATTGTGTTCAATCGTCGCTGAAGATACGGTCGATGCGGCTGCGGCCTTGTCGATCTTCAGGAAGTCGTCCGAGAGCTGCTCGTGTCGTCGATTGGCGGCCTCCAACTCGGCCTTTAGCCGCTCGTATCGTGCGTGATGTTCATCGGCACGGGTCTTCATCAACTGCTCGGCAACTCGCTCGCGGTGGTGATTCTGGCGTTCTGCGATTCTCGGCGCGACATCTGCAACCGCCGCCAACAGTGCCTTTAGTTCAACCTCATAGCGAGGCACAACGCTGCGTGCCGCAATGGTCCATGTATTTCTCGCGGCGAGACTGTCATGAGCAAATCGGGTCATGGTGCTCTGCAAGACGCGCCGCTGCGCCATTTCCGAACCGCTCCGGCTGAGGTCATCCGCCTTCTTGGCCGCCTCGGCAAAGGTGTTGCGACTCTTGGCGTGGAAGTCCCGGATGAGGGTCTCGGCCTGCTTCTGATATTCACTCAGCGCCGTTGGATCGATTCCAACATGCCATGCTTCGACCTTCGGCCTCAGTTCATTCCAATGAGACTCGAAGCCGCGAGCCTGCTGCAAATAGTCCGTCACATCGACGGCGAGGAGTTCCAGCTCCTTCTTAATGTCCTTGTCGCTCTGCGTCTCAAGTTGTTTTCGAATCTCGACAAGCCAGGAGTCAATTGACTTCAGCAAGCCATCAAACGGTTCCTGCGACTTGGCCATTGATGCGAGTAGCAGAGCGTGCAACTCAACTGACTTCGTCCGTTGATGTTCCATGGCCTGGCGAAGCTCAGTGTCGCCCTCGTATGCCTCTGCCAGTTGGGCCTCCGACGGCACGACCGGCCCGCTCGGGGCAGGCTCGCTTTCGAATGCCTGTAGCTTGGCCTTCAACTCGCCGACCGCGGACAAGGCCTTGCCCAGTTCGATCTTTAGATTCTCACGGCGGTCGCGAATCGTCTGGAGTTCGCTTGGGTCAACCCGGTCTGCGGCAGACGACTCAAGTCGTTCCATCTCGCGTCGTGCGGCCTCAAGCGCCTCCTGCTTTTCGGTTCGCTCGGTTTCAAGTGCGGCCACACGTTGATCAACCGACTCCTTCGACTCGGTCGTCGTTGCAAGCGATGCCTGATAGGCCGTGGCGATCGCATCCAACCAGCCTTGGGCCGCTGCCCGTTGACTAGAGGTCGCATTGACCGCCAGAAGCAATGCATTGCCTTCTGGTGCCGGCGCGATGGTGAGTCGATGGTCGCGAATCATCGCCTGCATATCCGACCCGGTGCGACGCGTGGCTTCGCCCAGAACGGTTTCGGTAGTGATGGCGGCAAGATGTTCCGAGACATTGCGGCAATCGCCCGACGCAGGCCGAATGACGCTGCGTACTTCGACATCGCCGGTTGGTGAATAGAGATAAGCGGTGCCGGCCAATCCGCCGACTGCGATGGCGAGCACAAAGATTCCGAAGGTAACGGCGACTCGTTTCCATGGTCGAACGCCCGTGCGGCTCGCCGCGGCCACCGGCGACTCATAAGCGTCCTCATCCGCGACCATGACGAAATCGGAGTTCGTCATCTCGCCGACCGGCTCGTGCAGATCGACGGCCGATTCATCCAGCCAGACACGGTCATCGACCGCCGGCGCTGTTTCCGCAGCGTCCTTGGGTGCATCGACCGGCGGAATGGTGATCGACTCATCGGGAATTGGCTTCGCCAAAACTTGATCCACGGCAGCCGTGGCGATGGCGATTTTCTCATCAAGTTCGGTCGATTGGCTCAATTCCACAAAACCGGAATCGGCCTCCGCCATCGATTGCAATTGGATCGGTTGCGTTTTGTGTTCCGTCGGTGTCGCGGGAACGCTCAACTCCGCATGCAGGTCTCGCTCGGCCCGCTCGCGTTGTTTCTTGATTTCCTCGGACAGCTGCGCCAGCCGTTGCTCAATGTCGCGTTCGACTTCGGCGATGCGCTTTTCGCAGCGTTCTTCGACTTGCTTTTCTTTGCGGGCAACTTCCGCCAGCCGTTCGGCGAGGCTGGCCTCCACCCGACGACGCATCTCGCCAATGGTCATCTCGTCGCGCTGCTCGCCCTCGGTGTCGATGGCATCGCGCTGACGGGCGAAGGCAATCTCCAGCTCCTGCCCCTGTTCGCGCAGTTTGTCGCGCTCGCGGGCGATTTCCAACTCGGCCTGCCGCCGCAGATGCGACAACTCGCCGCGCTGTTCGTCCGTCAGGTTCTGGAATTCGCGGCGCTGTTTGTCCAACGCCCGAATTTCCTGCTCCAGTTCCTTCGAGCGGGAATCGACACTCTTGGATTTGCGTTTGATCTCCTCCTCGGCCGCGGAGACTTCCGCTGCAACCGCGGACAAGGCACGCTCCTGCGCAGACAATGCTTGTTCTCGTTCGCGGACGGCCGACTCGCGTGCCTCGGCCTGCTTGAGCAGGGCTGCGAGTTTTTCGTGGGCCTCGCCGCGGGCCTCGACTTCGACCAGTTCGGCCCGCTGCTTCTGCAGTTCGGCGTATTCGGTCTTGAGTCGAATGCCGAAGGCTTCCAACTGATTACCGCGTTCGGTGAGCCGTGCCTCTCGATCGGCGAGGCGCTGCTGTTCTTCGACAAACGCGACCCGGGCCTGTTCCAAACCGGCCTGGCCGCTGGTCAGTTCGTTGCGTTGCGTGTCATAGCTTCGGCGTTCCGATTCGAACGCATTTGTTCGCTCATCGAGGGCCATTCGCTCCTCGGCAATCGTGGATCGTTCGAGGCGGACCGCTTCCAGCTCGATGTTCAACTGCTTGATCTTGGTGTCAACAAGCGCAGCGTCCTCTGCGAGGCGCGCCTTTCGCATGCGCATCCGCTCGGCTTTTTCCGACAGGACGCGACGCATTTCGTCCGTCTCGTCGGTCCGCTTACCCAGCTCGATGCGGAGTTGTTCAATCTCACTTTGGGCCGAATCGAGGCGCGTTTTCTGCTCGGAAACGGTTCGCTCGCGATCCTTCAACGAGATGCGATCGCGCTCAAGGCGGGCGAGTTCCGATTCAAGCTGCGCCTTCTTTGCGCCGATTTCATCTCGATCGCGTTGAACCGTAGCAATCTGTTCATCCAGCGATTGGCGGTCGCGCTCCAAGGTCGAGCGATCAGTGGCGAGGCGCTGTCGCTCCTGCTGCAACGCGGTCTGTTCCGAACGAAGCGCCGAGCGTTCCGATTGGAGTTGTGTTTGCGCAATCTGTAGGGCGGACCGGGCCTCGGCCAATTCGCTGTGCTGCCGGGCAATCTCTTCAAGCCGGCGCTCACCGGCCGCGACGATCTGGGCGTGGGCCGTCTGCGCTTCAACGAGCTTCACGCGATCGCGGTCGATCTCGCCGCGAATCCGCGTGACTTCCTCTTCCGTTCGCTTGATCTGGGCCGATTCCTGGCGAATCGCCTCTTCTCGCGTCGCAAGGTCCGCGCGTTCGGCATCCAATCGTTGGCGTGCTGACGCAAGCTCTCGCCCGGCATGCTCTGCCTTGGCGATCTCGCCGGAGAGTTCGGCCTCGCGCTGCTTTAGCGCCGACTCGCGATGGGTGATCTCGCTCGTCTTTTCCAGAAGAGCGGCCCGTTGCTTTTCATGCTCCTGCCAGCCCTTTTCAAGGTCGGCGTAGCGGTCGCGCTCCTGTTTGAGCCGCGCGGATTCATCCTCGATGCCGCGCTTGAGCCGCAGCACCTCGTCGTGCTGCTGCCGCAGCGTCGACTCGCTGCGATTCAACTCATCGATGCGTGTTCGGAGCTGATCTTCGCGGCGGCACAGATCGTCGGTCTGCTTTCGAATGGACTCCGATCGCTCGGACAATTGTTCCGCGATCTGTTGATTCGACTTCTCCGCGTGCTCGGCGGCGGCCTGGCGTCGCTGCAATTCGAGCCGGCTCGTCTCCAGCGACGGCTCCATGCTCTCCAAGCGATGCTGCCATTCGCGAAGGCGCCGCTCCCGTGATTCGATGTCGTCGGTTCGCCGGGCGATTTCTTCCTGACGCAATTCCAACTCGGCGCGGCGGCCGGCAAGAGTCGCTTCGGCTGTTGATTTGTCGCCGTAGAGTTTTGCGAGTTCGGAGTATTCCTCGGCCTTTGCTTTCAATTCGGCTTCGCGAGCTTCGCGCGCCTTCTCGAACGCTTCCCGGCGACCCTTCAGATCGCCTTCGGCCTCACCAATGGCGCGTTCGCGACGCTCGACATCGGCGCGCTTCTCGGCCAGCGCCCGCTGCATTTCCTCGATGCGTTCCTTGACGACCGATTCCAGGTCAGACTCGCGCTTGGTCAGCGAGCGCTCAAGGGCTTCCAACTCGACCGACTTCAGTTCGACCTGACGGCGCATCTCCAGAATGCGAACGTTTGCCGCTTCCTGCAGTTCCGAATCGCGGTCCCGAATGGACCGCTCGCGAGCGTCGAACTCAGCCGCCTTCGCCGCGGCCTCGCGTTTGACTTGCTCCAGCCGGGCGTTCACCGCGTCCTGAAGCGTCTCTTCTCGTTCGGCCAGTTGCCGCAGTTTGTTCTCGAAATCTGATTGCCGCTGAGCCGCCTCGCGGTCGAATTCGGCTCGTTTCTGCTCCATCTCCTGGCGAAGGCGCGTTTCCTGATCGGCCAGCGTTTGTACTTTCTGCTGGAATTCGTGTTCGCGCGTTTCCCATTCGCGGCGAAGCTCGCTCATCCGCGTTTCGTGAGCGCGATTGAGTTGACCTTCCCGCTCGAAGAGATTGCGAAGCTTGGCGTCGTATTCGGCCTGTCGTTCGGCGTGCTCGCGCTCGAGCGTGGCGATTCGCGCATCGATCGCCGTCGCCATCTGGGCTTCTTTGTCGTTCAGTTCTCGCTCGCGGGCCAGCAACTCCTGCTCATAGGATTCCGCATCGCGGCGGACTTGGTCCAGCCGATTCGCCGCGGCATGTTGCAACTGCTGCTCGCGAATCTGTATCGACCGCTCTTTTTCTTCGAGCTGCAATTGCCACTGCGACGACTGATGCTTTACATCCATGAGCCGTTTTTGGATGATCTGTTCGACGCCGGCCTCTTTTTCCGACAAGGCCCGTTCTTTGGCGTCCAACTGAATCTGGCGGACTTCGAACTCTTTCTGCAATTCGGCCAGGCGGTTCTCAACCGCGGCTTCCAACTCCTTGCGACGCTTGGTGACTTCCTGTCGCGACTGATCGCGCAGGTCGGCCTCCAACGCATCAAGCTGAATCCGGCGGCGATCCAACTCCGTCCGTTCGGCTTCGACAAGATCGCGCTGCTTGGCAAGTTCGCCCTCGACGGCGACTTTCTGGTTTCGCGACGCCTCTTCCAGCTGTCGCTGTTTGCGTTGTAGCTGCGCGTGATAGGCCTTGAGTTTCTCGCGTTCCTCGGTGAGCGTGGTCCGCAATTTCTTGGCTCGCTCATCCAGCGCCTGTTGCGCGCGGACGACACGTTCGCGAAGCTCGATCGCCCGTTGATCCAGCTTCTCTCGCTGCGAGTCTACGGAGCCGATGGTCGGTGAGGACCCCGTGCCCTTGTTGCGAAGATTATTCAATTCCTCCCGCGCCTGCTTCAACTCGTTCTGCAATCGATCGAGACCCTGGAGCGGACCGGCGGCCTGACTGAGCAGATCAGGCTCAGCGGAGTTCGCGGTCGCATCCTGTGAGATTGGGGGAGTAGGCATGTCGCCGTCCAGGCGGTCGTGGCTTTGCGGGTTTGTCAGGCCGCGCTCGCTCGCGGCGGCTTGAATCGATGTATCGTCAGACGAATCCAGCACATCCGGTTCGTCCGAGTCACCAGTATACCCCCCCATTTCGCCCTGCGCCGCCCCAGTCGCCTCCTGCGCTGCGATATCTGATTGTACCCCACTTGCCGCCGTTTCGGTGCGGAGACTCTCGCCATTTCGGCCTGACCGGCCCACCGCAGACAAGAGCCCACTCTTGGCCCCGCCAAACAGACGTCCCACGCGACCAAGCCGTGATCCGACCACCGGCGTCTCGCTTGACGCAACGGAATCCAGCCGCTTGGTCGTTGACTCGATGTTCCACGATGCCGACGCAATACGCTCAAGATCGCTTGCAAAGTCCGCTTCTGCCGAGGCCGCCAAACCGGGAACACCCGGCGGCCGCACAGTCGGGGGCGCAGTCGTTTTGTTCGGTGTGGGTTGCTGATTGTCCCGATCCATGAACTACTCCGTTCGTGGCCGACCCGCCGCAACAACGGGTCCGCCCTATTCGGTCATCGAGCCGATCGCGCCCGCAACGGGATCGCGGTCATTCTCTTTCAACCACGGCAGGCATCCTGCCAACCGTTTTCTCCCCCGTCGTTCGGTCCACTCGCCGCGTCACGATGCGGTCGCTGACTTTTCCTTCGCAGTCCGATCTTCGGTTGCTTCGACGGGCGGCGTCGACTGCCCATCCCGCAGGGCCGCCGCCTTCTCATTCAGTTTGGCGCGTAGGATTGTCGCCCAGCGTTGTTCGCGTTGAAGCTGATTCCGACGACTGGCCAGCGCCGCAAGCTGCGCCTCGTGCGTCGCAGCGCGAAGCGATTCTTCCTGATCGTCAAACCGGCCGACTGCATGACGCAACGCCTCGACCTCACCTTGCAACACTTCGAGCCGGGTCAAATCGCCCTGCCCGTCGTTCGCATCCAACCGGGCGAGTGTGGCAATCTCTTCCAGCGACATTTCTAGCGTCGCGGATTCCGGCGACTGAGGATCGCCGGCGCCGGTCACGGTGATCAACTCGCCCATTCGGGCGTCCAATTCCTGTTGTCGCTGGGCGACTTCGGACTCAATGTCATTCAATCGCACCGTAAGCACCTGCTCCAACTCGGCCGCCGTTCGCTCCAATTGAGCGCGACCGGCGTCGGTCAGGGCGGTGCGGCGGGCCTTCAATTCGATTTCACGTTCCTCGATCTCGGCCTGTTTGAAGGCAACCTCATCCTCAATGATTCGCCGCTTGGCCTTGGCCGCCTTGACGAGTTCGGCCGCCTTCTTCTGCAACTCGGCCTGACGGACTCGCAATCGATGTCGCTCACTCTCAAGGCTCAGCCGCAACTCGCGCCGCCGCTCCTCATGCTCTTCCTGTAGTCGCGCCAATTGACGCGTTTCGCGTTCCAACTCTCGTCGGGCTCGGTCGGCCTCTTCCATGCGGGCCTTGAGTGCCGCGTCTTTGGCGTCGAGTTGTCGAATGCGTGCGGCGATTTCTTCGCGGTCCTTGCGAATTGCCGACTGCGCCGTGCGAATCGACTGCGTTCGAGTTTCAAGTTGTGTCTCTTGAGCCCGGATTCGGTCCTGGCTTCGGGCGACCGTGGCCTGCAAGCGTTCGATTTCGAAACGCAGCGTCTCCAGCCGGCCTTCCGCAGTTTCCATTTGCTCGCGTTCGTACCGCACCAGCTCCGCCAATTCGCCTGCCTGTCGGGCAAGATTCGTGTCAGCCTCGGGCGTCTTGATCCCGTTGGTCGCCAGCGACTCCGCGATGCGCGCCGTTTCCTCGGCATTGCGAAGCGTCGCGGCCTCCGGTTCAAAAATGCCGCCAAAGAGCCGATCGAGCGTGGACTCATCCTCGCGCGGGGGAGCAGTCGCGGTCGGCAGCGGAGCTGTCGCCACAATCTGCGGCGTTTCGATCACGGCCGGTATTTCATCAATGATGATGGGGGGAGGCGTTTCCGCGATAACGGTCTCTCGCTGCTTCGACTCCTCGGCCATCTGCTCTTCACGTTGCCGAAGCTCGTCGTATTTCCGCTGCGCCGTATCGAGCAACTCCCGCGATTTTCGCTGCAACTCTTCCTGATAGGCCCGAAGCCGCTCGCGCTCGGCCTGAATACCGTCCCACATCTTTCGCGCTCGCTCATCAAGCGCGGTTTGCGCTGCGGCGAATCGCGCTTTCGTGTCGATCTCCCGATCGCTCATGGCCGGCGTCACCATCTCATTGCTTGCCGCGGGCGTCCACACACGATCCGGCATAAGCGACTGATCCGTGGCCCCATAGGTCGGCGGCGTCACGCTCGGCACCTGGCCCACTGATACGAGCGGCATGGAAAGCAAAGCAGCAGGCCGATCCGCCTTATTCGTATTGGCCGATCGCGCCTTCACCGGTGCAGGCACGGATTCGACCACCGCTTCGATGGCTTCGTTCGCGTAATTATTCGCTTCTTGTCTTGTAGGGGCATACTCGGTTGTTTCGAGGATTTCAAAAAACAATTCGAACCGGCCGACGCCCACGCTGTCGCCATGTTCAAGCATGGCCTCGTTGATTCGCTCGCCGTTTCGACGAACGCTATTGCGACGAAGAAGATCACGCACCAACGGGCCAGTCTGCGTCCAGACGACCATGGCTTGTCGTGGAGCAACCGTCGCGTCCTTGATGACGATATCGCAGCCTGCGTCGCTTCCAATGATCAGCACGGGGTCGACGCTCTTAATAATGCCGACGGTCTTGTCCTCGCGCATCGAAAACGCTGGATGCGCCGAGTGAATCGGATTCGGCCCTTCTTCCATTTCGACTTTGAAACTGAATGGACCAAGCACCGGGTTGTCGCCATCGGCCAGGCGTGCCCAGCGAATTCGTCGGCGATTCAGCGTCGTACCGCCGACCGCGCCGAGGTCGCACAAATAAGCCGTGTCATTGAGCTTGATGATCGCCGCGTGCGCCGCGTCGACCTTGCTCGAAGCGAGAATCAAATCGCAACCGTCCCCCGACCCCAGAACCGTGACGATCTCTTTCACTTCGCGCACCGGTTGTCGCGCGTTTCGATGCTGCGCCACCAGCCGGACCCTTGCGCCTTGTTCATTCCACCCGCGTGCTTCCATGCTCACTGGTCATCACCCTGGTTGCTGCGGTCCCGCTCGGTGGCTGCATCACGCGCGTCGGCAACGCCGATTCGAACGAACCACCCTCGTTCCGGCTCGGCCTTTTTTTGCGCCCGACGCGCAAATTCATCCCCTGCGGGCAATGCTCACAGGGACAGGCCTGCCAACGGCTTACGCGCGTTCGGCAAAACCTATCTTCTATAAACGGCCGTTTTGGCCTCCGAACCTTACGAGAATGCCGATAATATGCCCCCAACCACTAAAAAAATTGGGGCTGCTGCGCTCGGAGCCGACGCGCAAAAACTGCCTTTTCAATACTGGGAGGCGGGATACACGAGCCGTCCATGACTCACGAGTTACCGAACTCACGGCGAGGCTAGAACGGGGCCTTGCAACACCATCACGCGCGTAACATTTGAAGGGATCAAAGATTGGGAGATTCGGACTATCGGCTTGCGGACGCCAATCCGGCGACTTCGCATGGTTTCTGAGCCTGAAACGTCCGGCCGGTCATGAGATCCGTGAATTCGACCGTCGCGGTCAGCGGAGTCCCGGGGGAAATCGAGACCCCACTCGGCAACGGCACCCGAAGCGAATAATGGCTTGTCATCATCTTGCCGTACCAGAGCGGACGCATCTGCTCGGTCGTCCACCGGCCCTGTGCGACCGGCTGTCCACCATCGCCTTTCGAGAGATCGAACAACTTCACTGACGCCGAGCCCGTCGCCTTGATGACATCGCCGTCCGCGTCGACCAATCGCAAGTACACAACGACACCGTCATCACGGCCGTCCTTGTCATCGTCATAGCCGCCGGAGAGGCGCTCGATCTCGATCCGATCGACATGGACCAACTGTTCCATCCGCTTCGACGCATCCATGCCGCGCAATTGCTGAATCACGCGCGCCTGTTCCGCAAGCTGATCGCTTTGGGCCGCGCGAATGCGATTAGCTTCCGCGAGCTTCTGCTCGGAATCGTTCGATTGGGAAACGCCATTACCACTGCCTGTCGGATCACAACCGGACAGCGCCAAGAGCGCGCAGACCACTGCCGCTTGAACGCCCCCCGGCAGCCGCGACCATCGTGATTTCATTTACTCATCATCCGACGAAGCCGGCCGACGTGCAACATCCGGTTGCCGTTCGAGAATCTTGTCGATCAGGCCGTACTCCATCGCCTCGGTCGGAGCCAGCCAGAGGTTCCGGTCGCAGTCCTTCTCGATCTTTTTCATCGGGGCGCCGGAGTGCTTCTGGATGATGCCGTAGAGAATCTCGCGAAGTCGGAGAATCTCCTGGGCCTCGATGGAAAGATCCGTCGCCGCACCCTGCATATAGCCGCCGATGAGCGGCTGGTGCAGAAGCACGCGCGAATTGTTCAATGAGTATCGCTTGCCCTTGGCGCCGCCGCAGAGCAGGATCGCGCCCATGCTGGCCGACACGCCGACGCAATAGGTCGCGACATCGCATCGCACAAACTGCATGGTGTCGTAAATCGCCAGGCCCGCCGAGACGCTTCCACCGGGCGAATTGATGTAGAAATGAATGTCCGCGTTCGGATCCTCATTCGACAAAAAGAGCATCTGCGCGACGATCGCGTTCGCCACATCGTCATCCACCGGGCCGCCGAGGAACACGATGCGGTCCTTGAGCAGGCGCGAGTAGATGTCGTAGGACCGCTCACCGCGGCCCGTTCGCTCGATCACGAAGGGAATCAACGTTCCATTATTGCTGACCATCGGCCGCTCCTTCTTGCCGTTATTTCTTGTCTTTGTCCGTCTTCGGTCCGCCGGCTTCGAGAATCTCATCCACGAGGCCCCATTTGACTGCCTCAAACGGATCAATGTAGCGATCGCGCTCCGTCTCTTCCTGAATCTTGTCCGACGTCATACCGGTGTGGAACGCGATGATTTCATTCAGCTTCTTCTTGTCTTTCAGAATCTCCTCGGCCTGGATGCGAATATCCTCGGCCTGACCGGTGATTCCGCCCCACGGCTGGTGCAGCATGATCTTGCTGTTCGGCAGGGCGTAGCGTTTGCCCTTCTTGCCGGCCGTCAGGATGATCGCGCCGCCGCTGGCCGCCTGCCCGATGCAATACGTTGCGATGTCACACTGCAGGAATCGCATCGTGTCATAGATGGCCAGCGTCTGATCCACCATGCCGCCGGGGCAGTTGATGTACAGGTGAATGTCCTGGTCCTTCTTGATGCTCTGCAGATAGAGCAATCGCATGATCACCAGGCTCGCCGATCGTTCATTGATAGGCCCGGCAAGGAAGATGATGCGATTCTCAAGGAGCATGTCTTCGATCGACATCTCCCGAATTCGCTGATAGGGCGCACCCTGGGCCATCGATCCAAACGGATCGGGCCGGCCGGTGAGCGTCGTCATATGTGGAAACATGCGGATCTCATCCATGATTCAGTCCCTTCTCAACTCGCACCAAGCCGGCACGAAAGCTCCGTGGCCGGCTCCGATTGCGGGAGTGTAGTCATCCCTGCGGGTTCACGCCTTGGGCTTGCCCTTGGCAGCCGGCTTCTTCTCCGCCTTTGGCTTTTCGGCTTTCGGGGCGGCCTCCTTCGTTGCCTTTTCCGGTTTTTCAGCGGTGTCGGCCTTTTCCGCCTTCGGCGCCTTTGTTTCGGACGCCTTCTTTGGCTTCTCGGCCGGCTTCTTCGACGGGTCCATCTTCACGATCTTGCCCTTCGCGATGATGCCGTCGATGCATTTGTCATCGCGGATTTGGAGATACAGCGACTCAATGCCGTTCGCCTTGGCCAGATCATCCCGCACCCGGTCAAACCGGCGGTTATAGGAGCGGGCGATAGCGGCAATTTCTGCGTTGATCTCTTCCTCCGTCACCTCGATCTTCTCTTTTTCCGCAATGTCTTCGAGGATGAAATACAGTTTCAACTCGGCCGTGGCCTCGACATGAGCAACCGTTTTCAACTCATCGGAATGCTTGATAATTTCAGCCTCGGGGACTCCGGCCTGTCGAAGTTCCATGGCCTTTCGCATAACGGCCCGCTCCGTCTGTCGCGATGAAATGCCCTCCGGCAGATCGAGCTTGGTGTTGTCGAGCAGGTACTTTCGAACCTGGCCGCGCATTCCGCGCTTGATCTCCGTTTCGAGCTGATCCTCCATCTGCTTGCGAACCCAGTCGCGATATTCCTTCTCGCTGTCGAAGCCCATGTTCGACAGATAATCCTTATCGATGGGCGGCAACTCGATCCGCTTGATTTCGTTCACCTTCAGCTCGAATGCGCCCTTCTTGCCTCGAAGTTCGGCGACCTCATAGTCATCCGGAATTTCGCATGTCAGGGTCTTGGAATCCCCCGCCTTGGCACCCTTGAGCTTGTCGCCGAGATCCTCAAACGCGATGCCTTCGATTCGCTGTGGCCGCGCGAAGACCTGAATGTTTTCGGCCTTCTTCGCCTCCTTGCCGTCCACCGTTAAGACCATGTCGCAGATGAGCAGGTCGTCTTCCTGGACCTTGCCGTCCATCACCGGGGCCCAATGCCCGCGACGGGCGCGAATTCGGTCGATTTGCTTGGAGACATCGTCATCCGAAATGCTCAGGTCAGGCCGTTCCAACTCCACGCCGTCCAGCGATGGAACGGTAAACTGTGGCTTCACCTCAACCTCGCAGCGAAACTCGAGCGGCCCATCCTCTGGGATCTTCATCTGCTGCAGCGCCGTCGGCATGTCCAGCAGTCGCTCGTTGTCATCTTTCGCCCCCTTCTCCCGAACCCACATCATGGGGTCGCCGAGCACCTTGATGTCTTCCTTCTCGATCGCCGCAAGGTATGCGTTGGATACGAGTCGCGTCTGAACCTGTGCGCCGACCTCGCCGCCGAAGCGCTTCTCCACCAGCCGCCGGGGGGCACGACCGCGCCGGAACCCCGGAACGATGGACTCCTTGATCAGATCGCCAAACTCGCGGTCGAGTTCCTTTTGAATATTGTCTCGGGGCACTGACACCGTCAGCGTCTTGCGAAGCACGCCGGCATCCGCCACTTTCACGGCAATCGCCTTGCCGAGCTGAGTCTTGATGTCTTCCTCCTCGTCCGCCACCGCGACCTCGCCGTCATCCGTCTGATTGCCCTGAATCTGGTTTCGTCCCATCGAAATGCTCCATTCTGCGGTGCGACGCGTCGGTCATTCCTCCTGGAAGACACCCGCGCAACAAAAAAAGCCGGTCAGGCGTTTTGAAAAACTCCCGACCGACTTTGAGTATCGATCCTTGGCGTCCAACCTCATCGCAGCCAACGCCTGACCATCCCGGTCGGTACCCTGCGACAGGCCTTTGATGTCGCCGGATTCTAGCCAAAAAGCTCGAAACCGGCATTCGAACAGCGGGTGATGAGATTCGAACTCACGACATTCACGTTGGCAACGTGACGCTCTACCACTGAGCTACACCCGCGTAGCCCCGGATGCGCTCCACCCGGACCCATTTATATACGCCCTCTATCGGCAGCCGTCAAGACGACCTTGCGACGGGCCGAAAACACCCAACCCGTGGCCTGCCAACCGCTTACAGGTGCCGACGCGGGCCGGTTAGGGGCATAGGTTGTCCGGGTCAGTGAGCAACTTAATCGCAAACAGGTTTACATCGGTGCTTGATAACACGCCATCGGCATCCATGTCGGCACATACACACCCCGCGTCTATGGGGCCACCGAAATAATTCACATAGCAATCCACGAAAAGCTGGATGTCCTTCCCGTTCAGGGCAACGTCGCCGTTCATGTCGCCGCGGCAATCGCAATCCGTGATGCATTCACAGCAATAGATAATCGAACCACCCGGATTCACAAACCGCTGCTTGTGGCAGATATAACCTCTGGGACAAACGCCTTCGCAGTCAACGCCGCCGCCCGTCGCCAGGCGAATGACGCCGGTGGTGGATCCGGACATGCCGGCAAGTGAACCGCCCGGCTTCCCGACGAAATCAATGCGATAGGTGATGTCAAAGAAGCTGTCCACGGCCCAGTCGCCGCTGGGGAGCTGCGTCAGGCTCGTGTGGCCGGGGCTGGGCAACCCGAAGTCTGTTCCGGCGACAACGCGCAGCAAATCGAAATCCGGATCGCCGATGATCTGGCCAAACAAACGGAACATGTCCGTGTTGAAATCCTGCAACCCGGAAAAGAGCACGCGTGGCGCCGTGTGAATCTCAATGCCGACCGGAATATTGATGTTTCGATTGAAACCGCCGAGGAGCCCGGTGCCCGCCATCACGAAATTCAGAGTGGAATTCGAACAGGACTTCTCACCACTCAGCGATCCGCCCGGTGCGTAACAAATCGGACCAATCGGCACTGGGAACGAACAAACGGCGTTCGCAGCACATGAGAAATTGAAATGGGTCGGCATGCAGTCAATCGTCGAAAATGGCGGCAATCCATCGATGATCTGCATCGGGTTCAGATACGCGCTGCGATATTCGCAAGCCGAAGGCGGGAGGTGTGCCGTTCCCGTGAAGTCATTCGGCTGCACACAGGCCGTCGCCCCCGGATGGATCTCCACGGCCCCGCATTCCCCCTCATCTCGGCATTCGCAAGACTCCGCGAAAACCTGATCTGAAATTGGGCTGAGCCTCAAACATCGCGGGCCGCACACCCGACCCGGTCCGCAATAGGCCGGCCGGCATGCAGAGCCATCCGGCTCCGGCTCGCAAGGAATCGGCACGCAGCCGCAACATACATCGTACGTTCCATTGGCGTAAACTGTGACATTGCGCTGACACTCAAACCCGGGGAAGCACGCCGCTACACACTGCGGACCACCCCCGGTGGAAAGTCGAATGGTCCCGGTGGTTGAGCCTGATCGCCCGGCGAACGGCCCTCCCGGTCGTCCCACAAAATCGATGCGATAAGTGATGTCGAAGAAGCTATCGACTGCCCAGGAACCGCCCGGCAACAGAGTGAGCGAGGTGTGCCCAGGACTGGGAAGGCCGAAGTCCGTACCGCCGACCACCCGCAATAAATCGAAATCCGGGTCGCCAGTGATTTGCCCGAACAGCCTGAACATGTCGGTGTCGAACGATTGCACCGGGTTGCCCGGCGAGCGCGGGGCCGTGTGAATCTCGATTTCAATAGGTAAATTCAAATTGCGCGAATAGCCCGAATAGGACCCTGTCCCCTGCATCTGCCAATTGAGAACCGAATCGGCGCACGACTTCTCACCACCGAGCGAACTTCCGGGCGAATAACAAACAGGTCCAATCGGTACAAAGAACGAGCAGAGGCCATTGGGTGCACACGAAAAATTATGGTGGATCGGGTCCGACTGAATCATGTCTCCAACGGGCAGTCCATCGATGATGTCCATCGTGTCGCCGATGGGGCTGATGTACTGGCATCCGCTCGGTGGCAGGTGCACCGTCCCGGTCCCATCCTCCGGCACCACACACATGGCGGAGCTGCCGGGAGTAATCTCCGCGTGGCACGACGATTCACCGGTGCAACTGCATGCGAGAATGGTGTTGGAGCCCGTAAAAGGATCATAACGAACGCATGTCGGCTCGCAGGTCGTCCCGGCACCATCGCAGACCGTTGGTTCGCAGCGCCGTCCGGTATCATCGGGGGCGCAATCAACCGGCGGACCGGCGTTAATCGGTACAGCCACTACGAATGCCAGAGTAAGACACGAAAAAAGAACACACGCATTTGTTTCGCTTCTTAGGTACTTCAGCTGCATGGCACGTCTCCAATAAGTCCAGTACGAACACCCCGTGTGCTCAAACTTACACTATCGTACCAATTCAGCCGGAGTTAATGCAACAAAATCGGCCCCAATCCCCCATGCTATTTTCTCGACCCTACCCCAGCAAACCGAGCAATTCGGTGCATTCCCGCTCAGCCATCGCTGCACTGCAATCCGGCCGATGAAAACGAATAACGTCCAACAACGCCGTTCGAAATTCGTCCCGCGCCTTTGCATACTCCCGATGCACCTGCTCCGCCGGTTCGCCCCATTTTTCCGCAATCTCGCGGATGGGCAGCCCATCCTGAAATCGCAGCCGAAGCAACTCGACGCGGCGCACGCTTCGCTCCCCGTGTGCTTGTGCTGCCGCCCGTTGGCGTTCTCGCGCCTCGCGCATCATCGACTCGGCCCACGAACGATCAAACACGCGCGACAGACTCGGCTCGTCGGTCGCCTCTTGCGCCAGCACATCATCGTCGCCACCACCTCCGCGCACCTTTCGGCCGCGCAAAGCCTCCACGCGCAGTGCTACATTCCGTGCAATTCCATAAAGAAATGCTCGAAACCCGCCCGAACGTTCCCGCGATGCCTTCGTCAGAGCCCCGCCACTCTTGAAGCACTCCACAAACACATCCTGCACGGCATCATCAACATGCTCGCGCATAACGCCATTTCGCCAGCGGGCCAACAAATAGGCTCTGACAACCGGTTCATACGTCCGTGCAAAGGCCTCGCGTGTGGCGGTATCGGCGCCCGCCGCGCCCTCGATCATCGTCCAACACGTGCTTTCCCCGTGCAACATATTGACCATTCTGCCGCGTGCACGAACGGGAGTCCAACCGGCACCTCGCACGATACCGGGACGCTCGCCAATTTCCATTTCGTTGCTATTGTCAGTGGTATCATGGTCTTCGACATAAGACCGCTGCGCTGGTCCGACAATTGCGATCCAACTGATACTATGTAATTTCACCCTGCAGGGGAATGTCCCAGATGTGAGCGGCACTGGCCGAATTAACTTAGGACTTCTCAAAAGGGATCTGAACGAGCAACAGCTCTGCAAACAACGGCAGGTCATCCAACGAAACCGTCGAATCGAGATTCAGGTCAGCCGAACATCGCTCCGCATTGGTGCGACAGGATGGATTTAACAGCACATCGATAAAGGGTTGGATGTCACCGCCGTCCAAGATCCCGTCCAAATTGGTATCGCCGGCCGCACAATCAGACTCCGCCGCGAGCACAAGACGTACAAACGCCGAAAGATCCTCACACTCCATGAAGCCATTGGCATTTGCGTCTGCGGCGCAGCGATGGACCGGATCCACGTCGTCCCCGTCAACCACGTGCACAAATGCATCAACGTCGGCCCCATTGATCACGCCGTCGTTATTTACATCTCCACGAAGGCACGACACGCATGCATTCGGCAATGGCGGTTCGGGAAGTGGCGAATATGTCGCCCAATTGGCCGTAAACGGCGGCCAATCCGAACAATCGACATTCATGCTGGCGTCAAAATCCGCACGACTGCACGGCGGTCCACTCACTGCCTGCCCCAGACAGGCGACAAATGCCGAATAGTCGTCTTGATCCATGTCGAGGTCGCCGTCGATGTCGCCGGGCATCACGTTGGGCTCTCCCTCGGTCGATGGAGCGAGAAAGTAATCGGAGGGGTCGTTTGCCGCATGCCCGTTGTAATTGATGGACATGCCGCTTCCAACTGCGACTCCCGCAATACTCACCGCTAGGAAGACCGGCGGCGGAGTTGGTACAAAGCAATCTCCTGAAATTGGCGGCGGCCACAGCGTCGCCACCGGATTTGACGCCACACAACCGCGCTTCAGCCCTGTGTTGGTGCCCATCAGTCCCCAAGCCAGGAAGTCGCGCATCGCCTGAGGCACATCGAACGACGGATCATCAGGATTGCTCGGTGGCGATTGATCCCAAATGGAGAAGTTTCCCCCGTTTGGATTCAGGAAGCTTGGTACCGCGGGAGCAGGAATATTGAGTTGCAGAATATGCGTCGTTGTCCCTGTCGAGTTCAACTGGGATGAATAAATCCCCGTGGGTGGCGGAAATTGAGGGTGTATCCGAACGACAAGAAAATCGCCTGGCTGCAACAGAATCGGAGGCGATGCCGGAGGACCACCCGTCTGAGGCGTTTGCAAAAGCCTCGCATAATAGTTAATGGGATGATCACAGATCCACCAATTCGCAGTGCTGACGGCGACACGCCCGCGATTCAGTATTTCGACGAATTTGTCCTGCCCCGGAAGCGGCGTCACACACAATTCGTTAATGACAACGGATTGATCGAATGTGCCTATAGCGGCAGCGGATGCCCCTACATATAAGCAGGTAGCAAGGCAGAGAGAGAGCGGCCTATGCAGGTTTTGGCCCACTCGATTCCCCTCTCCTCGAATTAGAAAAAGGTGAGGATCGATGGATCTGATTCTCACCAATCAGATCTTGTCTGGGTCCTCACGCCGAAGTACACGGCTCGGTTGGGCATTCCCAATTGTTGTTGCGAAAAACCACCCAATGGAATTGTCGCAGAACCAATTAGGAACCCCGAACAAACCTAAACTCGTTACCGGACAGGTCGTCGTCGCACGGCGATCAGCAGTCCGCCGAGCAAAAACAGCCCGGTCGCCGGCTCAGGAGTAACTTCAATCTGGACCGACGCGAGAAGATTCGCCTTGGGAATATTCGCATCCTCACCGGGGAAATTCAGCAGGACCGCAGGAGCGATCAAGTCTGTCAGCGACTCCGTGACGCCGATCTGCGGATTAAACAGAGCATTGCGTCCATAGGAAATTACGCCGCCCGCCGCATCCGATGTATTACCGACCAGCGCAGTGAAAATCCAATTTGTCGGACCAATGGTTGGGCCCGGAGTGAAATCATTGACGCCTGGAATGCTTACCGGAAAGGTGTAATCGACAAAACCGGTGAACGGCGTAGCCGCGGGAATTGCAAATTGATTGCAGAAGCTGTTACCGGATCCGGGATTGAAGCCCGTTCCATCACATGCCGCGATGTTCCACACCGATGCCGTTCCGCCGGGCGTCGGAGGGAAATTCACTGATGGAGGATTTCCAAATGGCGGAGGAGTTCCCTCAGGACCGGGATTCGAGCTCTGCTGGAAGAACGCGCTCCCTGGACCTGCGTTTTTGTCATAACCGATCAACTGCCATGTCACGTCAAACGCCGCATCAAGATCACCACCATTGATGAATCCATCAAGATTGCGATCTCCAAGGAAAACCACGCGCAACTTGCCATGCACCGTACCCGTTAAGCGACCGTCCACGGGGAACGGCGGAGAGGGGAACGTCGGCTGCGGAGAAACTGTAATCTTGTGTACGCCCGGTTGACCTTCGAGTCCGCCACCCAGCGCACCAATGTCAAGAATTCGACCATCGGTAAGATTGAACGTATCGAGGTAACCTTGATCCACTTCAACTGGTTGGCCTGCGAATGTCTGCGCGCAGCAGATCATCGACAGGACCGCAAGAAAGGCGAAAGCGGAACCTGATAACTTTGTACGAGGCATAACGAGATTCTCCTCCTGCTTGGCCCCTTGGAGTTGAGGCTTCTCTCCACGACTTTAGCGGACGCTTACATCCGCTTATTCGTGAATCGTACCTCAAATTAGCCTAAAAAGGCAAGCCAAACTGGAGGATATCTCATAAGTGCCTATGCCGCCGAGGCATGCGCGCGATGCAGACCGCCCCAATCAACACCAAAAAGCATGATGCCGGCTCAGGTTCCACCTTGATCAGGCGGCTGGTTGCCAACTGATTCAAGTTACCCGTTGGATCAAAAACCGGAAATGCTTGATGGAATTGGAATGGAGGTCCGTCTATCGCGGACGACTGAAAGATCGACTCTTCTGCAAGACCCGTGAATCCGGGGCCCGCACCTGGGACTAAATCAGGAATCGAGAATTCACTCAGAACCGAGAAGATGACGTAACTGAACCCTGGGTCCAGTGTAACACCCGCACCTTCCAGGTTGTATTCGAAGTGGGCCAATCGCGTAAACGAATTCCCATCGAACCCCTGAGTTTCGACTGTCGTGAACCCTTCGTTGGTCACGAGATCCGACTCAAAGAGTGTCTTCCCTGATACACTGATGAAGTCCGCCACCAATATCGGAAAATTCGAGTAATCAGTGACTTTCAGTACGCCCCATTTCCAATTCAACGCACCAGCCGCATAGGCCGCATCCGGACAATCCGCCGGGGTACCGCCCGTACCGCATGTGAATTCGAACTGGCCGCGAACCGTTCCTCCGGTAACTGCATTGGGGACGATTACCGGTGCGATCGCAGGGCCGATCGGGGAGAACGCAGTGCGCTCACCTATATCGTAAGTGCCGGAGTTTGTAATTAATTCATCAACGAACGCATCCGGCTCCGCGCGGCTCGTTGATGGTCTCACCATTACGGCGAGAATACCTGCCAGTAGTAATGATGTAACATGTCTGCTCCTCATATACCTCCTCTTCTTCCTGAATGAGTTTGAGAGATGACGGCGCACCCCAACGCAAGGCGACACTCAATCTGTCCCTCCCTCAACGGACGACTTGAGACGCGAATAATCGCTATGGTACCTTGTTTTTAGGCCTCTGGTCAACATTCTTCGCTAGATACTGTTGCAAACGCGCCGAATTCTTAATGAGAAAAAAGGATTGGCCCGAAACGGGGGCGTAAACGCAGTTTGCCGGCCCTCGCAGCCGCAATGTACCGCCATCAGCCGGAAAAGTCGTATTCCCGCCGCCGTTAGTCCGAAAGATACGCCAAGGCCCGGTCCGATTCGCCGTCCATCACGACGCGAAGAAGCCGACCGCCCGACACTGCGGCCACATCAATCACGCGCACAACGCCGGTCATATCCGCCGCCTCGGGTAGGACACGCGCCAGTGAATTCGGGCTTTCGTGCAGGAACGTCTCGTTGTATCGATTCCGCCGGTCATCCGGGTACAGCGGCAGGTAGGCAATCCGCGCTTCCACCAGATCCTGGAAAAAGTGCGTCCCGAACGATACCTCCGGAACATATCCATCCCGCTCCCGCGCCACTTCGATCAGCATTCTCGATTTGCTGATATCCGCATACGTCACCGGCACACCAAGGCGAATGTCATTGCTCCCCCACCTACCCGGGCCGATCAAGATGAATGGCCGCTTCGCCAGCGCGTCATTCAAACGGCCGACGACGCGAGCCACGGCTGTTCGCGCCTCTTTCGTTGCCAGCCCGTCGTAATCCCGCGGATCGATGTACACGACAAACTGCACGCCTTCGATCGCCCCGGTCCGTATGAACTTGTTGGCCGTGAACACCACGCGCTCATCCGGCACATCGGTCGGCACCTGCACGCGCTCGCCTTCCTCCACCTGCGAAAGGGTGCGGCATTGCAACAAGTACAGCCGCTCCCCATCGTGCGCAAACTCCACGTCCACCGGCACACCATAAGCCTGCTCCAACTTACCAAGTATGTTCCGCATTTGGTTTGGGAATCGCGACTCTGCCATTAACTTATCAAACGTCACAAACAAATCGCCCGCGGGACAATCGATGTAGGTTCCCGGTGGGGACGCGAGCATTCCATCCTTACGAATCGAGAAAAGCCGATCCAGCATCGGCAGGTCCTGGGCATGCGCCCAGAGCTGATCGATCGTGATCGACTCCATCTTGTTACGCTGCAAGTTGATCACATCGATGGTTCGCTGTGAGTGCTTCATCACCTCCGGCATAGTCGATTCATGCCGAAGCGTGGGCATTCCCAATGCCACCATGCGCGGAAACTCCGACCCCACACGGTCCACTGCACGCGTTCCAAGGCCCATCACGATGCGCATCAGTCCTTCTTCCTTCTTGATGCGCGGGCTCCATCGGTATTCGTTCTGGCTGAACGCCACGCCTGCAAACATTGGGGCAAAGTACGGGCCGAATCGCCGGCCGATCACCTTCTGGATCAGTACCGCCATATCTTCCTGATAGTCGATCAGGTCATGCTCGCGACGATAAAGCAGCGGATCAGGCCCCAGCGCGCTGGCGTAGACTTCGGCAATCGCACCAAGCAACTCGCGCAGGCGATGCTCCATGGTGCCCTGATTCGCCACGAAAATGCTCGCATACTTCCCGGAGAATGCCGTGCCGAAGCGATCCTCCAGCAGGCTGCTCGAACGCACGATGAGCGGGTGCGGCCCGACGGTATTCAGCACCCCGCGCAGCCGATCCACGATCCCCGCCGGGAACTCGCCGTTGCGAAACACGCCGCGAATCAGCCGGTATTCCTTGCGAATCTCCTCCGGCGTCTTGTATTTCTGATTCTGATACTCGCCGAATCCGTTGAACGCGATGAAGTCCTCGATCACGTCGCTTCGCAAGAAAAATGATTCGGGAATTGCGACCGAGTCTTCTCCATCCATAGCCCGCTGGAGCGGCGAAACGAACTCTTTGGGCAGCGCGGGCTCCTGCGTCGAAGGCTCACGCCGATTGGAGATAATCGTCGACGCCAGGAACATCCCCGCCGCCTTGCCGCCGATCCGGCCCATCCCCGACTCGGCGCCGATGATACGATCCACGATCTGCTCGAAATCGCGAATGCGAAGGTACTTCTTTGCAATCGCGATGAATTCCAATTGATCGCTGATGAAGTGCCGAATCAGCCCCACACGTATGCCAATCGCCTCATCCGGCGGAAGCTGCATTTCCCCCTCGGGCAGCGCGCAGAACCGCCGCAACGTATCTGAGATCAATCGAAACGAGACTGAGTTCAGCGAGACAATCGCCCGAAGCTTGTCCGCTTCTTCGCGCTTCAGGGCCAGATTAATGATGCTGTCGATCTGATGCCGGCTAAAGAACGACACGGCATATTTTCGGGTCAGGTCGTTGACGATCTCCCGCTCCGACGACCCGCCACGGGGCGCTTCCACCACGTTCGGATTCCCCGACGAATCGGTCGGCCCGGCTCCCGCCGAAATCCTCGCTTCATCGTAGATCTGATCGATCGAGACGACGCCGCGCTCGTGCAGTGAAACAAGGAACTGACGCAGAATCCGATCCGCCAGATGCGGATAGGCCGCCAGATACTCATCCAGCCGCTCCGAGGCGGTCTGCGCCACGACCGGGTTGTCCTGATCCGACTCCACGCAACCTCCCTCGCCAGCAACGGTAATAATCTGCTAATGGTATCATTGTTGGATCGGGTCTGCCCTGTGTTCAATTTCCAGCGCCCTAATTGCGTCTCCGGTGCGAATAATAATTCCGCCGATCTCAATACCTAGCAGGCAATGGCCGCCCCAGCTATCCTCTCACTGGTGCATGCATGAACCAAACCATCGACCCTGAAGCCTGGTCGCGGACGTTCCAGTCCCTGCTGCACTACTATCTTCCCCCGCTGGAGAACACCCCCGCCGCCAACGTGATGGGCATCGCCGCCTTTGTGGCCGGCCTGTTTCTCGTCGTCCGCGCTGCAAAGTACGAGCGAGGAATCGTCGCCACCGCCGCCCTGTTCATCGGCGCATGGATCGGCTATCGCATCAGCCTCTTGATCGGCACTCCGCAGCCCATCTCGGCCGCCATTGGCGCGGTCGGCCTCACCATCGCCGCCTACCACACCTACAAATGGTGGCTCGCTGCCGGCTCGGTCGTCGTCCTTTTCTTCCTCGCCATCGTCTTTCAACTGGGCCGCGGCGATTTGCAACGCTACCTGCCAACGCCCGAGGAAACGAACCAGGCCCTGAGGGATGGCCAGGTCGCACTTGTGAGCCAGGCCGAGCAAATGAAGAATCTGCACCCGAGCCGCTCCGACGCACTCGCCAAGATGTGGGAAAAGGTCAAAGTGGAACTCACCAACCTCGGGCCGATGAACTGGCTCATCCCGCTCGCCGCCGGGATCATCGGCGCGGTTCTCGCGTGGTGGGCGCTCCGGATCTTCGCGGTCGTGTGGTTGGGGCTACTCGGCGCATTCACTGCCGTGATCGGCGCGGCGTCGGTGGCTATTGCCCACTGGCCTCAATTCCATGCCGATGTCATCGCTCACCCCGATGTCATCGCCGAGACCATCCTCGGCATCTGGCTCCTCGGCCTGATCATGCAAGCAAAGGAAGCCCGCTTCCCAAAGAAGAAATCCGCCGAAACACCGAAAGAGGCTGCGAAAGCCTGAGTCGCATGCCCGGCACGGGAAGCCTACAATAATCCCATTATGTTTGAGAGCGGTCCTTCAGAAATCCCCAAGGAATGGCTGGACGAATTCGAGGCCGCATCGCGCCGCTCACTTGAAACGCGCTTCCGTTACTCGTTTATCAAGACCTACAAACCTGTCCTCGACGACGCCCCCTATCGCTCCTTCGAGACAATGGAAGATTACCGGCGTTGGTGCGAGGATAACCTTCCAAGCTGGCTGGGCTATGGCCGCGCCTAGAAGCCGATCAATGAACGGGGATGTTGCAAAACAATGGAAGGTACATCCCGCTATCATTTGCGGGTATGCCTATTTTTTCATGCTGCTCTCAGTAAGTTGTTCCCTGATTACGATTTCTACAAGCGACTATCGTGGTGTACTGATCGCGGCCATGTCATTCATGCTCTTGGCGGATTCACTGTTTCTCATTGCAATCAAAAAGGGCGGGCCGATACTATTGTGGATCTGCCTCTTGGGAATGTCTTCATCGATTTTCGTTGTTACAGATTTCGTCCAACGAGCACCCTCTGTATTCGCTCGGTAGCTAACGACAGTTTCCAATTAAACCCCCGCCCCCTCCATCAACTCCTCCTCCGCCACCTCCTCCACCGGCTGCATCGCCTTCACCGCCGTACGTCGCCGCCCCACAATATACACACAACCCCCGCCGAGTAAACGCTCCATATCCGCCCCAAACCCCGAATCAGGGCGCACCCCCATCGACAACT
>CAZSBF010000042.1:0-35151 GCA_964605185.1 uncultured Planctomycetaceae bacterium
ACCACGCGATACATGGCCCCAACGATCGGCAACGGCCCCTTGTCCTCCTTAATCGTGATCGACCGCGACTTCTCTTGTTGCGGCAGATCGAACGAGGGCTGACCAACATCGGGGCAACGTGGAATCCACTCAAAGTATCGCTTCGCAAGCGCCTGCACATCGGCATGCTTGACATCGCCGACCACGATCAGCGTCGCATTGTTCGGCACGTAGTACTTGTTCCAGAACGCCGCCAACTCCTCAATCTTCGCGGCTCGCAGATCGGCAATCTGCCCACCCGGCGTCCACCCGTAGCACTGATCGCCATATACCTCCGCGAGCACCTTCTCCGGCACGCGCCCATAGGGACGGTTGTGCCCCTGGCGAAGCTCTTCTTCCACGACCCGGCGTTCCGTATCGAAGCCCTTCTGATCGATCTTCAAAAACGCCATCCGCTCCGACTCAAGCCACAGGACCAGCTCCAGTTGGTTGCTCGGCACCTCCTGGATGTACGTCGTGTTGTCGAACGACGTGTAGGCGTTGCAGTCACCACCGCAGCGCCGGATGTTGTCGAAATGCGCCGTCTCATTCAGTCGGTCCGTCCCACGGAACATCATGTGCTCAAACATGTGCGCGAAGCCCTGCCGTCGCGGCTCCTCATTCTTGGATCCGACGTGATACCAAAGCTGAACGGCAACGATGGGGCAGGAATGGTCCTCCAAAGAAATGACCTTCAAGCCGTTGCTAAGCTCAGTCTGTTCGAACGCATACCGGCGGTCCAAAGCACTCGCCGAAACGACAAGGAAAAGCACCAGACAGATAGACGGGATGAGACGATTCATGAGGGTTCCTTTGGGTAGGAGTCGAACGGCTGCCGATTTCTATAGGGAGTATCCCGGCTAAGGTCCGTCTCGGCAACTTCCGGAGTAGCCTGCTCATCGTGCAATCGCAACGGCCGGACCGCGTATAAGTCTGTGCAGGCCAGAGAGTTGACACGATCTGGACGCCTGTTTAGAACCCTGTGACTACCATCGCAGGGAGGCGATGAATGGCAAACGTTAAAACTGGAACCATCCACAACATCGGAGCGGCAGCCTTCACGGCGGTCGATGACTTCGGTGATTTCTGCGTATTCGCGTGGATGACGCTCACGTGGACTGCCCGCACCATTCTGAGTCGCCGCATGTGGCGTCTGCTGATTCCCCAACTACACGAAGTCGGCTACCGATCGCTTCCGGTCATTCTCATCACCGGCGCATTCGTGGGCATGGTCCTCGCGGTCCAGGCCATCGAGCAGTTCCGCGCGATCGGACTGGAGGATCGACTCGGAGCCGTCGTCAATATCTCCGTGGTGCGCGAATTGGGCCCGGTGCTCGCCGGCATCATGCTGGCCGGGCGCGTCGGCGGAGCACTGACCGCCGAACTTGGCACCATGCACGTCACCGAACAGATCGATGCATTGCGCTGCATGGGCGTCGACCCAATCCGGTATCTGGCAGTGCCGCGTTTTCTCGCGTGCTTTCTGTTGACACCGATCCTCACGCTGTACGCGAACATGACCGGTTCGTTCGGCGGCTGGTTCATCGCCGTGGTGCAGCGAGGTGTCGATGGCGGGCCCTATTGGGAGTTTACCGAGCAGGTCGTTGGAAATTACGATCTGTTCAGCGGCATCCTCAAGGCATTTTTCTTCGGAGCAGCGCTGGGGCTGATCTCCTGCTACAAGGGATTCTTCTGCCGGGCCGGCGCCGAGGGCGTGGGTCGCGCCTGCACCGAGGCCTTCGTCGCCAGCTTCATAGCAATCCTCGCATTGGATTACTTTCTCGCCGAATTGTTGCAGACGATCAGCATCAAACTCTATGGATTCCGGTCGTTTCTCTAAGGATGCGCGTGGGCGGACACACCGACAACGACATCATTATCGAGCTGCGACAGGTGTCGAAGCGATTCGGCTCGCTGGTCGTCCTCGACGGCGTCGACCTCGCCCTTGAAAAGGGCATGACCACCGTCGTCATCGGCGAATCCGGCACCGGCAAGAGCGTCCTGCTCAAACACATTCTCGCCCTCATGCGACCCGACGCCGGCGAAGTCTATTTCCACGGCCGGCGAATCGACACGCTCAGCGAACGAGATTTGGTGGACGTCCGCCGCCGTTTTGGAATGCTCTTTCAAATGGGTGCACTGTTCGACTCCATGACCGTCGAGGAAAACGTCGGCTTTCCATTGACCGAGCACTCCGATCACACGCCGGAAGAAATCAAAGACATCGCCGCGCAAAAACTCCGCCTCGTCGGCCTCGACGGCCTTCAACACCGCCGCCCCGGAGAAATCTCCGGCGGTCAGAAGAAGCGTGTCGCCTTGGCCCGAGCCATCGCCCTGAATCCCGAAGTGGTGCTCTATGACGAACCGACGACGGGCCTCGACCCGGTGCGCTCCGACGTCATCAACGAATTAATCCTAAAACTAAAGCAGGAACTCGACGTGTCCAGCGTCGTGGTGACGCACGACATGACCAGCGCGTTCAAGGTTGGCGACCGCATCGTGATGTTGCATCACGGAAAGATCATCGCCGACGGAACGCCCGAGTTCTACAGAACCAGCCCCGACCCCCGCGTGCGGCGCTTTGTCGATGGCAAAGCCGATGCACGCGATCTCGCGGCACTGGACGACATGGAAAACTAGGAGACCCTATGCCTTCTCGACATCAAAACCTCATCGTTGGCTCGTTCGTCCTGCTCGGGTTTGGCGTACTTGGCGGCCTCATTGTCATCTATGGTGGCGGGCGCACCCTGATGACGAAGACCTATCCCATCAACGTGGAGTTCGCCGGCGGCGTCACCGGAGTGCAAGGCGGTCAAACCGTGACCCTCAACGGCAAACGAATCGGTGAGACCACCGACATCATCTTCGTAGACAATGCACGCCTTGAAAAGGGCGTCATCGTGCAGGTCACCGTCGAAGGGTTTGAAATTCCCGCAGCAAGCGAGATGATCGTCTCACCGCCCACCATGGGCCTGGGCAAGCCCCTAATCCAAATTGTCGTGCTCGACCCCGACAACCAGAAGAAATTGCTCATGGATGGAACAGCGTCCATTAGCGGCCGTACACGCCCCGCCATTGACCAACTCGTACCAAAGGATATGCAAAGTTCGCTCGTGAATGCTGCGACGCACATCGGCGAACTCGCCGCGGCCCTCACGCCGGCCGCCAAGAACCTGACGACTCTACTGGAGCAACGCGATCCCAAAGATGTCGATGCCAAGGGTCTTAGCGCCACGATGGCCACAATGATCCAGCGCCTCGATGCAACACTAAAATCATTCAACGATGTGATTGGCAACCCGGAGAATCAGAAAAATCTCGGCGACATGCTGGCCAACGGTAAACGCATGACCGAGTCCGGCGCAACCGCGATGGGAAACCTCGCCGAAATGAGCGGCGACGGTAAGACACTCGCTAAAGATATGTCCGCACTCATGCGGCGGTTAGTAGCCCTCTCCGATGATATGTCCAGCGTACTCAAGCGGCTGGACAATGCGGCTGCTGCCATGAACACCAACAAAGGCACCATGGGCCTTCTTCTCAATGACAATCGCCTCTACGAAGAAATGGTCCTGACCATGCAGCGAATGCAGGCCCTCGCGAAGGACTTCCAGGAAGTCGCCCAAATGTGGAAGAAGGGGAAGATCCGCGTGGCGTTGTAAGCACGACTCCCGACGACCACACAACAAAAAAGATAGGGGCGGATGAGACTCGCATCTCGTCCGCCCTTTTTTTGTTCCTATGTTCTTGACCAGCTGACGATCGTTTGTACCGAATCAATGCCATCGCACTATGGTTCTATCTTGGTCTGCTTGTCGGAATGTTCGTCCAGATTGCGGAGCAATTGCTGATACAGTTCTGCCATCGGATCGTTTGACTTGATCATGTCCAAGAGGAACTGACGTGCCTTGGCTGTTTGCTCCGTCTGCACGTAAGAGACCACCAGCGCCTGACCAGCTGCAAACCGGTCTTTGCCCTTCAACTTGGAAAGGGCCTCCAGCAGAAATGGTATCGCCTCGTTAAACTCGTCGCGCAGTTGATAGAGCCGCCCGACAAAGCGCTCGGTCATTCCGCTCCCGGCGAAGCCATGTGAGAGCAGAAACGTGCCGCGCTCGATCGCCCGAAGTGCTTCCTGCCGCGCACTCTCGTCGAGCTTGCCGCTTGCCCGCTCCAGTGCAGCGAGCCGAAAATAGGTGTAGTCCAGGTTGAGCGATGAATAGGGCGGAACATTGCGAATGGCGCAGCCATACAGCGGTTCGGCGAGCGCATGCTTCCCCTCGGTCACCAGAACATTGGCCATCAGGGCGCTGATAGGCCGCTGAATATTGCCGGTATGCGTCTTGGGATCCTGCCAGCGTCTGGCCTGCTCCAGCATCTGTGGCGACAGAGTGGCCTCAAAGTCTTTGCAGTACTTATCAAACCTGTCAAAGAAATCCGGATTGGTGGAGCGGATAAACGATACGTTGCAGAGCACGCGAAGCGTATGGGCAACGCCGTACCGCTCATATGGGTTATCACCAAGTCGTTTCGCATAATCCTCCCATGTCGCCAGCCGTGATTCGGCCCCGGGAGCGATTTTCGTTTCTTTACTAAGTTCATCGAATCTCTTGATCAACGAGCGCGCCACGATTGCCTGACCGCGAAGCGATGGATGGACATGGTCATCCATGAGGTCGGAGCCGCAGCAGCCGCCCACGCTGGCCGCTCGGAAGGCCCCTGTCAGATCACACAATATCGCGCTGTTTTCGGTTGCAGCAGTGCGGATTGCTTCGACACTTGCAGCAGGAGGCCGCCAGGGCATGGAATCGAAGTCGACGGCCTGCTGAAACTCCCGGAGCGCCTCCGCATATTTTTGCTGCGCGTACATCAGCCGGCCGAGTTGATAGTGAGCAAGGGCGCTGGTCGGATGAGTTTTGATTGCAGAAGCCAGGAACGTGGCTCGCTGTTCGACCGGCGTCTCCTTCTTGATACCGTTCTTAAACGCATTATTGAATTCAGCATGGGAGTCGGCACTGAGCCCGCTCAGATCGTCGTCCCCCAGCGGCGCCATGTCGCGTTCGTTGCAAGGTGGCGTGCATACGATGCAGGGAACTCCGGCGCTGCGGCACAATTTGACCATCTCCGCGATGTTCTCATGCAGATTGCGGGCCGCATCCATTCTGAGCGAATCGTTGGGGGCGATGGAAGCCTTCCCCATCACTGCTTCCATGAGCGTCTTGTTGTCGGCCGGTGCCGAGCCCTGGGTGAACTGCTCGATAAACTGCGCCACCGCAGTCGAACGAAACGCCCGCTGAAGTCGCATGCCCATTGGCGAACGACCCGCGCTGTGCATGGACGCCACGCCATAGGCGCCAAAGAATTCGTTGTTTCCGCAATAAATGACAACCACGTCCGGCTGGCAGGGCAGCGCATCCCGGAGCAGGCCCAGAATCGGAAAGCTCGCCACGGCCGTGGTCGCGATGTTAATGACTTCGACTTTTCGCCCCGGCAACAGATCGGCCAGCATCAACTCAAGGAAAGCCGATGCAGCAAAGGCACGAGGCTGGGGAAATCCCTTGGCCGCCGATTCGCCGCAAAAGAGAACTCGCAGAGTGCCGGGCGGTTTGGGAATGAAAAAGTCGCTTTCATACATCGTGCCCGGGCGACTCTTGTTCGCGATGAAATAGCTGCTTGCCGCCTTGGTTTCCGTAATGTAGAGGGAAGCATTGTCAATCGTCCCCACAGATCGCAATACGCCGGGGTAACCGCCAAACGCGACGCAACGCAAAGCCAACTCCAGAATCCCCAACAGGAAAATCGGGCTGAGAACGCACACCCCGATGTAAATCAGCCGGCGGCGTCGACTGATTGCTCGAACGGGTGCATCGGGAGTTGATTGTTGAGGTCCTGACAACATCATTTTTCCGCATTCAACGCTGTACCGTGAAGGTGTATCTCAGTCGGCGTTATTCGTCCACGCCCCCTAAAAAAAAGCCGGCCCGCGCTCATACAAGCACGGGCCGGCAATAACGATCATCGGTAACGCTATTCTTAGCGTCGGCGGCGGATCAGGGCCAAGCCACCGATACACAGCAGACCCAGTGATCCAGGTTCCGGAGTCGTCGTGTAGGAAACGGGGAACGCGCTGGACTGCTGTCCCCAATCTCCAACATGGACACCGGGATCACCCAGTGAATCAATCGCGCCATCAGTGCCGCCACCACCACTGGTGAATGCGTCGAAACAAAACTGTTGGTTTTGACCGAGTCCCAGTCGACTCAGGGCCGTGGTAATCGTCACGGTGCTGCCGGCCTTGGAGATGCCGATCAGGCCGTTGGTGTAGGTTGCATCCTGAAGCGCCCATGAGCCAGAGTAATTGTAGAGCTCTGCACCATTTCCACTGTCAACCCATGAGCCAATCCAGTAATCAGCACCAGCGCCGGCGCCGGCCTGATTCCAACTGATTGGACGTGCCCAGCCATTTCCGACGTTGTCGCCGCCGGAAACGGTATCAATCATGACCATGTACTTTCCCCAGTCGGTGGCCACAACATCGCCCGCGAGCGTGAACTTAAATGACAGCGAGCTGGTATCGTCGCTTACCTCAACACTCAGAATGTCGAGGATGCCTCCGCCCGCGCCGGTGAAAACGTCACCTGCGGCATCGTTGATGATCGGTCTTGCGTAGGCAGCCTGTGCCGCGCACGCAACAACAAGAGCTGCTAGTACCTTCTTCATTTCTCTCTCCTTGTATGTCGAACTCGATTGAGCAAGGCGCGGAGTGCGAGACGCGCACACCGGGCTAGGCTCGTCTATTCTCTCTCTGGGAGACTACTTCTCCCTCCGGTAAAACATTTTACTAGACCAATACCCCCACATTCAATAGCGAAGGGGCTCAATCCAAAAGTTATTTGGCTGTACCGCATCGTGTTAATATGGGTAATTTGAGTAACGGCCGCCCACAACCCGTGACCGATCAACAGGTTAAGCACTCCGATTACCGGCCGTCTATGTGGAGTAAATCCAGCGTCCGATCACCATTGCCGGCACCAGTAGAGATAACACAACCGCCGAAGCCGGCCACCCATGGGCTGCCGAGGCAATCACGGCGTCAAACGCAACGATTGCCAGAATGAAAGTCATCATCGCATAGCCGACATGCGCCGGCTGAGGATGACGAACGGCTCGAAGAGCCACTCGACCGAGGTGAATGCCGAGTGCAAACCAGATTACCAGCGTCGCCGGATCATCGGCCAGCGACTTTGCCGCGAGCACACCAAGAATAAGGATGCTCACCATCACCCCGATGCCACCGCCGGCCAATCGACTTCGCGTGCTGACGCCGACTTCCTTCCGACCAAATGCAGTGATCGACGCCACATAAACAAACATCGCGAGCGGCGCAGCCATCCGAATATCCCAACTCAGCGGCCCTGCAACCGACATCCCAAGCAAGACATTGAGCGCGCGACATGCCCCCATGGCGACCGGCCCAATCGCCGATTCTTTCAGAACACAATCATACAAAGCCACGAAGCCGGCAATCGCACATGCGACGACAAACACAGTCGCTCGAATGGTGATCACCTCGGAACCATCGGGAATTAGCCCCGCGCCCACGGCTGCAACTAACGCGAAAACAAGCGACACCACATAAAGCGCTCGTGCCGCCGAAAGCGAAATTCGCCCCGAAGGAAGCGGTCGCAACGGCCGCTCGCGCCGATCCGTCTCGATGTCCCTGAGATCATTCAATACGATTCCGCCGGCATAGAGGCACACCGACGTCGCGATCATCAGCCCCGCCTGCCACGGAAATCCAAGCGTCGCGCTGCACAGCCAGAATCCCGCCAGTGAATCCGCCGCCGCCGTGAACAGGTTCGGCGCACGCACCAATTCCAACCAGGCACGGACTCGGCTCATAGTGTTGCCGCGATGGACTCCAAATACTGTTTCGCCTTCCGCCCCGCACCGTCCGGGTCGTCCACATAAGGATACAACTCAACGGTCACCCACCCGCGCCCGCTTTGAAAATACTCATCGCCTATGGCCCGAAGCGTCCCCGCGAAATCGATCGCGCCCTCGCCGGGAACAAGGTGCCGATGCACGCGCGTCGCCGCAATATCTTCAACGTGATAATGAACCGTGTGCCCCCGCATCCGTGGAATCCACTCCTGCGGCTCCTCGCCGACGCAATAGGCATGGCCGATGTCGAAATTCAGCCCCATGTACGGCGAGTCGATCCGCCCGCGAAGCTCCATGTATTGATCAAATCGCTCGATGAGCAGTTCCGGTTCCGGCTCGATCAACAGCCGCACACCTTCCCGCTCCGCATGCGCCACCACCGGCTTCAGCACCTCCACGAAACGATCCATCGCCGCGGCATACGTTTCGCCGCCCTCAATCGGCCCGCCCGGTTCCGTGGTGATGCACGTCGCCCCAAGGTATTTTGCCATCGTCAGCGCCGCCACCGTGTGATCGATCCGAATCTGTCGATACGCCGCGTCCGCTTCGATCCAGCTCGGATGCCAGTATGGCTGCCGCTTATCCCCGATCCGATTCATCATGAACGCGTTGATGTTCGAAATGGTCAGCCCGAGTTCGCCAATCAACCCCCGAACCGCATCCAGCCTTTCGCGCGTCGTATCCTGCGGCCACAAGTGCGGCGCATCCGCCATCAACTCGACACCGTGATATCCCAGCGCCGCGACGCGCCGTATCGCCACAAACACATCGACCCGCATATACGCATTTGTGCTATAGGCGAGTCGCAGTTCCATCACCGCGCCCTCGCGCGATCCGATGCATACCGCCGCAGCGCATCCACCTGTCGAGAGAATTGATGCTCGCCAAAATCCATCGGCGCCTTGAAAAAACACGCGAGATGCGTCATCACCCCAAAGCCCCCCGTCGCCGCGTGATACTCCGCAAGCCTCGCCAGATCAATCACCAGCGGCGCGGCCAACGCCGAATCGCACCCCTGCCAGATGAACTGCATCGCCATCCGTGTGCCGAGGAACCCCTCAAAGTGAATGTGATCCCACGCCGTCTTCCAGTCGTCGAGCGACTCGATGAACTCAATCGCCGTATGCGTCTGCGTTCCCGGGCCTAGCACGCCCTTCACAATGCCATCCTTCGTCCGCAACTTCGATGCCTTCGCCGCCGGCGTGTTCAGCACCTGCCCATCACGATTTCCAAGAATGTTGAGTCCTGCCCAGCTCAACACGCGCAGCCCGCGATCCCGAAACATCGGTGCAAGCACACTCTTAAGCAACGTCTCCCCCGTCTTGCCGTCGGCCCCCATGATGCACGCTCCGAGCATGGCGGCTCGCTCACGAATCGCCGGCACATCCGCCCCGGCGGACGGCGTGAAGTTCACGTACGGCATTCCCTCTTCAATCGCGGCAATCGCATAAAGGCTGCTCGCAGGCAAAACGGCCCGATTCGCCTTCAACGCAGTCGCCAGCCGCTCCCACGATTGATGCACCGGCTTAATCCGCAGCGCCGCTTCCGTGGACGCCACATTGACGACCACAACGCGCTCCAACCGATTCCGCCGTGCAAACTCCCGCAGATCGCGCCGAACGCGTGCAATGGCCGACCCCGCGTTCTCCTTCAACGCAATCCCGCGCCGCGTATTCCGTTCGACAGCCCGTACATCCTCCGCCGTCGCGCGAATCAACCTCTCGCCGAACAACCCGCTGCGTTCATGCAACTCCGCGATAGTCTGTCGCACCCGGCGCCGGTCAATCTCATGCCCACCCACCACGATTCGCGACGTTGCCACAAGCGGCAGACTCGAAAATGGTTCCTGCTCCGTAATCAATCCCACCGGCGGTGTAAGCCTCCGCCGAAGCGCCGCCAGCCCGATCGCCACTGTAGCCGCGACGTTTCCGCTTGCGCCGATGAGCCATAGTCCAACGCGGCGATCGCGCCGAATCGGAGTTTTGTGAATAGTCAGGGTGGGTATTCCGGCAACGCGGCGACGTACCGAGGACCGGCCTCGCCGAACTCGTTTGCTTGGACGTGTCACAGACTGCGCGACCAGGGACTTGAACCCCGAACCCGCTGATTAAGAGTCAGCTGCTCTGCCAATTGAGCTAGTCGCGCGAATGCCTCCTTCGCGAGCAATTTTTATAGTGTCGGCCCGGGTTTTCGTCAAGTCCACGGCCCGCAAGCGTTTATCGCGGCTTCCGCCCGAATCGCTCCAATTGGTGCAGTGTCGCACGAAAGTCCTTCGGCGGCTCACACTCAAAACGCTGAGATTCCCCGGTCCGCGGATGTCGAAACTCCACCGACGCGATATGCAGACTCACCCGCTCGATTAGCGGCTTCTCGGGCCGACGATGACTGCGCCGATACCCCGCCTTAAACGATGAGAGCATTAGCTTGGTGGACCCGCTATAGACCGGATCGACCGCCAGCGGAATCCCCGCCGCCTCCAGATGCACGCGAATCTGATGCGGCACCGCAGGCGTGGTGTGGCATTCCACCAGTGCAAACCCGACGAAATGATCGCGCACTTTCCAGGTCGTCACAGCCTCATGCCCGTGAATCGCATCAACCTTCATTCGACCCGTCAGCCCCGCGACCACTCCCGAGAGCTTGAAGTCAATCGTGCCCGAATCCTTCATCACCGGCCCACGGACGATCACACGCAGGGTCTGCTTGATCGACCCGTCCGCCACCTGCGCCGACAACGCCGCCTGTGCCGCCTCCGTCCGCGCCAGCACCACAACCCCGCTCACCGGCGGATCAACCGGATAGGCAAACATCGGATCAGGCCCATCCTCCAGCAACCCCGCCTGGATCAACTGCTCCGCAACACTCGAATCCTCCCCCGGCGAGACATCCATCCACAGTCCCGGCGGCTTGGCAAGCACCGCCACATCGTCATCGTGGTGCAGCACCTCCATGCGCGCTCGCTTCGTGCGCCGGGCGTCCACCGCCGGCTTGATCGTCTCCTCGTCGAGTTCCTCGTATTCGTCCTCAATTTCATTACGCGCCATCATCATTCACCAGGTTTGCTATCGGTCTCGTATCGGAATCGGCATCGTCGGCACGAGCGGAATGACAAACACATCACGCGTCTCGTCAACCGCCTTGATCGGCTCCACCTCGATGTTGTACACCAGTCGCTTGCGGGCGTCCTCGGACATGGCCGCGACGCGCCCGATCAGGATCGGCTGCGGCAATCCAAGTTGACCCGGTGCGCTGAACACCAGATCGCCGATGCCGATCCGTCGCTTCGCACCGCGTCCCTCATCCTCCCCGACATTTACGATGCGATAGTCCACGCCGTCGATCACCATGCGCTGCTTGCCCGCTCCGCGCAGGCTGCATGGATAATCCACGAACTTCAGCGCCTTGCCCTCCATCGCCCCAACCCGCACTTCCACGCGCGGGCTGTCCAAATCGGAGAAGAGCTGCACCCGCGCCATGTACGGGCTGACCTGCTCCACTCGCCCAAGCAGGCAATGCTCCGTCAGCACGGCGTGCCCCACCTCCACCCCCGCGCGAGTGCCTGAATCAATAAAGAACCGCGCCGTCACCCAATCCCCAGAGCCCACCCCGCGCGCCGATCCACGAGCGATCAATGCTGAGTCGCGCTCAGCCACCACATCGCGTGCCACAATCCGCGCCGGAAGCACGGGCACCGCTTGCGGCAGTTGCCCATTGCGCATGGCCCGGAGCCGCTCGTTCTCCGCGCGGGCCTGCTCAAGTGCGGCCGCGACCGATGCAAGTTCCATGGTCAGCGAATCAACGGTTTGCCCCGCCCCATCGTCGACCCGGCCGACGCGCTCAACCGACTGGCTCGCAAGGTGCGCGGCAGACCGCGCCACGTCCTGCGCCGGCACCAAGAGCTGCGCCACCCCCTTCAACGGCGTTGTCCACCTCGGCGGCAACAACACCGCCACGGCCGAAGCCGCCATGAGGACCCCGAACAATGCCGGCCGGGAGATTTTCGCACCGCCATACGTCATGCCGGGATGATACTGCCGGACGACACGAAGGTGGATAGAATCGCCGCGAATGAAGCGACGCATCGCCTGGCTGGATTACCTCGTCTATGTAGCGGTGCGCTTTCTCGCCACGGGCCTCAGCATCTTCCCGGTGGAGTCGAATCTCCGACTCATGCGCGGATTGGGGGCGTTGTGGTTCCATTTGCCGCACGCCATCCCCGAGACCCACGTGCCCGGCTGGATTGCCCGGCTGCGTTTCATGCGCTGGCTGGTCAAACTCAGCAACGCCGGCAACAAGCTCCTCGGCCGATTCCGCGAACACCGAAACCGCGCCGAAGGCCACATCCGCATGGCATTCCCCGAAATGCCCCCCGCGCAGGTCTCCGTCACGGCCAAGGCCTCCATGCAACAACTCGCCATGCTCGCCATCGAGGTGCTCTTCGGCCCAAAGCTCATCACCCAATGGACCTGGGCCAACTACATCCATCTGCGAAAGCTCGACGATGCGCTCCGCGTGCTCCTGCGGCGCAAGGGCTGCATCATGCTCACCGGCCACTACGGAAACTGGGAACTGCTCGGCTATGCCCTCGCCGTGCTGGGCTTCGACATCGTCGCCGTCATGCGGCCGCTGGACAATGAATATCTCAATCGCTTCCTGCTGGACAGGCGCGAACGAAGCGGCCTGAAACTGCTATACAAAAAGGGTGCTACTCGAGCCGCCGGTGACGTAATCGAATCGGGCGGTGCCCTGTGTTTCATTGCCGACCAAAACGCCGGCAGCAAGGGCCTGTTCGTCGATTTCTTCGGAAGAAAGGCATCGACCTACAAATCGATCGGCCTCTTGGCCATGGAGCACCGCGTCCCCATCGTCGTCGGCTGCGCCCGCCGTCTGTCACTGAACAAGTTCGAGTACGAAATCTGCGTCGACCGCGTCATCCAGCCCGAAGAATGGGAAGGTCGCGAGGACGAACTACTTTGGATCACGCAGGAATTCTCGCGTGCGATGGAGGATTTCGTCCGCAAGGCGCCGGAGCAATACCTCTGGATCCACCGGCGTTGGAAGAGCCGGCCGAAGGATGAGCTTGAGCCTGCGACAGCTACTTAGAGTGCCAGCAATCCCGAATCCGGCTTCTCCAGTGATGTACGTCACATAAATAACGAGAGAAGTTTGGGCCACCACAGAAAGACCATGAATGACAATACTGCCGAGGCAACTGCGCGCATTACGCAAGGGCAAGGCCTTGCCGTGCCAGTCCGGTCGAGTATTAAGGCTGTAATGGAAGAACTGAGAAGCCCTGCAAACAAGACTCCACCTAATTCGAGTACATAGCCCGCTCGTTGCCATAGCGATGCAACGAACGGACTGACAAAGGAGAATCGATCAAAACTGGCTGTGCCATCGAAGACCAATGCCAACGCGATCCCGCTCGTGCCCACAAGCGACACCAGCACATCTGAGCCATGTAACATTACTCGGCCCGTTATCCGTTCTGCGATGAGTAAGATCAAGAAATACCCGCCCGCAAACGCAACAACGAAGGGCGATGCAAGAATTAGATACCAGACAACAACGCCCATTTTGTGATTCTAACGGTTTGATCGTTGGACAGGCAGCAAGAGTACGATCCGCCCAGCATACCTACTACATCAAGAACGCCATCACGTCATAAATCACATGGCACCCCACCGCCAACCCGAACCCGCGGAGCACAAACACCGCCGCCAGATACGCCCCCGCCGCCGTGCGAAATGCAAACTCAGGCGCCGACCACGCATCAGCCCCGATCGGCTGGTAATGGTGCGCCGAGAAGAGCAGCGACGACAGGATGACCGCCGTCGCAACGGCCCACACTTCGCGGACGCGAAGCACGTCAATAAACAGCATCATCAACAGCGAGATCACAATAAGTCGAAAGACCAGCTCTTCATACAACCCAGCGCCCACACTGAGCAGCAGATTGTCCACCTGCCCCGTCAGTCCGACCGGCGCAGTGCTCTGCAACGGCGACATACTTCGAAGCGCCGGCAGCCAGTGATTCAAGAACAGCAACGGGATCGCCAGCGCGATGCTCTCGCCGGCCATTCCGATGAGCGACTGCCCGGAGAATTTCCACGGCTGGCGCGAAGCAAGGTGCCACGCAAGCAATACCGCAATCAGCGCAGCACCGGGCAGGAAGTAACCCGTCGCGCCGAAGAGACTGAAGAACCATTTGAGAATCTGCTGCGCCGCCAGCGTCGGCCACTCATTTTCCGGCAGCCGGCCGTGAATCAGAATCATGCCGACTTCGTATGCAAAGATCATCGGCAGCAGAAAGACGAGGCATTGCAGCGGGCGGTGGGTGATATCCCAATAACGATTGGAAAGCGCGGCGGCCTTGGTGCCGGTGCGTCGAACCTGGGTTGCCGGCGGTCTGCGCTTGCCGCTGCGTTTGGCCATGGCGGTATGATTACCACCACGCTTTTTCGCACGCAATGCTCCGGATGCCGCCATCGCCATGTCATCGACCAACCGCCGACGCATCCGCGAGTTCTACAACGCTCTGCTGGCCACCTACGGCCCGCAGGGGTGGTGGCCGGGCGAATCACCGACCGAGATCGTCATCGGGGCAATTCTGACTCAAAACACCAACTGGAAGAACGTGGAAAAGGCGATCGAGCGTCTGCGGGCCGCGCGAATGATCGACTGGGCCGCGCTGCGGGATGTTCCGATGGCCGATTTGGCCGAACTGATCCGTCCGTCCGGCTATTTCAACATCAAGGCCAAACGGCTGAAGTCCTTCACGCAGTGGCTGTGGGCCAGGTACAACGGCGATCTGGACCACCTGCGCGGCGTGGCATTGGAATCGTTGCGGACAGAACTGCTAGCTGTAAACGGAATCGGACCCGAAACAGCGGATTCAATTCTGCTCTATGCCCTCGGCATGCAATCGTTCGTCATCGATGCCTACACTCGACGCGTGGCGATTCGCCACGGCCTGGCGACGGAGGAATGGGGCTATGAAAAACTCAAAGCACTCTTCGAGGAACACACGCCGCGCGACGTGGCCGTCTACAACGAGTATCACGCACTCATCGTGGCCGTCGGGAAACGGCACTGCGGACCGACCGCAAAATGCGACGGCTGCCCGCTCGAGCACTTCGATCATGTAGCAAAGTGACCAGCACCCGCACATACCGCATCGACTCCGCGAATTTCGGGAGCGAGCCGTTGCCTGTGCAAAAAACTAATGATGCATGAAGCGTGGAACAGCGTCGGTTTAGCTATCCATCATCTTCTTCTGGTACATCTTGTAGGCGATGATGACCACAATCAGAAGGCCGATTGCCACCCAGCTATACCAAGGCAGGAAATCCATGATGAAGATCCTCCGAACAGAGTTTTCGAGGTTCGCCGACGTCGCCACATGGCGTGCCGGCTCGATGGACCTGTATTTTCTAACGGCGACGGATAACGCCTGTCAAGCCGTTTCGGACAAGGCTGATCGGATCAGCCGACCGTCTGCAACGTTCCCTTCGGCCGGCCGCAGCAATAGACGCCGCCGGGAGGGAGATTCAGCCAGACCATTCGATAGTTCACAGCACCAAAGATCCGCCGGTAGAACGAGCGGTAAATCAACGGCGCGACGGTGATCTGAATAAAGAGACCGTCCGGCGCCAGCGACTTTCGCAGCCATCGCAGGATGCCGGCCTGAGCGCGCCGCGGAAGATTGGGCGTCGGCAGACCGCTCAGTACATAGTCAACCTTGTGTATGCCGAGGTTGGCCAGTGGCTCGGCAATGCGCCCGGCATCGGCCTGAAGGAGCGTGGTGTCGGGAAAGCGGCGGCGGAGAATCTCGCAGAAGTCGGGGTCATTCTCGACGGCCACGAAGCGATGGTGCGGCCGAAGAAGTTCCATGACCTGCTCTGTCACAGGGCCGGTGCCGGCGCCGAGTTCGACGATCGTTGCAGGCTTGGAGAAATCGATATGGCGCAACATGCTGTTGACCATCGCCGGGCTGGAGGGCACGGCCGACGAAATCTGCCGCCCCTTGGCGAGAAATTTCTTAAAGAACAGGCCTAAGTCAGCGGCACGGGCACGTCGTTCCCCAAAGGTTGATTCAACCATTTCTGACGGCGCGACGTTGGCGTTCGAAGTGTCTGTGCTCACATAAGCTCCAGGTGGGTTTGCAATGGCATGGTAATACGGGGACGCGAGCCTGACAGGCGATTGAGAAACCGGTTCATGTGACGAAGGGCTTCCTGCACCGCGCACCACCGAGTGAATCGACGTGTGTCGAATTCCATTCGACCGCGCAGCCACCAATGAGCGGAGATCGTCACCCCGCATGCCTAGTCGTGCCGCGCGGACGACTCGGTCCATGAAATCATAGCGACTCTGCGAGCGTCGCCAACCAAAAAGCGACGGATCGCTCCGGATTGGGCGTTACAGGACTTGAACCTGTGACCCCCTGCATGTCGAGCAGGTGCTCTAGCCAACTGAGCTAAACGCCCGGGCGTCTCCAAGGCAGGCGCGCAAAATCGCCGACACCTGCCAACGAAGGGAATATGGTCCTGCGTTTTCAACGCCGCGTCAAGCCAGCACTTAACGCAATCCGGCAACATGGAATTGTGCATGGGATTGACGAATATTCCGGCACCGTTCGCTAATCCATATTGCAAACGCAGAAAGGCACCCGTTGCCTTTGCGTTACTATGAATCTGGACACCATGTCGGCAGGCCGCCGGCATTCGGTCATCCCGTTCACACCATCTTTTTGAGGTAAATCATGTTGCATCGAAAGACCATCGCCGTTTGCCTGATCGCGGGCCTGGGCCTGTTGGCTTCAGTCCGCCAAGTCGTGGGCGAGCCCAAGGGCACGCCGCTGATTCCCCGGAGCATCCTCTTCGGCAACCCGGACAAGGCCGGACCGCAACTCAGTCCGGATGGCAAACATCTGGCCTACCTGGCCGAAGTCAGCGGCGTGATGAATGTCTGGGTCGGACCGGTCGACAAGCCCGAGGCCGCCAAGGCCGTGACCGCGGACACCAAGCGCGGCATCCGCCAATACTTCTGGGCCTTCAACAGCGACACAATTCTCTACATCCAGGACAAGGGCGGCGATGAGAACTGGCACGTCTATGCCACGAACATCAAAGACACCAAGACGACCGACCTGACCCCGATGGACGGCATCGCCGCCCGCATTCAGCAGGTCAGCCATCGATTTCCGGATGAAGTGCTCATCGCGGCGAACGACCGCGAGAAGACCCTGCACGACATCCACCGCGTAAACATCCGCACCGCAGAGCGCAAGCTGATCGAGAAAAACCCGGGCTACGTCGGCTACGTCAGCGACGACGATTTCAACGTTCGCATTGCACTCAAGATGACGCCGGATGGCTCACAGGAAATGTACAAGAACGAAGGCGGGGCCTGGACGCTGTTCACAACGATTCCCTCCGACGACAACCTGACGACGTCCCCGGAGGGATTCGACAAGTCCGGCAAGACTCTCTTCATGGGCGACAGCCGCGGCCGAAACACGTCGGCGCTCTTCGCCGTAAACATGGGGACCGGCGAGAAGAAGCAGATCGCCGAGGATCCGAAGGCCGACGTCTCCGGCGTGATGACTCATCCGACCGAGAACACCGTCGAAGCCGTCGCGTTCAATTACGACCGCACCCGATGGCAGATTCTCGATGCCTCCATCAAGGGCGATATCGAGTATTTGGAAAAAGTCTGCGCCGGCGAACTAAACGTCACAAGCCGGACGCTGGACGACAAGCATTGGATCGCCACCTTCGTGACCGACGACGGGCCGGTGAAGTACTACCACTACGACCGCGCTGCGAAGAAGGCCAAGTTCCTCTTCAGCAATCGCAGCAAACTCGAAGGTCTGCCGCTGGCGAAGATGCACCCAGTCGTCATCAAGGCCCGCGACGGTCTGAATCTCGTCAGCTACCTCACGCTCCCCAAGGACGCCGACGCGAAGAACAGCGGCACGCCCGACAAGGCCCTGCCGATGGTGCTCTTCGTTCACGGCGGCCCGTGGGCACGCGATCAATGGGGCTTCAACGGAATGCACCAGTGGCTCGCCAACCGCGGCTACGCCGTGCTTAGCGTGAACTACCGCGGCTCGACCGGTTTCGGCAAGGAGTTCATCAACGCCGCGAACATGCAGTGGTCGAAGAACATGCACAACGACCTGATCGATGCGGTGAAGTGGGCCGTCGATAAGAAAATCGCCGACCCCAAGAAGGTCGCCATCATGGGCGGCAGCTACGGCGGCTACGCGACACTGGTCGGCCTGACCTTCACGCCCGACACCTTTGCCTGCGGCGTCGATATCGTCGGCCCGTCGAACATCAACACGCTGCTCTCGACCATCCCGCCCTATTGGAAGCCGATGATCGACATGTTCCGCACCCGCGTCGGTGACAACACGAGCGACGAGGGCAAGAAGTTCCTCGACTCCTGCAGCCCGCTGACCAAGGTGGATCAGATCAAGAAGCCGCTGCTCATCGGGCAGGGCGCGAATGACCCGCGCGTGAAGCAGTCCGAGGCCGATCAGATCGTCAAGGCGATGAAGGACAAGAACATCCCGGTGGCATACGTGCTGTACCCCGACGAGGGCCACGGCTTTGCCCGCCCGGAAAATCGCACGTCGTTCAACGCCCTGACCGAAGGCTTCCTCGCGAAGCACCTCGGCGGCCGTGCTGAACCAATCGGCAACGACCTCAAGGGTTCGAGCGTGACAGTTCCCGAGGGCGCGGACCAAATCCCGGGCCTGACGGACGTGTTGCCGAAGAACGAATCGACGTCGAACTGATCGACGCCGCGATTGATGCGATGAATTCAAAAAAGGCCCGGTGGTGATATGCCACCGGGCCTTTATTCTTTCTTATGCTCTCGTGTCGACCTACGGCTGATTCACACGAAGTACGAATTGGCCGATGCTGCCACCCCAACCACTGATGCGTATCCAGTAGGTGCGTCCCGTGACAATTGTTGTTGCGATGACCCGCGAGACGGACGAGGAACCAACATCGCAGCTGTCATCGTTACAGCCTCCCGGCACTTGAATACCTCCCATGCCCGGGCAGCCGTCGTAAATCACCATCATCGCGTCGTAGCGATAATCATCGCTGTTTATAGGCACTCCGTTTATGTTCGCACCGGGAACCCAAGCATCGCACATCGTAAACGTGGCGTTTCCGTTGGCGGTCGCCACCCATTTGTACCAAACATCGTTAGCGGTATTGCATGCGCCGCCGCAGCTCGTTTCGCAGGCGATGGCCGGTCCGTCGACCGTGGCGAATATGGTCGAACCACTGTAGATCGGACCACTGGTGATCAGAAACGCATTTGCGCAGAAGTCGTTGGCTGGCATGATCGGACAGCCACCGGTGCAATCGGTTCCGAATTTCCAGATTCCGCCCATGACAATTTCGCAAACCGACTGAATCTGGACACTGCAATCGCCATTGTTGCTCATCGGCGGGTAAACGCAGCAGCGACCGAGAGGCAGGCCGCAGTCCTGGTTGTCGATTCGCAGTCCGGGCAGACAGAATGCCAAATCGTCAAAGACCTGGTCAAACGCATACCAGTTCATCGCCCCGGCCGGTCCATTGGACTTCTGCACGCAGACGCCATTCCCGGACAATGCCGACGTCTCCCAGAGCCACAGGCATTGCCCCGAGGTCTGATTGACGATCTCGATCCAGTAGCAGATGCCCGGCGTCACGGCGACCGCCGCAGGCAGCGTCGCCTCATATTTGTAGCGTCGGACCGGGTTTTGCAGGTAGGTCAGGTCAACGCCGGTGTCAGTTTTGGTCACACTCGAAAGCGACGTCGGGCCGGAGACCGAATTGCCCGGCACGCCGGCCGCATCATCGTAGATCGTGACCACGAACTGATCGGGTGAATCGCCGGACTGATTCGGACACCGCGTCCCGTTGTTGAAATCGAAGTAGAAACCATACCAGCAGAGTGATGAAAGGCTGGTACCAGCCGTAACCCTGAAGTCATCGGCGCACCGTGGCCCGATGCCGGGGGTGGCCGCCGAGAGGCTGCTCACCAAGCCGGAGTCGCCCGATGACGGCATGTGACAGGCGGCCGAGTCATCGCAGACTGAAGCGTTGCAGATTGCGCCGTTCAGGAGCGCGGTAACAAAACCGGGGAGGTCAACCAGCGTCACGGCGAAGTCACTGTCCATATCCGCTCGACAGGTGAGCACATCGAAGCAGCCAAGTGTGCGGTCCAGTTCGGCCTCGGGGTAGCCGCCGGCGGCGATAGGCAGCACCTGCTTGATCCATGGATCAATGTCGCGACCATTTACGATACCGTCGTTATTCATGTCGCCTTTGCAACAGTCACTTGCCGCGATAGACGGCGGGCCGCATGTCAGGGTCGCGTAGTACAGGCTGCCACACGGCACGCCCACCTCATACACGGGCGCAATCGCAAGATAGACATAACCGGCGCAGACTTCGGCAAAAGCGACCGTCGTGCCGCACTGGTCAATGTTGATCGTGTTGACCAACAAGGTCTGATCCAGGCAACTGTCGGTCGGCGAATGAATGATCTGAAGGGCGGTCGCAAAAGTCGCGTTTACGGTCCACGTCAGTCGAGCTGGCTGGGTAAGATGAACACGGTAGTAATCGTAGTCCTTCCTGTCGTTTCCGTTTGGATCCTGGCAGAAGCCACTCACACAGGTTTGGCCCGGCGGACAGGTAGTGGGCCCGCAAGGTTCGGCCATTGCGTACGTCGCGGAGCTTCCGCAATAGGTCTCTCCACAGGAAATGGGGGTGAACAATTGATTGATGACGTTGGCCGTGGAGCATCCGGCATTGGTCACATCCGCATAGTTCGTGCAAGGTGCCGACGGCAGCGGCTCGGGATTGGGTGTGGAACCGCCGGGACAAGTGAGAGCACAGGCGTAACAAACGGCGACATTCTGGATCTGCAGTTGATACTCAACAGGTCCGCCGCATCCCGATCGGTTCGGATCAAAGAAGGGACGTGAACTGTCCCCGTTGTCGGCAGCCTTCTCCGCGCCGACGCCGATGTAGATCGTATCACCCTGTCGAACCTGTCCGGCGATCGGCGTGCCCAACGATGAGATCACCTGCAGACACAGGCAGGCGCTGACCTCGCCAAGTCCGTAGCACAGTGCATGGCCATTGGCGCCCGCGGACCGGCCATCCTGCGGGCCGCAACTTTCCACGCGGGCGATCTCAGTGTTGTTGTAGGCCGCGATACATGGCGGAGTGGCGACGGACTGCGAACCGTCGCACTCGCCGGTGATAGTGCTGAACTGCCCTCGATAGACTGCGAAAGCGGTATCCATCGGAGTCGCAAACGATGGATCGAGTCGCGATCCACAGGTGTTGATGGCAATACCGCTTCCGACCGGCGCGGACATCGGGACAACGTACTTGTAGTAAATGCGATTGGTGGACTGACGCGTAAGCGTTCCTTCGCCCCCGCCAAACAACGCGTTCAAATCCCACGCATTGAAACAGGCCTCACCTTGCGCCGGACAGGGCAGCGTCGCACAGCCCACGTCGTCGATTTCGCCGGCACCGGGTATTTGCGGAGGTGTTCGCCCCTCATAGAAGTCGGTCTTATTGCGGATATACCCACCGGCCATGCCGCAGCAGTTGAAGAGCGTGCCGCTGCCAGTGTTGGGCAGGATTTGACAAGAGCCATCCGGGAAACAGCATCGACCTGAATTGGTATCCCAGCCGGCCTGTGCTGAATCGGAAGTCGCCGCGCAGACAAAATCAACCCGAAGCACGCCGGGCCCAAAGTCATTTTCCGTCAAGCCACCGACTCGGAGCTTGACGCAACCATTCGCATTACCGGGAATAATCGTCTGGCCGCTTCGTCCATAGACAAACGGGCCCACGTTCACGGTCGGCGGCCCCGCATCAAGCGGAATTGGAACGGCAGACACGCCGCCAATAATGTTCAGGCCATTGCACTGCGTCGTCTGCGACGCGTTGCAATTCGACACTCGCAACATCTGAATCTTGCTGTTGAAGCAAGTGCCGATGTTGCTGACCACCACGCGACCGTTGGCACAGGCCCCCGGCTGCTGAACGGTGTACTTGTACCAGACGTCCTTGTAGACCTGACCACTCTGGCCAAAGGACTGACTTTCACTTCCCGCAAAGGTCGTGTCATAGGTGACAACACAAGACGAGCACGTGAGGGTCATCTTGTTCACGCACGTGTCGTTGGATGGAACACCGGTGCAGGCGCTGTTGGGACATGTCGAACCTTCGCCCTGAAAGTATGCAGCGTCATCGCCCGTCAGGATCAAACACGCGAGCCGCGAGGTATAGACACAGCCCGTCGTGGTGCAGCACGCACCAAGTTCGGCGGCACTGGGCGCGCGGACGCAAGGCTCGCATGCCAATGAATATTCGTAAGGCAATCCGCACATCGCATTAGGGCCTAGTTTCGGAATCGCAGGCCGCGCGCGCAGGAAATACCGGAACGGCCCCTCAGGTCCATCGCGCCCCGGCAGGCAGGCCGTGGCCACCGTCTCGTTGCAGGGATTGGTGTCGGTAATGCTGACGTCGCCGGGTTCCGTGGCGACGAAGGTCGGACAGTTCACGCCAGTAGAGAGCCCGTTGGTCTGCTTCAGTGTGAACGACACGATGGCCTGGCTGGGGAAGCGGCCCTTGACCGTCCACGTCACGCGGGTGTCCTGAGTCAGTTCAAGCAGGTAGTGATCGTCATCGCGACGATTCTCCGTGACCTGCTGACCAGCGCCACCGTTCACGAATACGTTCTGAAACGTGTACGTGCCGCTGCGACCGCAACCGCTCGTCGCCGTCGTGCAATTCAGCGGCGTCCAGAATCGGCCAATGGCACCGTTGGTGAAATTCGAGCATCCCTTGTTCGGATCCGACGTAAATGGCGCCGGGTTGTAATTCGTGACGCAATCCCCTTCCTGCTCCCGGTTCGGCGGATTCGGACCGGGAAATGCACAGGAAACTGTACAGGCCACACACGGCGGACCATTGCCGCAACTCGCCGCGTTCCAATACTGGTTTAGGGCGTCCCCGCAATTGCTCAGCATTACGCCGTCGGTGCAAACCCCCGTATTAAGATCGCAGCACGACCCGGCCGGACCGCCGGATCCATACAGCGTGCATGTAAGACCGGCCCAAGGATTACCGCCCATGAAGAAGAAGATACAGCCACCCTGTATTCCTGAACTTGTGGTGATGAGATCAAGGGTGGAACCCACGTCGTTGACGCCGTTCGCTGCGCGAGCGATCTCCCACGCGGCATCCGGATTGTCAGACTGACAAAGCACCCAGAACGTGTCATCCACATCGGTGGCCGGCGGATCGACCGTCACCGTTTGTACGCGCTGAATCCCGTCATTGGGAATCCCGTAGAACGCCCCCTGCGACAGCAGCTCAGCCCCCGGATCATCCGGGCAATCCGACCAGACCTGCACATTCAAGTCGTATGTCGGTGGCCCGTCCTGCGCAAACCCCAACGTCGTCACCTGCGCGCCGCAGATGAACCGATTCGGCGAGCCCGGCGGCAACGTGCAGTCATCAGCGACATTGTCGGCCCCTGGCGGACCGCCAAAGAGGTAAATCGAAATCTGGCTGGTCGGTAGATTGCGATAGGCGATGTTCTGACAAGGCAATGCCGCACGCGCTGCCGCTTCAACCGCCGGGTCTTCATATCGCGGATTGTCGATCACCTTCACCCGGCTCGGGTCCGCCTGCCGCGCCAGCGTCGTCCGAACGGCAGGATCAAGCGTCTCAAGGTTGACGGCTGCCGGCACACCAGTCGGTGATTCGGCGCTAACAAGATTTGGACAACTGAGAACAATGAGAAAAAACAGGGATGCAATAGAATTCGTGAACGAGAATCGCCATGGCGAAGACATGTCGGTTGCCTCCGATAGTTGTCGACCGCCGGGGAAAGGGATGGCCGATCGACCCATGACATCGTACCCTCGAAAGTCCGGCCATTTCAAGCCCCCATTCGAGGATAGTGAGTATTTCGTTTACTCTTGCCGACTTATGGCGAATTTCTTGACTCGATAACGCAGGTTATCCCGGCTGATGCCGAGGCTTCGGGCGGCCTTGGATTGGTTCCAGTTGTTCTCGCGAAGGGCCTTCACGATCAGGGCCTTTTCGTATCCCCACAACGATGACTCGTTCTTTCCCGTCTCGGCGAACGTTTCCTCGCCGACGATTTCGCGCGGCAGGTGCGTCGGAGAGAGGATTGCGCCATCGGCGAGCAGAACCGCGCGTTCCATGACATTCTGCAATTCGCGGATATTCCCCGGCCAGTGATAGCTCGCAAGCAGTGCCATCGCATCGTCACCGACGGCCGGTTTTTGCACACGAAGCTGGGTGGCGGAAAGCTGCATGAAGTGCTCGACCAGCAGCGGAATGTCCTCGCGGCGGGCCCGTAGCGGCGGGATGTTGATCGGGAAAACATTTAGCCGGTAATACAAATCCTCGCGGAATTCTTCCTTTTCCATGGCCTGACGCAGGTCTCGGTTCGTCGCCGCAAGGATGCGCACGTCGGTTGAAATGGTTTTCGTGCCGCCGACCCGAACGAATTCCTTTTCCTGCAAGACGCGGAGCAATTTGACCTGCGTGCTCATCGAAATATCACCGATTTCATCGAGGAAAATGGTGCCGCCGTCGGCCATTTCGAATCGGCCCATCTTGTCGGCATGAGCGCCCGTAAAGGCACCCTTTTCGTGGCCGAACAGTTCGCTTTCAAGAAGCGTTTCGGGCAGCGCGGCGCAGTTAATTGCGATAAACGCGCGGTCGCTTCGCGGGCTGGCATTGTGAATCTGCCGCGCCGTAACTTCCTTGCCGGTTCCGGTTTCGCCAAGGAGCAGGACTGTGGCCGTGCTGCTGGCCACGCGGTTGACCATGTCGGTCACCTGCCGGAGCGCGCCCGAATTCCCGATGAGCGGCGAGTTGACGCGGAGCGTCTCTTTGAGGCTTCGATTCTCGCGAACGACAGTCTGATGTTCCTTCGCATTGTGAGCACCACTGGCGGCAAGGTTCGCAAAGATTTGCAGGAGCGTCAGGTCTTCATCGGCATAGCTTCCGCCGCCGATCTTGTTGAGAACTTCAACAACCCCGATGGTCTCGCCCTTATAGACAAGCGGCGCAGCAAGCAGCGCCTTCGTTTGGAAGCTGCTCTTGGCGTCGATGCCGCGGAAGAAGTCTTTGTTGTCGCGCACATCGCCGACGATGAGCCCCTTGCCGGTCGCCGCGACTTTACCAGCGATGCCTAGCCCGGCATCAAATTCTTCACCAATCAGCGACGGACCGCGGTCCCCCACTGCCGCCATGAAGACGAGTCGATTGCGCCGCTTATCAAGCATCATGACGGACGAAGCTTCGGATCGAAGCACGACCGCCGCTTTTTGCGCGATGGCTTGTAGCACGTCCGTGAGGTTCAGCGATTCATTAATGGCCGCCGATGCCTCGACCAGCGCCGAAACCGTTCGGGGAGAAAGGCCGCGAAATGTAGCAACATCTTGCACTAGGTATCCTTGTGCGATTCATGTGGCACAAAAAATGTGCCGGAATCGGGAATGCCGGGCAATTCTGCCCAATCTCTTACCAGACACTTTTTCGGAAAATTGGGTAGCCGACTACCCAATCTTTCCATAAGCGTCCTAAAATAAACGACTTCCAGTGCTTTTCCGTGGAAAAACCCTGGCGGGCCTACCCAAACATAGTTTTGACCGAGTGGGTAGTCAAGGGTAACTTCACCCACATTCCCATATGGGAGACAAGGGCTATCCTCTCGATATTCATTATGCGGCGAACCCGCCGACCCCGACCCCCGTAAGAACGGCAGGACCAAGGTGCACCGACCAGAGCCGGCAACACATACTGGCCCCGACGAACGTCTCCTGGAGGGGTTTCTCTCCGGAGACCACGAGGCCTTCGAGGCTCTGGTCCAACGGCACAGCCGCGACCTGTTCGTGTTCGTGTCTCGGTTCATCCGAAACCCGGCGGCCGCGGAAGATGTCGTGCAGGACGCCTTTGTCCAGGTGTATCAGTCGGCGGGCGGCTTCGACCTCTCGCGTCGGTTTCGACCTTGGCTGTACACCATCGCGGCGAACAAGGCCCGCGATCAGCTCCGCGAGCGAGTGCGCAAACGCGAAGTCTCGATCAGCGGCGCCGCAGGTGGAGATAGTTCCGAGGAAGTCAGTTATCTCGATTTCCTCTCTGATGACGACACCCGGCCGGGCGATGCCATCGAGGCCGAGGAAGAGCGCGAGATTGTTCGCGAAGTCGTCACGGGAATGCCCGAGCATCTTCGGGAGATTCTGGTGTTGGGCTACTACCAGCGTCTCCCGTACAAGGAAATCGCGGAGATCCTTGCGATCCCGCTGGGCACGGTGAAGAGTCGACTGCACGCTGCGGTCGGTGGTTTCGCCGAGGCCTACAAGAAAGCGCTCAAGGCGCGCGGTCGCGCTGAAGTGGAGGGGTGAGACACGATGGATGAGAAATCCATGAACGAGCAAACCGACGATCCGCAGCAACAAGCCGACCTGCTCGGTTACCACCTGGGTCTTCTCGATGACGACGAGGCCAAGGCCGTCGAGCACGCGTGGGGCCAAGGCGAGGCCCTGCTCCAAGCGCGGGCATCGCTCACCCGATTGCTGAAACCGCTCGATCGGGATGATGCCCCCGAACCGCCCGCCAATCTGGTCGAAAACATCCTCTCCCGCGTGGCGGACACACAGAAAACACTCCCCTTGCGACCCCTGTCACCAGCCGTTGAAGAAGGCGTCACCCGCGGCGGCCCGTTCTTCTCGATGCGCGATCTGCTCAGCCTCGCCGCGGTGATTGCGATCTTCGTGGGCATCTTCGTTCCGGGCTATCGCACAGCCCGAAGCAACTCACAGAATGCAATCTGCGCCAACAACCTTCGCGAAGTCGGTGCCGGACTGGCCGGCTACAACGAGCAATTCGGCTTCCCCGTCCCGGCGACGGGCAGTGTCTTCTCGCAAGGCGCATCGTGGGCCCCGACCGATCAACCGGGCACACCGCACTATCGCAACTCGCAAAACACATTCAAGCTGGTCCGCTTCAATCTCGTCCCGTCGCGTGCCTTCAACTGTCCTGGCCGCGAGACTGACAAGCCGATGAGCCTTGCCGATGATCAGCAGCACGACGATTTCCCTGACCCGCTGAACAACAGTTACTCCTCTCAACTTCTCACCCCGCAGATCAGCCGCGAATCCTTCGTCCCACACGCCCCGACCTTCTCCGACCTGACTCCACTTCTTAACGATCAACGCCGACTCAAGACTGACGGCCCCATACCGCAGAACTCGACCAGCCATCGCGGCATCGGCCAGAACGTCCTGACCCGCGACGGCCACGTCATCTTCTCTAAGACGCCGTTCGTGGGCATCGACAACGACGACATCTATCGAGTCATCGGCGTGCAGAAGTACACCGGCACCGAGCGGCCGCAACTGCGAAGCGATGCGTTCTTAGTGCCGTGACGCAGTAACAACACTCGGGATTCGGACTCCCATTTCGCCAAGTTGCTTCTCCACCTGACCGGCCCAATCGCGATTTGCCTTGGGGCTGGCCGGGCTCGGGTGCAGGATGCTTTCGATACGTATGTCGCGTCCAACCAGTGCCTCGCCGGCGCGGTCGGCGGCGAACTTGCCCACGCCGATGATCATCGACGGCTTCATCACATTCACGAGCTGAACCAGCGCAGCATCACAGACCTCAATGACACGCTTACGAGCCACAATCGGCAGCTTGTCCGGCGTCAGATTCTTGCCCGAGATCTCCATGAAGCACAACGGACAGTAATTCGCGATGAAGAACCGCTTGAAGAATCGCTCCGGCGTGCCGAAACGCTGCCGGGCCCAGCCCCACAGCCGCGCCCCGCTGACCTCGCTTCGCTCGCACGCCAGCCCCTGAATCAGCCGCTTCGGGTGCTCGCGCGTGGGCTTGCCCACCTTCGCATCGATCCCCAGCCAGTCTCGCACCGCGGCCACTTCTCCAAACGGGATGCCGGTCTGGGCCATGCCCCACGGCCCGGGGTTCATGCCGAGCAGCAGAATCTCGCGCGTCCCCGTCCCATACCGTCTTGCATACTGCTCGTGGCATGCCCGAGCGTACGTGAGCGGGTTGTAGACATATGCAACCGGAGGTCCGAATTGAATCGGCCCAAGCGACTGCGTCATTGAATCTGCGATGTCCAGCAGGTCCATCCACCGATTGTACGAGGACGCTGCGTCCGCAACAGCGGCGCGGCGAATTGGTCATCGCGAGCGTGTGTGATAAACTAATCGCATCAATCGCCGCGAGGGGAAGCCTCCTTGGATTACGACACCTGCTTTGAAACGCTCGGCGTGGAGTCGGGCTCATCGCTTCGGCAGATTCACTCTGCCTATAAGCAGCTCGCGCTCAAGCACCACCCCGACCGCGCCCCCGACGACCCCGAAAGCCACGAGGTCTTCATCCGCGTCACCGAGGCCTACTCCATTCTCAAGAACGCATACTTCACCGCGAAGGGCGTTCCCCAACGGGCGCGAATGAAAAAGTGCCACCGCTGCGGCAGCTACGGCACCCTGCTGGACGGACTGGATCGCAAGCAATACTGCCCCGACTGCCTGCTCGGCCGGCGGCGGAAGCTGCTGCCCATGCCGCTCATGGAAACGATCCGCTGCATCGGCGTGTTCGGGCTTCTCGCGACCGCAGTAGGTCTCATCGTGCGGGCAAGCATCGTCGGACCACGCGGGCTTTTCCTCGTTGCCGGTGCACTTTGCATCGCGGGGATGGGCCTCCTGGCCTACCACGTCTGGTCGGCGGATGTGATCAAGAAGTAATCCACACTGATTTCGGTTGAACGCAGATCGCCGTTTGCGTTTCGCACATGAGCCGTCGCTATCCCCCCGGCGGTGCGCCGCCGTCGCCCGAGTTCTTTGTCTCCACCGCCTTGCGCAATCGCTGATAGTCGCGATGCTGTTCCTTTTTGCGATCCGACTGGATGATCTCATCCAGCGCCTTGGTCGCAGCGTCCCAGTCTTTTTCGGCGACCGCCTTTTCGGCCGTGTTAAACAACTGGCGCATCCGCTCTTCGCGCGGCATCTGCGGTTTGGACTCGTCGCTCATGTAGCCGGTGATGAACTTCACGAGATAGACGCTGCCGATCACACCGCCTGCGGCGAGCGCGGTAATGAAAATGTATTTGAAGGCGAAGGTGCCGAAGATCGCGCCGAAGAAATCGGCGATCTTGGTGAAGATCGTCACCTTCTTCAGCGGGCCCTCTTCCAACTCCGTTTTCTTTTTCTTTTCGCCGGGCTTGACGATTTTGCCGGTCATCTGATCGTAGCTGGCGATCAGCTTGTTCTGTTCCTCCCGGCGGGCTGCTTCCTCCTCGGCCGAGAGCTGCTTCTTTTTCTGCGCCTCCTCAAAGCGCATCAGCGCATCGGCGGCGTCCACACTTGGCGACGAACCGCCACCGGTCTTGGCAGGCTTGGCCGACGGGATCTTCAGCGGCGACGAACAGGCCGGGCAGCGCACGGCCTTGCCCGCGAGTTCGTCCTTGACCTTGAACTTTTTCCCGCATTTGCAGGCTGCAACAATGGCCATTCCGCACGCAACGTGGGTGGGTTTAGTCGAACGAACCGAGCCGCCTCGCTTCGTCGTCAAATTATTGCGACGGCGCGGGGCAATTACAAGCAGTCCCGATTCAATGCCCGCCCGCACGACTTGACCGCCGGAGTCCCTGCCCTACGATCCATCCCGTGGACGGGGTTACGCATACGACACCCAAACGACAAATCCAGAAGTGCCGACGCCCGACACGGCGTGGAATGACGCTCGTCGAAATGACCATCATCGGAATGATCGTCGGCGCCGGCCTCTTCCTCGTCACCGGTTGGATGAATACCACGCGACAGGGCACCAAGCGCGATCTCGCGATTCACATGCTCCTCGAACTTGATAAGTCCCTCGCCCGCTATCACCGCGCCTGCGGAACTTATCCGGCATCCTTTGGTCCGGATTCGGCCATCTCCGCCACTACCGTTCTTCTCGATCATGAGCGAACCCGTAAGACGCTCGAAGAGTTGCCGAACTCATGCTGGCGCGGGCCCGGCCGACGAACGCTGATCGACCCGTGGGGAACACCGGTTCGGTATTACGCATCGGCGGCTGAGTCGCCGGCGGTCAAGGCCAACAACAACCGCCCGCTTTTTGTGTCGGCCGGCCCGGATCGAGATTTTGGCGACACGCATCACGCCCGCATTGGTGATAACCTTCGAAGCGACGACCCCGGGCCGTCGGGCTTCCGACTGCACGACATCATGCGCGATACGCTATCAGGCAAGGAGCAGGACAGTGGCGAAACGGACAGTCGACCAGCAGCCGGTGACTAATCTGTGCGTGCTCATGCGCGTGGATTTCAACGTGCCGATCGAAGGCGGACGGATCACCGATGATCGCCGCGTAACGCAGGCGTTGGAATCCATTCGTTCTGTGATCGACCGGGGCGGCAAGCTGATCCTCATGAGCCATCTCGGCCGTCCAAAGGGCAAAGGCTACGAGGCGGAATTCAGTTTGGAGCCTGTGGCAAAACACCTCACGGAGCTGCTTGGCAAGCCGGTATCGTTCGTGAAGGAGTGCATTGGCTCCGAAGTCGATGCGGCAGTTCAGCGATTGAAAAATGGCGACGTGCTGATGCTGGAGAATCTCCGGTTCCACGCCGAGGAAACCTTGATCGACTCGGCCAAGAAGAATCCGGATAAGAAGCCGACACCGGAGCAGCGAGCCGCGATTGACGCGTTTACCTCCGGCCTCGTCAAGAACGCCGACGTCTATTGCAACAACGCCTTCGGAACCTGTCACCGCAAGCACGCCAGCATGTATGACGTTCCAATGATGCTTGGTGCAGGCAAGCGCGTGGTTGGGCATCTCGTGGAAAAAGAACTTCGTTTCCTCGGGGACACACTGGCAAAACCGGCTCGGCCATTCGTCGCAATACTCGGAGGCGCCAAGGTCAGCGACAAGATCGGCGTGATCGAGAATCTGCTTCCCAAGGTGGATGCGATTCTGATCGGCGGCGCCATGTCGTATACGTTCCTCGCGGCGCAAGGGATCGCCGTCGGTGCAAGCCTGTGCGAACGAGACAAACTCGACTTGGCGAAGAGCCTGCTCACAAAAGCGGGTGGAAAGATCCATCTGCCGACGGACAGCGTGTGCGCCGCAAAGCTGGAAGCAGGCGCCACGACCACGACTTCGACAGGATCCGTGCCCGAGGGACTGATGGGCTTGGACATCGGCCCGGCCACGGTTACGGCTTATCAATCAATGATTCGCGGCGCGAAGACCATCGTGTGGAACGGGCCGATGGGTGTCTTTGAGACTCCGCCGTTCGACGCGGGGACAGTGGCGGTGGCGAAGGCGATGGCCGATGCGACGCGAAACGGGGCTACGACGATCATCGGTGGCGGCGATTCGGCGGCGGCGGTGGAAGTTTGCGGACTGGCCGATCAAATGACGCACATCTCCACCGGCGGCGGTGCGAGTCTTGAGTTTCTGGAGGGTAAGCCATTCAAAACTCTGGAGATTCTCGACGACGCCTGACGCGACGCCGTGTATGTTAAAACTCATCCTCATCCCTGCCGCACAAACCGAATGGCGCGCCACCGGCCGCCTCGCGGGGGATACTGACTTACCGCTGAACGAAACCGGCCACCGGCAGGCGATCCTCTGGGCATCGCAGCTCAGCACGATCCACCCGGCCATCATTCGGTGCGGCCCGGAGCAAAGCACCAAGCAGACCGGTTCGATCATCGCCCACCAACTCGGCATTCGAATGCGAACGGTGAAGAACCTGCGCGAAATGAACCTCGGTCACTGGCAGGGTCTCACCATTCAGGACTTCGAGGAACGATTCCCCAAGGTGCATCGCCAGTGGCGGGCGGAGCCGGAATCCATCGAACCACCGGAAGGTGAAACAGTCAGCGCTGTCGCCGACCGACTGGCTTCAGCCCTCTTGAAAATCCGAAAGAAACACGACGACGAATCGGTCGCCATTCCGCTGGGCCAGTTTGCGTTCGCCATCCTGCGGTGTCGATTGATCGACGATTCGTATGCTCGCTTCTGGGAATACGTCGACGAAGAACAGCAGTATCAAACGGTCGATCTGCCCGACGAACCGGCGAATTGAAAAATGGACACCACCATCGCAACGCCCAGTCGACTCGAATTGGAGCAATGCGCCGCCGGAGTTCTCGGCCATGCCGCGTTGATCGAGCGAGCCGGTCGCGTTGCGGCGCTTGGCGAATGGATCACCGGGTTTGATGCCTTTCGGACGATTGCGTGCAGTCGCGATGCCGTGAAGGCGGCGTGCTTCTTCGTCGATTCATGGTGCGCCGCCGACGTGCGGGCAGGTCGGTTTGATCCGTATTCGCTTCCGATTGTGACGCCGACGGAACAACAGGCGGACGCGGCTGCTGATGTTGCGGACCCGGCAATGGGGGCCGTCGTGGATGCCGTCACGCGCGAGCTGGCAGTTTCGGCGATTCGGTTCAGCGCCAGCCGCGCAACGCGAATGCCGGAGGCGCAGGTTGTCGCCGAGGCCGTGGGGTTGGATTCCATCGGACCCGTATGGCTGACAGCGCAGATCAACCGATGCGCGACCGAGGCGCGACCGCTTGCGTCGATCGTCCAGCAATGGCGTCGACAGCAGGACTATCGCTATTGGCCGGGGCGCATTGAGGAAACGCTTCGATTCGATGCGTCGCGGGCATTGGCTCGCAAGCGTCTTGAGGCGCTGGGCTCGCAAATCGACGCACTGGAGAGCCAATTTTCCGGCGGCGATCGGCCACGAACGGAGCCGCGCCGCTGATGGACCTGTTCCGTGCCGCATGGATCATCAGCGCCGAAGCACCGGCCATTTCCGACGGCATCCTCGCAGTGGATCAAGGGCGAATTACATGGGTCGGGCGATCCGTGGATGCGCCGCGCGGCACGCTGCACGATCTAGGGCGCGTCGCAATCCTCCCCGGCTTCATTAATGCACACACTCATTTGGAATTGACGTCGTTTGAGGGGCGCATCCCGCGACAACCGCTCTGGACCTGGTTTGATGAATTGTTGAAGCTCATTCGCATGTCGGATTTTTCGTCGATGGGGCCGGACGCGGTGCGTGCAGGAGCGGACCAATCGTTGCGCGCGGGCGTTACATGCGTGGCAGATGTTTCGCGAACGGGCATGAACCTCGCCGCGCTTCGCGATTCGCCCATTCGCAAGGTGTGCTTCCTCGAACTCATTTCCGGGGCGATATTGCCGCCCAATGATGCTGAGTCGCTTGAAGTCGCAGTGACCCAGGCCCTCACTCAGCAGATGAATGACACTCTCCGAATCGGAATCTCACCCCACGCCCCCTACACGGTCACGAAATCTGATCTTCAGTCAGCAGCGCGTCTTGCACGAGAGCAGCGTTTGCCATTGATGATTCATTTCCTGGAAACGACGGAGGAAGCCGACTGGCTGGCGGGCCACGGCGATCTTTCCTCATATTTACTGGCACGAAAGCTGCCGACGGCTCACGAACCTCCACCAACAAACGCCGCCGCATTTCTTGAAGACTCAAACCTTCTCCCGACGAAGCCGATCCTCGCTCACGTCAACTATCCAACCGCCGGACTCATTTCGCGATTAGCACAGTCTGCCGCGAGCGTCGCCTACTGCCCGCGGGCGCACCATTACTTCGGACATTCGCCCCACCGTTGGCGGGAAATGCTGGCTGCCGGCGTCAATGTTTGCCTCGGAACCGACAGTCTGGCAAGCAACGAGTCGCTGTCCATCCTCGATGAAATGCGATTCATGGCAAGACAGGACACACCGATTGAATCGAGTGTTTTGCTTCGCATGGCGACGTCGAACAGTGCAAAAGCACTCGACATGAGCGACGTAATCGGCGATCTCCGCCCGGGGCTATTCGCGGATTTCGTGACGATACCATGCGACAATTCATCCGCGCCGCTTGACCACATCTTGAAAGACGATTCACCAGTTAGCGGCACATGGATTGCCGGTCGCAACGTGTTTTCGTTATCGACGTGAGTGCGAAGAAAGGGAACCGGCCGCGAGCGGGTTCAATCTCGGCTTCATGGCCGCACGAGGCGTGCGCCTCGACTCAAGCACCTGCGGCGCGGACCGCAATGGGGACACTGAAAGCACGGTCGGCGTATTGGATTCGACCGAAGAACGGCTAAACGGAAACCTGAACGCCCCAACGGTAGACAGAGCCATCAATTCAAGCCATGCCATCGCGTATCGGTGAGCACCATGTGAATGGCGAATGCCGATCGGCAACCGCGTCAAGCTTAAGAGAGAGGCCCCAGCAGCCTTTGCCACAATTAGAACGAATGTCGCGGCAACAACGGGCTTCGGGGAACCAAGTGCGATGACCGCCACCGCAAATACCAGCCAGAACGCGAACGCAAACGGCGCGAGAATCCGCCGGCCAAGCTCCGTCAATAACAGCATTCGTGAAAACGCCGAGATTTCCGGCCAGCGGTACAGGATCCGGATCGCTTCGCGAAGTGCAGCCTCGCCGGCCCTGACAACGCTCGCGTAGTAATCTCCAAGCGGCGTCGGTGTCACCACTACATCGACCACCGCCTGCCGCGAATAAACCACACGCAATCCCGACGCATTCGCATGGAACGCCACATACGAGGGAACACAACCAACATCGTCGGTCAACTCGCTCAGCAAATCGCGACGAACGGCATAACACGCCGAATGAACCGATGCACTGCTTCCGGCATCGGACTCCATTAATCGTCGTCGGTTCTCGGTCGCTTCCCGACATCCGACGCGCCAGGACGGCTTCTCCAAGTTGCAATACGGCCCAACAACGCCGACTCGCGTATCGTGCCCGGCCTCCGCAGCCACTTGCTTAAGGCAATCGCCGCGAAGCCGACTCGCGCCGGATGCGATGACAATCCAATCCCCGCGGAGGTTCGGCAGAAGTACATTCAATTGTTGCGCGCGGCTAACGGCCGGAAGGATCACAACCCGGACCGGCCAGCCCCCCGGCATGGCGCGCCGCACACGTTGAGCGACTCGCTCCGATTCATTGGCAGCTGCGAAAACAATCTCCAGTCGATCCAACGGATAGTCGAGCGCGGCCAGGCTTCGCGCC
>CAZSBF010000043.1:0-35007 GCA_964605185.1 uncultured Planctomycetaceae bacterium
AGGCACAGGCGAATCAACCTCTTGCGATAGACCGCGTGACTGCCGATCAGGCCGCTGACGAAATCCGCACCGAAGGCGGCCTCGTCGCCGCGAACAAAGCCATGTCGATCGAAGCCGAATCCGCCATGTCCTCGCCCACCAGTGCGCCGGCCGATGTGCGAAACCCGACCGCCCTCGCCGGCGCCATGGAGTCGCTCCGCAAGGAGGCCCGCGGCGCGACCAAGGGCGAATGGGCCGATCTCGTCGCCCAGGAGCAGGCCGACAAGAAAACCCGCCGGCGCATTCACACCTATCGTGCCGTCTTTTCCAACAGCGTCGTCATCGAGCAGAAGGACGGCCTCAAGACGCTCGGCAAGTTGGAAGCCGACAAACTGGAATTGAACTTCGACTTCGGCAAGAAAACGAAGGAACTCGCTACACGCGGCGACAACAAAACCAAGCCCGGAACGACCACCAAACCGGCGCAGAAATCCGTCCAACCCGTCGATTCCCTGGAACCGGAAGATGCCACGCGCATCACCCTCACCTGGAATGGCCCGCTGGAGCTGCATCCGTTGCGCGTCGATGCCACTGAACAGACCGGCCAGCGTTTCGATGCCGTCGCCACGGGCAATATCGTTCGCATCCAAAGCGAGCAGGGCAGCGGCACCTGCAAACAACTCGTCTATCGCCACGAACGCCGCCAGGTCTGGCTCTCGGGCAATATGACCGAACCGGTCCAGCTCGCCGTGGATGAATCCCGCAAGCTCATCGGCAAGGAGATCTTCTTCGACCAGAAGCGCGGACTCGCTCACATCGAGGGCGCCGGCACCATGACCGACGATCGCAAAACCGCCGGGGACGACGGGCTCCTCGCAGTAGGCCCGACCAAATCGGGCAACAACAAGAAGAACGCTCCTGCCGAGGCGGACACCAAAGACAAAAAGCCCCGCGGCCCCGTCGAAATCACCTGGTCGCGCAATGTCGACATCGAAATCGGCACGCGCCCGGTGGATCGCATCAACCCTTCAACCGGAATGCGTGAAGAGCGCAACAAGGAATACCTGCGCCGGGCATGGTTCCACGGCGACGTAGTCATGAAACAGGAAAACGAGCGCCTCACTGGAGATGAAGTGGCCATCACCTTCGGCGCCCCGACCTCGGGAGACGGCGTTGCCGACCATATTCAGCATCTCGACATGACTGGCGGCGTGCGACTGGAGCGCGAACAGGACGTCATCATCGCGCAGCGCCTCAGCGCCGAGATGACCGTCACCCCCGACAACAAGAACATTCCGAAGAAAGTCGATGCCCAGGGCGACGTCGTCGCCAAGCAGGGCAGCCGTGTCATCAAGGCCGATCGCATGATCGTCGGCATGGGCCTCGTGCCGGGCCCCGCCAAGACGGTGGTACGCGGCGACATGCTTGTGCAGGAGAGCAAGCTTCGCGCGGGAATCTCCACGCTCGATGCTCGCGGCAAAGTGTTTGTGCATGATCCTGAAGCGGGATTGAAGATTCGTGACGCAGGAATGCTGCAGGGCGTATTCAAGAACGGAAACGAACTCGTCCGCGCTTCCATCGAATCCGAGCGCCCCGACACCCTCGCCCGCGTTCGCGCCGGCGAGACGGCCATCCACGGCCGCACCATTGAGATCGATATGACGACCGAATCCATCGACGTTCCCGGGCCCGGTCGAGCCTACATGCTCACCGCGCAGGACTTCGGCGGTCGAAAGCTCGCCAAACCCTCTCGCGTGAAGATCACCTGGGCCAACGAAATGCAGATGCGCGGCCAGAAGAACTACGGCGTCTTCGTCGGCAACGTCCACAGCGACTCCGACGCCTTCTCGCTTGCCTGCGAGAAACTGACCGTCCGCCTTGCGAATGCGCCGGCAACACCGCCGAAACCGCCGACCCAGCGAAACTGGATGGATCATTTCTGGCTCACACGCCTTGCACGCGCGAAAGCCCCGAAGGAAATCAACAAAGTCGAAGTTACCGCTTCTGCCCCCCGGAAGCGGCCCACCTATATCGTCGCAGAGGGCAAGGCTGAAGCACTCAGCAGCAGTTACGCCCGCACCGCCGAGGGCACGCGCGGTCGACTCCTCAGCCGAATGCAGATCGCAGGCACGAAGATCGAGGCTGATCTCGCCAGCGAAAGGATGTCCGTCCCAGGCAAGGGAACGCTTCTGATTGAGGACTATCAATTCGAGAGCGATCGTCGCAAGCCCGGTGTTGCCCCGCGAACCGGCCCGCTGATGAGTTCAGCGCAGGGCGAAGGCCCGAGCCAGAGCATGGTCCGTTGGCTCGGATCGATGGATTACTACGTCGACCAGGACATGATCGCCTTCGACAAGGAAGTGGAAATGGTCCACCGCAGCGGACAGGAAATGGTTCTCCGCGAAGACCTTGCCCGCGGCATGGGCCTCGACAAAACAACGCTCAAGAACATCCGCGCCGGCCGCCGCGCCGATCTCACCTGCGGCTATCTCCTGCTCGAATTCCGCCGCGGCTCGGCCAAGACCGACGAGCGCAAGGAAACTCAATCGCCTGTTCGCTCCACCGATCTCGAACGCCTGATCGCCAAGCACTCGGTACTGCTGAATGAAAGCACCAAGAGCCTCATGGGCGAGTATGTGCAATATCTGGCAGGCAGCGATGAAGTGCAGGTAGAAGGATCGAAGACGGCCGAGGCCCGCATCACCGACCAGGACGAGCGCGAACAGCGCATGAACATGTGGCGCGGCCCGATCCTCATTTGGAACAGAAAAACCAATCGAATCGAAGCCCCCCAGGCCCAGATTCGCACCAGTCGAAGTTAGTCACGTGGTTCAAACGCCGGACTGAACCGCCAGCGTTGGCACCAGTTTCTCGCGCACTTCATTCATCGTCACACGAACGCACGCCATGTTTGGGTGGATTCGCAGGGCCTCTCGATAGGCCTCCAGCGCCTCGGCATAGCGCCCAAGCGCCGCCAGCGCATTCCCCGCCATCGTCCATGCCCCGAAGTGCAGCGGGTTCAATTCACACGCACGCCGCCCATCGCGCAAGGCCGATGTATATTCCCCTATCAAAAACTCCGCGCAACTCCGCTGGTGATAGGCCTCGGCATAGGTCGGATGCGCCCGGATCAGCTCGGTGAGCAAGGCTGTCGCGTTGTCGGATTGCTTTCGCTTGATGGACGTCGCGATTCGATAAAGCACTGCCTGTCCAAGCGGGCCGCCGTCACGGAAGAAGAGATGCCACAAGGCGTCCTCGGCCGCCTCAATCACGGTCGGACTGTCGTGATGCAGCAAATAGGCAAGCGACGGCGCCGCCGACATGTCCCCCACCAGACCAAGGCAGCACGCAGCAACCTCCACAACGCGCTCGTTCTGCTCATCCAGCAGGAGTTTCAGGCAATCGGGCGACCAGTGTTCTCGAAGCTGCTCCGCAAGGCCGTCACGATCGCCGCGTTCGAGGTACGGGCGCGCAAGATCGAGGAGTCGCTTGGCGGCGGCGTTTTGTTCGTCCATGCAAGTCGCCTTCAGAGATTGTCCCCGCGCGGATCGGTTCCACCGTTGCGCTCGTGGGTCGTTTCAATTCATGTCCAGCCGGCGGGGACTTGCGTTAAGACTGGCGAGGATCGCCCTGCACGGCACGCTAAAGGGTACATTCGACTATACCCCCGGAAACGGACGGGTCAAACTCGGACCCGCTTTTTTTGTGCCCGGAATGCGATAACATGAGTCCCAGCATTGATATGCGTGCTTTTCGCCCCTTCACGGCGCGACCCGTTTTTCACGATCCGAGAGGACTCCGGCGTGCCATCATCGCGGCCAAAACCGGTTCATACCGTCCCCAGGCTGCCACGGCGCAAGGCCGATGCCCACAAAGGTGACTTCGGTCGCGTCCTTGTCATCGGCGGCTCCCGAGGAATGATCGGCGCACCAGCCTTGGCGACGAACGCAGCGCTTCGCGCCGGTGCGGGACTGGCAACCGTGGCTGTGCCAGAAGATGTTCAACTGGCCGTGGCGACGTTGTGCCCCTGCGCAACCTCGATTCCACTCCCCCAATCTCGGACAGGCTCAATCAAACCCCGAGCATCACTCGCAATCCTTCGTAGCATGGGATTGCTCAGTACCGATCGGCCAACCGTCGTCGCAGGCGGGCCCGGCCTCGGTCGCGGAGATGCATCGTTCGACAAGAGTCTTATGGAACTGTGGATCGCGTTTATGCGGGCCGGCGTTCCGCTCGTGCTGGACGCCGATGCACTCAACGCAATGAGCAAGTCAGCGGCCCACGGCTGGCGTCAAATCGCGTGGTCGCGGCTCATCATCACCCCGCACCCCGGCGAGCTGGCGCGAATGCAGGGAGTCACCTCAAAAGCCATCCAAGCCGACCGTTCGCGCTTTGCCGTGCAAACCACCCTTGAACTCGGCGCGCGATCGCGAAGTGAGAGTGATTCGCCGGTCGTCGTACTCAAAGGCGCCGGCACAATCGTCACCGACGGTCGACGCATCTACACCAATCGAACCGGCAATCCCGGCATGGCCACCGGCGGCAGCGGCGACGTGCTCACCGGCCTGATTGCGGGGCTCATTGCGCAAGGAATGCCATGCTTCGACGCCGCCGTGCTCGGCGTGCATGTTCATGGAAAGGCAGGCGATCTCGCCGCAAAGCACCTCGGCCAGGCCTCGCTCATCGCCACCGATATTCTCGATCACATCCCCGCGGCTTTTCGCGGATAACGCCGCCCTATGGCGCCTGCTTACACTCGTAGATCGTCCACCCGTCGGGGCGCTCCTGCATCAGCGGCACCAGTCGCTGGCCTGTCGTCGACAATACAAACGGCACCGCCCCGGCAGTTCGCAGTTCTTCCACCCGCGCCCCCGCCTTGTCATCAAGCGGATAGCACGTTCTCCCCACGAAGAACTCCAGCACAAGGTCTTCGCCAAGGTATCGACGATCCACAATCAGCGCCGCGTTGGCGGGCAGTCGTGTGCGAATCGTCTCTCCAACAGCGTAGTAACTTTGCTCCCCCACGTGCGGCTGCCCCACGCGCCACGCGAGCCAAGCACTAACGCCGCCCATACCAATTATCGCCAAGAGCGACAAACTCCTCGCCACAACCAACGCGCCCTTTGCACGATTTGCCCTGCGAAATAGTGCATTCGCTGCACCGCCCAGCACGACGATCCCCGTCGCCTGCACCAGAACCCAGTGATTCTGCTTCATGATGACGCCAAAACCCGGTGACGTCGGTGGACCCTGTCCAACCTCGTGTGCCCGAATTGGATAGGCCACCGCAATAATCGCCGCCGCCGCAACGAGCCAGACGTCGCGCCCACGACCGGCCAGCGCATGAGAAAACACGCAACCGGTGAGGAGGAGTAACGCAGGCAGCGCGATAATCGTCGCCGTCGGTGTCTTGGTCGTCGCAAGTAGGAATGGAACAAGCACGCCGAACGCCCAAAGCAGCAACAATGCGGTGCGCGATGATCGAGTGCGCACGAATCGCATGACCGCCACTCCCGTCGCGACGATCACCAGCGGATAAAACGCCATATAAATAATCACGCAATAATCGAACAGGACCCGATCCCACGGCGCGGCCCATGCCTCCACGTCTTCCGTTAGATGCCGTCCAACGTGCGACAACTCATGCCAGAACTCCCGCGGAAACTTGATCGCACACCACGCCGTCCACGGGCCGGCTGTAACGATGAACGCGACGAATGCAATAAGCATCGACCACACGCCGATCCCATGGTGTGGGTCGTACTCGATCCACCGTTGTCGCCGGGAGGAAATCCACCCAAGCCCCGCAAGGAGCAGCAGCCCCGCCATCACCGCGAGCACAATCAACCCGGGATAACTCTTGCTGAGAAACGCGCAGCCGCATGCAAACCCCGCAAGCATCGGCCAGCCCGCGCCGCGGTCGCTCAATGCCCGCACAACCGCATACATCCCCAATTCAATCCAGAACAGCAGCATGGTGTCGACGTGATCGCTGAACCAATATCCATGCGCCATCTGCGCGAGCCCATGGGTAATCGCCTGAATCGCGGCGGCGATCAGCGCGCCGTTTCGCCCGACGGTGCGCCGCCCGATCAACCATGTCAGCAATACCGACGCCGTCGAAAGGACCACTGAAGGCAGGCGCAGTGCGAACGTCGTCGTGCCAAACGCCGCCATGCTTGCCGCCATCGTCCACAGCGGCAGCGTGCCCTTGTGCAACCAGATGTGGTTCTCGCGCCAATTCGTGTAGTCGTAAGGCAGCCATGGTTTCACATGCAGCACCGGCCTCAACGGATCGTCCATCAGGTTTCGCGCGACCAATGCGTGAAATGACTCGTCGTAATAAACAAGCGCGGGATGCCCGAGGTTTCGTAATTTGAGCCACGTCGCGACGATGAGAACAAGAACAAGCAGCGCGAGGTGCAGTCGGTTGGAACGGATTGGGTGCCGCATGAATCAGTCGCCCGACGGCTGCGTGTTTGGCGGTTCTTCGCCCGGCTTCGGTTCGGCGGGTTTCTCGCGCGTCGGCCACCCGCTGATGTCTTCCATTCGCGCCAGGGTCAGCCGCAGCTCATCGATCTTCCATCGGCGTTTATAGGTCAGCTTCACCACGTCGCCCGCCGCCCGATCCGAGAGCCGCCGCTGAAGATCCGTCACATCTCCGATGGGCTGCCCGTCAATGGCGAGGATCCGGTCTCCCACTTGAAATCCTGCGACCGCGGCCGGCGATTGCTTGGCGACGAACCTAATCACCACGCCGCCCTTGAGAATCGTATCGAGAAGCGGAATCTCATCATCCGTGTCGTCACCAAGAAGTACGCCGATCTTGCCCGGCTCGATTGTCTGACCCGCCAACAGTCGATCCATCACCCGATCGATGCTGTCGCGATAGATCGCGAACCCGATGCCGCTGTCATACCACTCCGCGCCGGCCAATGCCCCGCCGGCACCCGCCATCGGCACAATCAATCCCAGCACGCGACCATCCAAATCAACCAGCGGCCCGCCGTAATTCACCGGGGACAGCTTTGCATCGGTCTGAATTGCGTGCCCGTTGCGCCGCGCCAGCGCACTGATAATCCCCAACGAAACATGCGGATCCGGCGCGCCCAGGCCGCGACCGCAGGCAACCGCATATTGCCCGACGACAATTTCGCTCCGCTTCGCCCACGCAGCGGCCTTGACCGACCCCGCGTCAACTTTGATCAATGCGATGCGTTGAATCAAATCTCGCCCTAGCAGTTTGGCCGAAGCCCGCGAGCCATTCGGCAGCGTCACCGTGATCACCGATGGCGACCGTGCAAAATTGAAACTGCTCGTAAGGATGAGACCGTCATCCGAAAGCACCACGCCTGTCGTCGGCCCTTCGGCGAGTTTGAACGACTCCTCGAACACGCCCATCGGCCCGGCGTTCACCACCGGCTGGGCACCGCCGATCGTTTCAATTGTCACAAGACACGGCGAGATCGCGTCCACGGCGCGGCGTACGGCGTCGGCCTTTGCGCGATCCGGAGATTGCGGCGAACCGAAGACTGCCCCCGCAACCAGCAACGCGCATACGAATGGTGTCAACATCATCCGTATCATTCCGGCTGCACTCCCAGCGTCACCGGCAGATTCAAAACCTGCTCGCCGCGTTTAATGGTGAACGGCACCGTCTGCCCCGGAACGAGGCCGACCAGCGCCTGTTGATAGGTCGTTGAGTCGACCACGCGCTTCCCGTCGATCGCGATAATGAGATCATCCTGTTTGATGCCCGCCTTGGCCGCCGGTGAATCGGCCCGCACGCGCTCAACAAACGCCGATACGTGCCGATAGCCCAACTCGGACAGACGAATGCCGACATAGGGTGGCTGCCCGGAAGTTGCGGTGGATGCCGTCGGAGCAGGCGCAGCCGCTTCGGTCGCCTTGCCGCCGAGAAACTCGGCGATCTGCTCACCGGGTATCGCATAGTTGATTCGCGTGTTCGTTGCCGTCGCCTCGACCACCTTGCCGACGAGCCCGATGAATCGTCCATCAAGGTCCAACACCGGACCGCCCGCCGAGCCGGGGTTCGCGGTGATCGCGTCATACACCAGCGCCGGACCGGTGTACTCAAACTCCTGTGCCAATCGCTTGGCACGAAGTGACGGCAGTTTCGCACTCACGATCCCCCGGCTCACCGAAACCGGCTCATCGCCGTCGGCAATCTTGAAGCAGTTTGTCATGGCCAGAATCGTATCCCCGGTGCGAATCGTGTCCGTAGTGGCTGGTGTCAGGTGCGGAAGATTTGCCCCGTCAATGTGCAACAGCGCCAACTGCCGTTTCTCATCGGTCCGCACCAGTGTTGCGTCATACCGCTTGCCATCCGATGCGACGACGCGGATGTTCCGCCCGTTCACGAGAATCGAGAGCGTCGTCAGCACGTTGCCATCGGCGGAAACAAGCACACCCGTGCCGTATCCATGTTCGCGCCCCGCGGCCGCGCCATAAATCTTCACCACCGCCGGCGACGCCCGATCCACCACCTCGCGAATCGGAGCGGGCGAGTGGATCACCACAGCAAGAAGCAGCGTCACCGCCGGGTTCATCGCGCCGTCTCCGAAACCTCTGCCTTTTCGAAAACCTCGTCGTGTACCACCCGGCCATCCTCCGAGACCGTCCGACGGAGACCCAGCTTCAACGGGCCGCAACGCTTCTCATCCGCGTATTCATATCGCATGAGCTTGCCCGTCACCGGGTCCGCGAATTCCATTGCCAGAAGTCGCCCGTCTGCATCGTCCAGCCACAATCGATAACCCGCCTTCGATTCCGCTGCGGACTGCGTGGTCGCTTCGTTGTCTTCGTCGGCCTCGCCGAATTCCCGCCGGACCACCGCCGCAGCCCGTCCGCCGACCTCATCACATCCGTTGATCGACCCGCGCGCGGCGTCGGCATCAGCCGCATCGCGCCACAGCGTCCAGCGAATCCGTCGCTCCATTTGCTCGCTGGTCTCACTCTGTCGAAGTGCGTCGGCCCGACGCTCGGTGACATCGATCGCCGTGCCCGAATCCTGCGGCGTATCCGCGAGCCTCCGTACACCAGTCGCATGAACCGCGCCGACGGCCTTCAGCGCGTCGCGCCCACCATTCGCCTTGGCAACCAAATCGAACAACCGTTTCGTCGCCCTGCGATTCGCCGCCCGAGTCAGCTTGTTCGACGCATACGGATCGGGTGCCTTACTGCCCGGCCGACGTCGCGTCTCCGGAAGCGGCAATGTATCAAGGCGAAACGCGGTTCGCAGCGTCTGACCTTCGCGCTCATACACCAAATCCACGAGCCAATTCGCCGGATAGGTCCCCAACTGCGAAAGAAAATGATTCGCGCTCCGCAGCGGCACGCCGCCGAATCGCGTGAGATGATCGCCGACTCGCAATCCCGCCCGATGGGCCGCCGAGTCTTTCAGAATCTGGTTCACAACGATCTTGCGCGTTGCGTCGGCCACCGTGAATCCCGCGGCACCATGTGGCGTCGTCAGTCCCGCTCGCAGCGCGGGAATGAATCGGCGAATCTGGTTAATCGTGATCGCATATCCCACGCCGACATTCACCCGGCCGCGCTCCTCAATCGATACGCGCCCGTTAATGCCGACAAGTCGGCCCTCCATATCGAAGAGCGGGCCTCCCGAGTTGCCGGGGTTGATCGACGTATCGACTTGAATGCAATCAGTATAGCTCAGCGCCCGGCCCGTTCCCCACTGATAGCGATGCAGGCCGGACACGATGCCAAACGTCACCGTCGGCGTGTAATCCTCCGCGAGCAGGAATGGATTCCCCAGCGCCAGACACGAATCACCGACCTGCAGCGAATCGGCATCGCCAAAAACCGCCGGTGAAAACGGCCCGCCGTTCATCAGTCGAAACATCGCCACGTCGCCATGCGGATCAATCCCAAGCACCTGCATCTCGACACGCTTGCCATTGGCCAACCCGGCTTCGCCGACACGATCCTTGAGCATGGAGGCGACCACGTGAAAATTCGTCAGCCCATAGCCCTCCGAGTCGATCAAGACCCCCGAACCGCCCCCGGCGCCGGCATCCTTGGCAAACAGACACACCACCGACGGAGTTACCCGCCGGATAACCTCGATACGAGCCTGCTCTTCGGCGAGCACGGAGGCCCGATCGGCATCCTGCCCGACCGCCAAGACTCCCAGAAAAACAGCAATCCCCACGTTCATCATTGGGATTCTAACGGTCGCGTCGGCAATGAGTTGCGGCCGCTTTTCCACTATTCCTCCTGGAAAGCGGTTGCGCGACAGATTCCGAGGCAGATTCCGCCATCAAACCACCATTGCACCTTGTCGCGGGAGCCTCGCGCCCACCTGCCCGCGACCGTTTGAGCGGCTTTCGCCATGCAATGGCCCCGCCCACACGAACACCGGGGTGATGCCAAGGAAATGTGTCCATGAACGCGCAATTGATTCGTACCGGATTCATCGCATTAACGATTCTTGCCTATTCAGGCGGCCATGCCCAAGCGACCTCGCTCACCTGGAATGGCACCACCGGCAACGCCGCCACCACCTCCAAGTGGTCGCCGTCACAGTTGCCCGTCGCCGCAGATGACCTCTTCTTCCCCGGCGCGACGACCTTCACCATCACCTTTGACAACTCCGTCAACACCGTCAATTCACACACCTATCGCAACACGGTGACCTCCACGCTTTCCCTCACCGCGCCGCATACCGTGAATGCCGACTTTGAGATCGCCACCATAAACACCGACAACGCCACCGTCCACCTCGGCTCCGGCCAGCTCAACGTCGGCGGAAATGCAACGCTCGGCGATGTCAGCGGCAGCACTGGCGCCTTGACCATCGATGGAAACGACGCTTCGCTTTTCGTCACGGGCGCAAGCGGCGATTTCTTCGCGGGGCGAGCGGGCATCGGAAACGTCACCATCACCGGCGGCGGATTCATCGAAACCGTGGATGATTTCATCATCGGCGCGCTGGCCAGCGGCAGCGGTACCGTCACCGTCTCGGGCGGCACCGGCTCGCTCCCGTTCCTCGATCTCTCACATATCGAAACCACCGGCGCCGGCGGCGATGTGTTCGTCGGAAACGGCGGCAGCGGCACAATGAACATCCAGAACGGCGGCTTCGTCCTCTCGGCCCACGATGTGCGCATCGGCATCACCAGCGGCGAAACCGGCAGTGTCGATCTCAGTGGAGCCTTCTCGTTCCTGCCGTCGCGGCTGACGGTATTGAACAATCTCTACATCGCACGCAACGACTCCGCAAATCCCGGAGGCACCGCGACCCTTACCCTGAACTCCGGCACTATTGCAGACGTAACAGGTCAGACGTTCATCGGCGACATTCACGGCTCGACCGCGAATCTGGTGCTTAATTCCGGCACGATTAATTCAGACGGCGGTATCGATGTACATGCCACCGGCAACATCTCAGGCACCGGCACCATCAATGCTGACATCGTCAGCTCCGGCGACATCACCGCGACAACCGCCTCGGGCCTCACCATCAATGGCATCTTGTCAAACACCACGATCAACCGAATCATCGGCACCAAGATCCACTTCGGCCCCAACGGTGGCTACACCGGCTCAGGCACTTGTCAGGTCGACATCACCGGCGACACCACCAGCACCATCACCGCCACCGGCGCACTCTCCATCGGCGACAACACCACGTCAGGTTTCTCATACGTCGGCACGCTCGACGCCGGCGCCAATACCGTGACGCTGCTCGACTCCAACGGCGCAGTGCTCGGCGGCCTGTCGAAACTCAACAATGGGCAGATCACCTGCGCCAACAACATCGGAGTTCAAAACGGAGCCCGCGTTCAGGGGAAGGGCACGCTAAACGGCGATATCACCATGTCCGGCGCACTAGACCCCGAAGACACCGCACCCAACACCGGGCTGATCACTCTTCAAGGCGACCTGCATATGAACCCCACCGGCATCTTCGACATGTCCATCGGCGGCACTCCCGGTTCCGGCATCTACGATCGCTGCAATGTCAGCGGCACCGCGACCTTTGGCGGTACGCTTCATATTCGCCTCAAGAATGGATTCGTCCCAAATGTCGGCCAACAGTTCATCGCCATCAACGCCACGGCCGGTCGCATCGGCGAATTCGACAATGTCACGCTCGATGCCACCGCCGCCAATGTCTGCAACGACGTCACGTATGTCCTGGTCTACTCCAGCACCGCCGCCATCGTGCTAATCCGTCCGCCGCTCGGTTGCACCGCGCTGGGCGATCTCAACTCCGACGGCGGCTGTAACGGCCCGGACATCCAACTCATGGTCAACGCCCTCATCGGCGGAACCTATGTTTCCTGTGCCGATCTGGACGGCGATTGCGCCAACGACATCGACGACATATCGATCTTTGTGAATTGCCTGCTGTAAGGCATCCTCAACGCGAACGATGCTCGGTCATCGCGCCTCGGAATACCGCGGAAAATCCGTGTAGCCCTTCGCTCCGGTCGGCATATACCAATCCGAGATCGCCGCCGGTTCGGCAAGCGGCCACCCGTTTCGAATCCGTTCCACGAGATCTGGGTTGCTAATGAACGGCCGGCCAAATGCAATCAAATCCGCCGAGCCATCTGCAACAGCCTTCTCCGCCGTCGACGTTTCATAACCGCAATTACCCATGAGCGGCCCATCAAAGACGGCGCGAAAGTCGCCAAGTGTCATCGGCTCACCGAGTTTATGGAACCCAAACGCCAGCCCATCCATGACGTGCAGGTACGCAAGCCCATAGCCATTGAGCTGCGCTGCCGCATAGGTGAACTGCTCGCGAAAGTCCGGCGATCCCATGTCGTTGAACGCCCCGTTCGGCGAGAGACGCACCGCAACTCGATTGGATGGCCACACGGTCAGGACGGCCTCAACGACCTCGCGCAACATTTGGAATCGCTTCTCCACGCTTCCGCCGTAGCGATCCGTGCGTTGATTTGTCTTCGATTGCAGAAACGTGTCGAGCAGATAGCCGTTGGCGCTGTGAATCTCCACGCCGTCAAAGCCGCAATCCCGCGCTCGACGGGCCGCCCTGCGATAATCCTCGACCACCAAGCCGACCTCATCGGTCTCTAATGCCCGCGGCGTTTCATGCGGCTGCTTGCCGATCGGCGTGTGGATGTACTCCTCGTTGATCTTGATCGCCGACGGCGCCACTGCAGGCTTGCCATCATGAAAGGCGCTGTGCGATGCCCGTCCGCAATGCCAGAACTGCAGGAATACGCGACCCTTCGCCTGATGGATTCGTTCGACCACCGGTTTCCACGCCGCGCCCATCGCGTCGGTGTAGATCCCGGGCGATTCATTCCAACCATTGGCCTGCTCGGAAATGGTCGTGGCCTCAGTGATCAGCAGCCCGGCGTCGCATCGCTGGGCGTAATACTCCGCCATCAGGGCGTTGGCCATCCGTTCCTTCCCGGCGCGGGAGCGGGTCATCGGCGCCATCACGATTCGGTTCGGTAGTTGAAGATCGCGCAACGCAAATGGCTGCATCAATACCTGTGCGGACATTAGTGACTCCTCTCCATCAGGTCCCAGGAAAACACATAAGTCCGAATCATAGGAGTGCGGTGCCGGGCACGCCCGAGCGCTTGCACAACCCGAGACATTTCACTATTTTGTCACACAAACCAGACTGATTGGAGCAAACCGCATGTACAAGAAGAAACAACTCGCCAAGCGAAAGCACAAGAAGCGAAAAGACCGCCTCAAGGCCAAAATGAAAGCCTTGAAGGCCAAGGGCGCTTCCAAGTAAATCGCGATCGCTGCCGCCGGAACGCGGCCGAATGGTCTCGGAAGACGCATAGCCCGATTCCAAACGCCCCTGTTCTCAATGCCCCCAAAGCGTCACCGGGCACCGGGCAATCGCCGCAGGCCTTTGCAAGAAAAGGACTTACAAGTGTTCTTGCAGGCCGGATGACCTCCGTTTAGACTTGTCGGGCTCAGACAAGCGAATTGTTGTATAGCAAGACACGGGCAAAAAGTCGGCCCGCGACGTGGGGCGATAGTCTCGTCTCCACGGGGAGACTGGCAGGAGATCACCGGATCATGGCACTGACGGCAGAGCTAAAGACAAAAACTGTGACGACCCATCGACGACACGACAAAGACACGGGCTCGCCCGAGGTCCAGGTCGCACTGCTCACCAGCCGCATCAAGCAGCTATCCGATCACCTCCTGACGCACAAGAAAGACCACTCCTCCCGCCGCGGCCTGCTCAAGATGGTCGGCGCCCGTAACAGTCTGCTGAAGTTTCTCACGCGGACCGACCACGATCGGTATCAGAAGATCATTGATAGCCTCGGCCTTCGAAAGTAAGTGCAACAGTCGGTCGGTTCTCGGCGGCTTTTCCTGCGTAGTTCATCCGGAAACACGCGCGATGCTGCAAGGTGAAACCCTTGCCCACGCCTGCGCGCGGTCCCCATCCATCGTATGGAGTCTTCCGGTGTTGTGTTGTTGTTTGATGTGTCGGTAGTCGTTTGGCGGAAAAAAGAAGGAAGTCGGTAATGAAGACCTATAGTGTTGAGACGGAAATTGGCGGGCGAATCCTCAAATTTGAAACCGGAAAAATGGCCAAACAGGCCCACGGTTCGGTCATCGTCACCTATGGCGAAACCGTCGTGCTTTGCACCGTCGTGCGGTCCAAGCCGCGCGAAGGCATCGACTTTTTCCCGCTGACGGTCGATTACCGCGAGAAGATGTACGCCGCGGGCAAGTTCCCCGGCGGATTCTTCAAACGCGAAGCGCGCCCCACCCAAAAAGAAATCCTCACCATGCGGCTCATCGACCGGCCCAACCGGCCGCTCTTTCCCGATGGTTTCATGGATGAAGTCCAGATTCAGTGCATGGTGATGTCGAGCGACCAGGAAAACGACGCCGACGTACTGGCGATGTGCGGCTCGGCCGCCTGCCTGACGGTCAGCAACATCCCCTACGAAGGCCCCTCAGCCGGCATCCGCATCGGCCGCGTCGGCGGTGAGTACGTGGTGAACCCCACCATCGTCCAGCGGGCGCAGAGCGATCTCGAAATCGTCGCTGCCGGCCACCGGGACGCGATCAACATGATCGAAGTCGGTGCGTTGGAACTGCCCGAGCAGGTAATTGCCGACGGCCTCGCGTTGGCTCTCGCCGAGATTCAGAAGATCGTGAAGGTGATCGAAGAGCTTGGCGAGATGATCAAGCCCACGAAGGAGTGGAAGAAGCCCGAACGCGACCCCAAGATGCCGAAGCGCGTTCAGGACTTGTGCGACAAGCTCGACCTGAAGAACGCCAAGCGAACGCCCGGCAAGCAAGCCCGCTATGCCGCCGTAAACGCGGTGTACGAGAAGATCGTCGCCGAGCTTTGCCCCGTAGATGCCAAGGACCTCAAGTACACCAAAAACGATGTGGTCGCCGAAATTCAGAAAATCGAAGAGCGGCTCATGCACCTCGGCGTGCTGGATGATGGCTATCGACCGGATGGTCGCGGAGTCGAGGATATTCGCGAGATCATCTGCGAAGTCGGCACGCTCCCGCGAACCCACGGTTCATCCCTCTTCACCCGCGGCGAAACGCAGGCCCTCGTCGTGACGACGCTCGGCACCTCCCGCGACGAACAAACTGTTGACGACCTGATCGAGGAATACAGCAAGAAGTTCATGCTGCATTACAACTTCCCGCCGTTCTGCACCGGCGAAGTGAAGCGACTCGGCGCCGTCAGCCGCCGCGAAATCGGACACGGCAATCTGGCCGAACGATCCCTTCAGGCCGTACTCCCCAGTCCCGAAAAATTCCCATACACCATTCGACTCGTCAGCGACATCATGGAGTCGAACGGTTCATCCTCCATGGCGAGCGTCTGCGGCGGAACCCTCGCACTCATGGATGCCGGCGTGCCCATCAAGCACCCGGTCGCGGGCATCAGCATCGGCATGGTGCATGACGGCGATCGCTACGCTTTGATTACAGACATCCTCGGCGAAGAAGACCACTTCGGCGACATGGACTTCAAGGTCTCGGGCACGCAAATCGGCATCACGGCCGTGCAGCTCGACCTCAAGGCGCGAAGCATTTCGCAAAAGCAGATCGAGGAAGTGCTGGTTCGCGCCAAGACGGCCCGCATGAAGATTCTCAAGGAAATGTTGACATGCATTTCCCGACCGCGTGCCGAGATCAGCCGCCACGCCCCGCGGCTCCTGACGATCAAGGTGAACCCCGACAAGATCGGCAAGATCATCGGCCCCGGCGGCAAGGGCATCAAACACCTCGAAGCCACCACCGGCGCGAAGATCGATATCTCCGACGACGGTACGGTCAGCATCAGCAGCATCTCCGCCGAGTCGGCGCAGATGGCCTATGCCGCGGTGGAGCAGATCTCCGAAGGCGTACGCGTCGGCAAGATCTACACCGGCAAGGTGATCTCGATCAAGGACTTCGGCGCCTTCATCGAAGTCTCGCCCGGCCAGGACGGCCTCTGCCATATCAGCGAGCTTTCGAGCGAGTATGTCGGCAAGGTCACGGACGTCGTCAACATTGGCGACACCGTCAAGGTCAAAGTCATCAACGTCGATGACACCGGCCGCGTGAAGCTGTCGATCAAGCAGGCGATGGCCGAGTAGACCGGCTCGCGTCGTGATTGTTTTTCTCGGCACGCGCGCCCGCCGGTCTTCGGCAGAGCGCGCGTGCCCTTTTTGTTGACACATGGCTACCGATCCAGCGTCATCCAACCCCGACCCGGCGCTCGCCGAGCAACTGGTCGAACTCTCCGCGATCACCGGCGGCCTTGCGCACGAAATTCGCAATCCCCTGTCGACGCTGAAGGTGAACCTGCAACTCCTTGATGAAGACTGGGGCAACGTCGAAGCGGCGCCCGATGCCCCGCGCGAATCGCAAGAAACGGCCCGCCGCGGACGAAAGCGAATCGCCGTGCTTCTGGAAGAGGCCGGCAGACTCGAACGCATCCTTGATGATTTCCTAAAATACGTCGGCAAGCGAGATTTGAAACGCGCCCCGGCGGATGTCGGTTCACTCATGCGCGATCTTGCGGATTTCTATCGTCCGCAGGCCGAAGTGCATGGGATTGACCTGCGCGTCACAACGCCCGATCGGCCGCTCATCTGCAACATCGACGCTCAATGCGTCAAACAGGCCGTCCTAAACCTGCTCATCAACGGCCAACAGGCGATGGAGACCGGCGGCGTGATGGAATTAACGGTCTCGCAGGATTCTTCCATGGCAAAAATCGAGGTGCGCGATCACGGCCCCGGCATCCCGACCGACACCATCGCGCATATCTTTCGAGCGTATTTCTCGACCAAGAAGGGCGGCACGGGCCTTGGCCTGGCGACGGCGCGCCAAATCGTGCGCGACCACGGCGGCCGCATTGACGCGACCTCGACGCCAAAACAGGGAACCAGTCTTTCCATTTTTCTGCCGCTTCACTCACCGGCTATGTGAGTCGGACGCGCGGCGCGTAGCTCCGGTCATAGATGGGAATCAGAAATCGAGAATTCACGTCAACGCCCGGCGTCTCGGCGGAGACTTCCAGCTCCCAATAGGTCGGCGGCCGTTCATTCAGCGCGGTCGCCGGGGCATCAGACGGAATCTCAAATGAAACAGGAACGGTCCGATCGGCAAAGCTGCTGAGCGAAAGTGCGTCGATTGTCTTGGTTTGTTCGTGTATGCAATAGCAAACCACGACCTCCGTTTTCCGCTTGTAGCCCGGACGCGTTTCGTACGCCTCGCGAATGCAGCGAAGTGTGCAAACGATCGATGATGCACCGATCGGCAGTTTCGCCGGCATGTATTGCAGGTCGAGCGTTTCGCCGGGGTGAAAGGGGAATCGGCTGAATCGAAGCGTGGCCGCGCCGTACTTGAGCCAGCGCGTGAGGCGATACACAAATGCAAACAAAAAGACCGCCACGAACAGATCGAGCCCGAAGATCACAAAGAGCTTCATGGCCGTCGACTTCGCAACGAAAAACGCAATGTAATTCATCGGCGAGGCGAACAACGCCATATAGGCCATGCCCGTGAATGCGCTGAAAACCCGGTGAGCCTGGCTGTCGTGAATCCCCTGCGAGTTCCACGGATAATCCGCAAACCACGGTTCGTCGGGCCGTCGTGCGAGCGTCGTTGCGGCGCGGCGCCTGCGAACGATGCCTCGCAACCCATGGATGATCAGCATCAATCCCGGCGCTGCAAACACGACGCCGGCAATGGCCATCACCTCCGGCGGAGCCTTTGCACCGCGTTGCTTGAAGTGCAGAACATTGGCGGCCATCAGGATTATGAAGACACCGATGCCCAGAAACGGAAGTCCGAACAGCATGGCGGAAGATCCGTGAATCGTCGTTTCGCTTCGAGGATGAAATCCTCGTAGCTCAACTGGCGCAGAGCACGAAGGCTTCGGCTGATCGGCGCCGACGGGGCGCAAGACGGTTCGCCGCGAGGTCTCAATCGTAATCATGGAAACTGTATCGATCCGTCGCGGAGGGCACTTTGGGCCGAGGCGACGAAGAGAAGTCTCGAAAGGCAGGGTCCGTTAATTCCGGGCAGGCTTGGGCAGCATCGTCGCCTCCATCGAAACGATGCTCTTGATCGTCACCGGCTTTCGCGGGCGATGCTCGCCATCCACCTCGACCTCACCAAGCTTCTTCAGCACGGCAAGGGACTGCGGGCCGATGACCTGGCCGAACGCCGTGTAGCGCCCGTCCCACGCGGCTTGGCGCGATAGGCAGACAAAGAACTGGCTGCTCGCCGAATTCGGATCGCCCTCGATCAGCGCCATCGCAACAGTGCCGAACTCGAAGGCAGTGTCATTGAATTCCGGCTGCAGCGTCACGCCGTCGGAACGCTTACCCGTCCCGTTTCCGTCGGGGCAGCCGCCGAGGATGAATTGATTGTTATAGACAGAGTGGAACGTCTTGCCGTGGTAGAACCGTTTGTCGACAAGCTCAAGAAAGTTGGCGACATGGCGGGGCGCCTTGTCGTAGAACAACTGCATGTTCATCACGCCGTAGTCAGTCTCGATGACGACCTGCTTGTACTGCATCACGCGAATCGTGATCGGCTCCGCCACCACCGCGCCGCCATACGGCCGCCAGCCGAGGGCATAGATACCGGCTTGATGCAACCCGGGATAGAAACGGGCGACGTCGAATCGAAGCCCGATCGTGCCAAACGGCGCAAGCGTGACGGCCGGCACCGGATACTCGGGCTTGCGCACGATGCGATCACCCATCTGCGGATTCTCTTCCGACGCGATCTCGAGACCCTTGAAGTTCGGTCCGCTGAACACATGTTCGAGCGGCAGGCCCATTCCCAGATCGGCCCGCTCTTTCCCCGCCAGGGCACCCGGCACCGCCAGCTTCACCGGCTCATCGGTGCGATTGATGATGACGAATTCAAGGATCACTTCACCCCCGACCGGAACCGTCGTTCGCGGGGCACGCAATTCAACGCGGATCTGATCGGCCAACGACGGCTCGGCCATGGCAAGCGGTGGCGGGGCCGGAGGCACGGCAGGCTGCGACGTTTGACCGCAAACCAGTGCGGCCCACATCAGGATGGAAGACAGTGTCGCCTGCATCGATCTCCCAGGCACAAACGCCAGGCGGGATTGTCCCCCGCCGATGGCTGGACGCGGCTCGCATTATCGGACGATAAGTCCGATCCTGCACCGCGGAAACATGGTCGTTTATCGACGGTCCCCGCCGCATTCCCATAACTACGGCATCGGCAGCGGCCCGCGTAGCCGTGCCCCACATGATACACGCCACGGGGCACCGCGCCGCGGATTCGTCGGTCGTTTTCGGCAGGAGGTGCAGGCCGTTCTTGCGCCTGCTCGGAGGCTAGGAATGGGCTGCAGCACGGATCATCAGGATCGGGACGCCAGTGCGGTGTCGCAACGCGGATGCCACGCTGCCGAGAATCGTATCCTTAATAAAGCGGTGGCCATGAGTAGCCATGGCAATCAGGTCCGGCCGCTCGCGCTCGGCGGCCGCGAGGATCTCGTTCACCGGGTCCCCCATCGCCAACAAGACGCGCGCCTCAAAACCATCCGCCACAAGTTCCGATCGGCACATCTCAAGATACTCACGGTCGCGCCGAATTTCCTCGGAGTCGTCGAGGTTCAGCGATTCCTTGTTTCGTGCGGCGTGCCCGTCTGCGACGTGAATAAGAACGAGACTCGACGTCATTATGCGAGCGAGATCGCGCACATGCGCGAGGATCGTCCGGTCGGCCGGCGAATTGTCGAGCGGAACCATGATCGTCTTATACATGCGCGTCTCCGGCCTTAGCTTATCCAACCTCGTAACGTCTCGACCAGCAGATACAGGTTTAGGACGACGATCACCAACGTAACAACCCATGCCAGCGGTGCGAGCCATGGGCTGTTCACAAACCGCCCCATCTTCCGTTTGTCGCCGGTGAATCGTACGAGCGGAATCACGGCGAATGAAAGCTGCATTGAGAGTATCACCTGGCTCAGGATCAGCAACTTCCCAACGCCGCCTTCACCATAAACCGCCGCAACCACCACGGCCGGCACGATGGCCACGAGACGCGTCACCAGACGTCGCACCCAGGGCCGCAGGCGGATGTCGAGAAACCCCTCCATGACGATCTGGCCCGCGAGCGTCCCCGTCAGCGTGGAATTCTGCCCTGACGCGAGCAACGCAATCGCAAATACCGCCGATGCCGCGGTGACTCCAAGTACCGGTGAAAGCAGCTTGTAGGCATCACCGATGTCGGCGACATCCTGATGCGGCGTGCCATGAAAGGCCGACGCCGCAAGAACCAATATGGCCCCGTTGATGAAAAACGCGCAAAGCAGCGCCACGGTCGAATCGAGCGTGCCATAACGTATCGCCATCGCCTTGCCGGCGTCGTCGCGCGAAAACGCACGAGTCTGCACAATGCTGCTGTGCAGATACAAGTTATGAGGCATCACCGTCGCGCCGAGGATGCCGATCGCGATGTAGAGCATTTCCGGATTCATCACGACCTGCGACTTCGGAGCGAGCCCACCAAGGACGCCGAACCAGTCGGGTCTGCTGTGAAACAGCTCGTATGCAAAGCACCCGCCGATGACCATGATCAGCGTTCCGACGACAACTTCAAGAATCCGAAACCCCCGATGTTGAAGCAGCAGCACGACCATCACGTCGAAGGCCGTGAGCAATACGCCGCCGACCAAGGGAATGCCGAACAGCAGATTGAGCGCGATCGCCGACCCGATCACCTCGGCGAGATCGCACGCCGCAATCGCAATCTCGCAGATGAACCAGAGGAACAACCCCAACGGCCGCGAGTAGTGATCGCGGCAGGCCTGCGCCAAATCACGCCCGGTCACGATGCCCAGCTTCAAGGCGAGATACTGAAGCAGGATCGCCATGAAGTTGGAAATGAGAATGACCGACAGCAGCGTGTAGCCAAACTTCGCCCCACCCGCGAGGTCCGTCGCCCAGTTGCCCGGGTCCATATATCCGACCGCGACCATGAGGCCGGGCCCGGCGAATGCCAGGACCTTCCGCCAACGCTTCGCGTCATGCGCAACATGAATCGACGAATGCACCTCGGAAAGTGATGGCTGGCCGATGCTTCGCCGCCAGGCCCCCACCGGATCCGTGTGGCCGACACCGGCCAAAGGTCGGACAATCGCCTCGTCTTGTGAAATCTCCATCAGAACGCCTGCCTTGCAACCAGCCCGTCCCGCCGTAGCATTCGGGACGTGTCATAGGACGAACATCGATCACCCTAGGCCATAAAGTTTAGCCGAGGTTACATTATCGTCGCAACCCCCAAAATAAATTGCCAGCGGGCCCGATCAGAGTGCCCCCTGTCTCCGGCGAGGGTCGCATGACCGCTTCACGCAAGCCCGGAAAACGCAAACCCGCGCCCTCCAAGGTATCCGCGGAGCAGGAAGCCCTTCGCGCCACGGCCTTCCGCACCTCCCGCCGCCATAACGCCGCCGAAACCGAGGAAGACTATGTCGAATTGATCGATGATTTGATCCGCGAACGCGGCGAAGCCCGCAGCGTCGATATGGCCCAGCGGCTCGGCGTCTCGCACGTCACCGTCGCCAAGACCATCCGCCGCCTACGCGAAAAGGAACTCATTCAATACGAACCCTATCGAGCGATCTTCCTGACCCCCAAGGGCAAGTCACTCGCCGAGCGCTGTCGCGGCCGGCATCAGCAGGTCGTGGACTTCCTCACCGCCCTCGGCGTCTCCACCCGCGCCGCCGAAGTCGACGCCGAAGGCATTGAACATCACGTCAGCACCGAAACCCTCGACGCCATGCGCCGTTTCACCCGCGAACGGCGCCGAGGAGCGTAACCTACGAGCCGCACGCGCGAGCACGCGGCCATGTGCCATCCGGAGAAGGGCTCGTGCCGGCGCTTGGGCCTCGTCGTGAAGCACCCCGACCGCTTCGATTATCATGACAGCCTATGGAGGTAGACCTATGCCACGCATCGTTCGCGGCGGATTGATTCAAGCGACCCTTTCCGAACCGGGCACCGCCCCCATCGAAAAGATCAAAAAGAGCATGATCGACAAGCACGTCGGCCTGATCGAGTCGGCCGCCAAACAAGGCGCGCAAGTCGTCTGCCTTCAAGAACTTTTCTACGGCCCTTACTTCTGCTGCGACCAGGACACCAAGTGGTACAGCATGGTCGAAAAGATCCCCGATGGCCCAACCGTGAAACTGATGTGCGATCTGGCCAAGCGGCTGAAGCTCGTCCTCGTCGTTCCCATGTACGAAGAAGACATGCCCGGCGTTTATTACAACTCCGCCGCTGTCATCGACGCCGACGGTTCCTACCTCGGCAAGTATCGCAAGATGCACATCCCCCACGTGGCCCCCGGTTTCTGGGAGAAGTTTTTCTTCCGCCCCGGCAACCTCGGCTATCCGGTCTTCGACACGGCCGTCGGCAAGGTCGGCGTCTATATCTGCTACGACCGCCACTTCCCCGATGGCGCACGCTGCCTCGGTCTCAACGGCGCCGAGATCGTCTTCAACCCCTCGGCCACCGTCGCGGGACTTTCCGAATATTTGTGGAAGCTGGAACAACCGGCCCACGCCGTCGCGAATCAGTATTTCGTCGGCGCCATCAATCGCCCGGGCTTCGAGGAGCCATGGCGCATCGGCGAGTTCTACGGCCAAAGCTACTTCTGCGACCCGCGCGGCCAGATGCTCGCCGTCGGCAAGCGCTCCGAAGACGACGTCGTCATCGCCGACCTGAACCTCGACCTCATTCGCGAAGTCCGCAACACATGGCAATTCTTCCGCGATCGCCGACCGGAAAGTTATGGCGAGATCGTGCGACTGTAACCGTTAGAAAAAAAGGCAGTCAATTTCGGCAGATGCAAAATCACTGAAATGCGTAATCATCGAACTTACGTGAGGTTGCGCCAACCCATCATCTTCTCTATTGCGCTTTTCACAGACATCGTTGCTTCAAACGTATCTGCCCAGTGGCTCCAATTCGGAGGTCCACGTCGGGACTTTACGTGTGATCCCATCGAACTCAAGACCGATTGGCCGCCAGACGGCCCCCGACGGATCTGGACGCGTCCCTTTGGCGATGGATACTCTGGAATTCTGTTAAATGAGGGTAGTGTTTACTCGACATACCGCGATGGCGACTCGGAGGTTGTCGATTCCCTCGACGCAGAGACGGGAAACCGCCGCTGGCAATACGTTTTCGCCGATCCGGTTGACAAGTCTCGGTTCGCCTCGCGTTATGGGTACGGTCCGCGATCGACGCCGCTTATCGTCGGCCATCGCCTTTTTGTCGTCAGCTTCAACGGTCGCCTAATCTGCCTAAACCACAGGACAGGACGACATGAATGGTCGATCGACCTGGTGGATCGATTTGGCGCTAGGCTCCCTCGTTGGGGATATGCAAACAGTCCGATCGCGTTTGGCGATAGGGTCATACTTCCGGTTGGCGGTCCCGGATCCGCCTTTGCTGCGCTCGATCAAGCCACCGGGAACACGGTCTGGCGGCAACACGACTTTGAGAATAGCTACGGCTCGCCCATTTTGATCGACCTCGAAGGCCAGACCCAATTGGTGTGCCTCATGGCGAGGGAAATCGTCGGGCTCGACCCACGACAAGGCAACTTGCTATGGAGCCACGGACATGAAGGGCAATGGCTCAACAACATACCCAATCCCATTTGGAGATCCGATCACTCACTACTTGTCACATCAGAAGGTGATGCCGGTACCCGCCTCCTTCACTTGACGCGAGCCGACGGGACTACGAGGGTACGACAGGCATGGGCGACGCAAGGGTTTCGGGTCGTACACAGAAACCTGATTTGCATGGGAAACACCGCCTACGGATCCAGTGGTGATTTTGGTCCAAGCGTGTTCTCAGCGCTTGACATGCAGTCCGGTGCGATCGTTTGGAAAGATCGCCAAATCTCGCGTGCCGGAATCCTACTTGTGGGCACCAAATTGCTATTGCTTGAGGAAAGTGGGAACTTGGTGCTTGCTTCGCCAAGAGACAACGGAGTAACGATCCATGCTCGCGCCGCGCTCCTGGAAGAATCGGCATGGACGATCCCGACGCTCGTCAATAAGAGACTATACCTGCGAGACAGAAAGTCCATCATGGCTGTGGAGCTTCCATAGAGGACAGAATCGAGTTTGTACAACACCCCTCTTGTTCTATGGCGGAAAAGTATGGGGAGTTCGTGCGGCCGTGGTTGTCATGCCTTCCTGCAGCATGTGAGGAACCCATCGAACCGCACAATTGCCGATATTCCATCCCCGCGTAGAATCCGCCCCCATGCTCTCGCGGCTCCAGAGTGTCACCCTCGTCGGAATCGAGGCCATCGCCTGCGAAGTCGAGGTCAACGTCGCCACCCGCGGCTTCTCCACCGCCCAGATCGTCGGCCTGCCTGATACCGCGGTGAAGGAATCCCTCGAACGCATTCGCACCGCTGTCACAAACTGCGGCTACGAGCTGCCCGCCCACCGCACTGTCATCAACCTCGCCCCCGCCGACATCCGCAAGGAAGGCCCGGCCCTCGATCTGCCAATCGCCCTCGGCATGCTCTTCGCCGCCGACGGCATGGTCCCCGCCAGCGTGAAGGAATACATGATCGCCGGCGAGCTTGCACTCGACGGCCGCCTGCGACCCATCAAGGGCGCGCTCAGTATGGCCATGCTCGCGAAAAAGGAAGGCTATCGCGGCGTCCTGGTGCCGCGCGATAACGCAAACGAAGCCGCCGTGGTCGACAGCGTCGAAGTCATCGGCGTCGGCTCGCTCACCGATGCCGTCGGGTTCCTCAACGAACAACTGCCGCTCGAACCCACCGCCGTTGACTTGCAGGAGGTCTTCGAAAAGTCGTCCAACTACGACGTTGATTTCGCCGACGTCCGCGGGCAGGAAGTCTGCAAACGCGCGCTGACCGTCGCGGCCGCCGGTGGACACAACCTGCTCCTCATCGGCCCGCCCGGCTCCGGTAAGACCTTGATGGCCAAGTGCCTGCCCACAATCCTGCCGCCACTGTCGCTCAACGAATCACTTGAGACCACGCGCATCTGGTCCGCCTCGGGCAAACTCCCCGCCGGGGCGTCGCTCCTCGGCGTCCGACCCGTGCGCACGCCGCACCACTCCGCCAGCGGGCCGGCCCTGGTCGGCGGCGGCACCATCCCGCAAGCTGGCGAAGTATCGCTGGCGCACCACGGCATCCTCTTTCTCGATGAGTTCCCCGAGTTCCAACGCAGCATTCTGGAGACGCTGCGCCAACCGATGGAGGATGGCTGCGTCACCATCGCCCGCTCGCACAGCGCGGTGCGATTTCCGGCCGAGTTCATGATGGTGGCCGCGATGAACCCCTGCCCCTGCGGCTATTACTCCGATCCGCGAAAGCCGTGCAAGTGTTCACAGCCGCAGATCGAGAAGTATCGCGGGCGCGTGAGCGGGCCGCTGATCGACCGCATTGACATTCACGTCTCGGTCCACGCCGTGGCGTTCAACGACCTGCGCCACTCCAAACCCGGCACCGACTCCGCGACGATGCGCGCATTAGTGCTTTCGGCTCGGCAGCGACAGCGCGATCGCTTCGGCGAAAAGAAAACGCTGCTGAACGCACGCATGGGCCCGCGCCTCATTCGCCAACACTGCCCGCTCGATACGGCCTCCGAACTGGTGCTCAAACAAGCGATGGGAGAACTCGGTCTCTCCGCGCGAGCACACGACAAAGTGCTTCGCGTCGCCCGTACGATCGCGGATATTGAAGGATGCAACGCGATCAAATCAGAACACGTGGCCGAAGCAGTTCAATATCGCCAGTTGGATCGGCAGCAATAGAGCACTTACAAGAACTATCCGGCAGTGTCACAGTTGCCCACATCCGGGGTCAATCGAACACACTAGCTCTTCGTCGCCGTCCACGTACCCGCCTCGCCCGTGTCGGTAGAGAACTGGCCGTTGGTCACATTCGTGCCGACGATCAGGCCTTCGAGTTCAAAATAGTAATCATACGACACCATCTCGATGGTCCCGGTGGAATTGACTGCGCCGATGAGGGAGAGGTTTTCCGAGAATCCGAGGACAGACAGGGAGATCGTCCCCGTGATTGTACCATCCGCGGCAACCGCAAAATTGATCGCTGCGCCCTTGTTGTCGGCGCCGGCGTAATTACCAACAAGCCCCGACACATCCCCCGGAGTCGCAAAGTCGGGTCGAAACGCATTGCCGGTGCCGTCGAACTCGACACCGTCGGAGACACCGTCGCCATCGGAGTCCGCGTCATTCGGGTCAAGTCCTGCAACAGCCTCGACACCATCGCCCACGCCGTCGGCGTCACTGTCCGCGCTATTCGGATTCGTCCCCAGAACATATTGCTCCGTTGCATCATCCAGCCCATCACCGTCGGCATCGGGCAGCATCGTGGTCGGTGCGGTACGCGAGGCCGAAGTATCGGACGTCGGCGGGGCGGATCGAGGCTGAGCCATGACGGCACCGTCGCGCGAACCGTAGAGCGCCTGAACCGCGGTGATGTCCGCCGGTGTCAGCGTGCCTGTTTGACCGTTGTCATTGGCGAACATGACCGCGTCGGTATTGGGAAGGTGTTCCAGCCCCAGATTGTGACCTAGCTCGTGGACAAGCGTGCTGAAGAGCAGCCGTTCATCGGAGAAGTTAAAGGATTCATTCATGTGGCATAGCCCGGCGAATCGACCGTTCGGGAAATAGGCATGGCCGATCGTCGTTGACTCAAAGGCCTGCATGGGGCAGACGTTCATTCCGGCAGGATACAGATTGCAATGCTGGTCAGTCCCGAATCCAACGGCAAGATCAGCCTGCGCCTGATCCATTACGCGCGTGAAGTTCAGTGGCGTCACCGCCGACCAACGGGCAAAGGCGTCCGCGATCAGTTGTACCTGCCGGTCCTGCGCAAGACGCGTGGAGAACGTCGCGATGAAGTAGCTCAAATTGGTTTTCTGCCAGCGCGGAGCAAGGTTCTTCACACCCGCGGCAGGCGACGCCGGGATTGGGTCGCGAGTCATATTCGTCGGCGGCCCCTGCATCGGGCACCCTGAACCAACCGCCGAAGCGAGCAGCCCGATAGTAAGGAATGTCAAGATGCGCTGCGACCGTTGGTGCATGACAAAACCCTTTGCTAATTCGGTATTGTAAAGAAAGAAGACGGCCAGTTCACCCGCGTCAGCCGAGTTGCACGCTCGCCAGCCCGCTGGCGGCGTCGTCGCAGAACTCAAAGAGCTTGTCGAGGCCGGTCACAAGAAACACTCCCCAGGCGCCGGTGTTGATGCCGCAGAGGCGGAGCTTGCCGGGCGATGTGCTGTGGAGCACCTTTCGCAGCTTGAGCAGTTTGGCGATGTTGGAGGAATTCAGGAAGTTCACCTGGGTAAAGTCGAGCACGACATGAGTGCCGCCCTTGCGCTTTTCGACGAGTTCCTGAATACCGTTCAGGTCATCCGAAAAGACAGGGTCGTCCTGAAGCTCGGCGAGGATGATGTTTTCCGACCAATCTTTGATGGACATGCGAGTGCTTCCAGTTCGGGGGCCGACGGTATCGGTCGCTGAGAGGGATGTCAATGGAACGGCGCACCGCCGCTAACTCCCCGGAAATCGCAGGAACGGCGCGATTCGAGCCGCCGTCTTGGGGCCGATACCGGGGACGCGATCGAGGTCGCGCGGCAACCGAAACGCAGGTTTGGGGATATCCGGGCGCTCTCGGAAGCTCACAATCCGTCGAGCCACGGTCTCGCCGATTGCGGGGAGCTGGGCGAGTTCAGACCACGTGGCTTCATTGGGGTCGAGGCGAAACGACCCGATCCGCTCGGCCGCCATATTGGAATCTACCGATCCCCGGCCATGGAAGGCCATCGCAACCAGTAACCCAATGCCAGATATAAGGATGCATCCACTCGCAAACTTGCTCCGAGCGATGTGGACGCCCGAGTTATCGGTCGCTCTTTCGTCCATAGGGGGAATCACCGTAGAGCCAATGGCCAGCCGGAAAGTGTACCGCATCCCAGTGTCCGCGCGAGTGGTCCTGAAACGAACTCGAACCAATATCTGTTCCCCGAGTCGCCGACCTAACCAACGGTCGGCCCGGGGGTCTAAGTGACATCGTCCGGTTCATGGGCCGACCCGCTTCAGCCATTGGGGACTGAGGCAAGACGGGGGTCGGAAGCGAATCGGATCGGTGGGTCTGAGGACCTGCTTACCTCCCTCAGCCCGCGTCCATAGGACGGGGTAAGTTCAAACGGAAAAAAACATGGCAGTCGCACCGACGTGTGATGAGACGGAAGTCCGTCCGATTAGTGATCATCTCAAACTTGCAACGCCGCCCGCCGCCGCGTGCTTCGACTATCGAAAGCCGATCGAAGAGGCCCGCAAGGTCTCCGATCTTTCGCCGACCGCTGAGCGGCGGATTAAGTTCGGTGTGTTGCTTGGCGCGATCGTGTGTTTCACGGTTGCCATCGCCAGCGGCAAGTTCCATCTCGACTATCGCCTGCTGCCCGACAGCAAGCTGGCGTCGGTCTTCTGGTGGACCGCACTTGTTTACGGAAGCATCTGCTACTGCGCCATGGTCTGGCGAATCGTCCTCTGGCGGCGCTATAAGCCCATGGAAGGGATCACCGACGCCGAATTGCCCTATGTGTCCGTGATTATCCCCGCCTTCAACGAAGGCCCGCTCGTTCGCCAGTCGATTCTCTCGACGGCCGCCAACAATTATCCGCCCGAGAAGATGGAGATCATCGCCATCGACGACGGCAGCACCGATGACACATGGCAGCACATCCTTGCCGCCGCCGAAGAAGTCGATCCACGCATCCGTGTGTCCACCTACAAGCAGCCGAAGAACATGGGCAAGCGCGAAGGCCTCTACCTCGGCTTCAAGAAAGGCCGCGGCGAAGTCTTCGTCACCACCGATTCCGACAGCATCCTGCACCCCGACGCCCTGCGAAACGGCGTGATCCCCATCGTCCGCAATCGAACGATTGCGAACGTCGCCGGCTGCGTCGAAGTGCTCAACACCCGCCAAAGCGTCATTACCCGCTTCCTCAAGTGCAGCTTCAACCTGTCATTCAAATTCGTCCGGGCCTATCAGAGCGAATTCCTCGGAGTCTTTTGCACGCCGGGCGCCCTCTCATTCTTCCGCGCCGACGTCATTCGCAACGTGATGGATGAATGGGTCACGCAGAAGTTCCTCGGCCAGCCCTGCACCATCGGCGAGGACCGTGCCCTCACCAACCTCATTCTCCGCGAAGGCTGGATGACCTCGTATCAGGGAAACTCAACGGTCTACAGCGAAATGCCCGCGACCTATGAGGGCCTCTGCAAGATGCTCCTCCGTTGGGGCCGCAGCAACGTCCGCGAGACCATCGTCATGCTCCCGTGGATGTTCAAGAACTTCCGCAATCAGTATCTGCGAACCTTCCAGTTCAACATGACGCTGACCATCATCTCGCTCTTCCTCCCGCCGTTCATGATCTTCAACAGTTGGCTCATGCTGCTGACGAACTCGGGCTATGCCATGCACCAGCTCGGCATCGTCATGATCTACGCCGCGACGTCCGGGATCATCTACTACTACAACGAGAAGGACAGCGAGTGGATCTGGCTCTTTGTCTATGAGTTCTTCTGGACCATCTGCCTGTCATGGATCATCCCGTGGTCGGTCTTCACCATGAAGAACACAAGCTGGATGACCCGCGGCGCGGGCCTGCATCAGGGTGCGGCCATCTCCAAGAAGCCGGGCGCGGTCAAGGTGCCGAAGCTGGTCGAGTCGCTCTCATCGGGCGAATCCCCGGTCATGCAGCCGGCACTGGCCAGCCCGTCGCGGAGCTAACCAACATTCACTTCGGGTAAACTGTACGTTGCCGATTAAATGGGATCGGCAACGCGAGGTACCCGCATGTCACGCCTGAAAGAGCTCCGCGAATTCCGCGAGAAGATGAACCAGCGCATCCTCGATGCGCAAAACCTAAACATCAATCGTTTCTTCACCCTCGACGGCAAGGCCTATGAGGACGGGGCCCTGCCGACGCTGACCAAGGAATTCGCCGGCCTGTCGGCGTCGATGGTGCTGCGCTGTGACGATTGCATTGCCTATCACACCATCCGCTGCAAAGAACTCGGCGCGACAGACCAGCAAATCATCGAAACATTCAACGTCGGCCTCATCGTCGGCGGCAGCATCGTGATCCCGCACCTGCGCCGGGCGATGGCGTTGCTGGATGAGCTGAACGCGGAAGCGAAATGACGAATGTCGAATGACCGATTACTAATGCGTAGGGTCCACTGTGCGGACCATGTCGGAGCAACGGTCGCCTCTCGCGCGAACGCCATGCGGCAGGCGACCAATTCCCTCCCCTTAATAAGGGGAGGGCTAGGGTGGGGTCTTCGATTGCGACTGATCCCGCTCGTGCGAGAAAGGATTCTCGTTCCTGCCGCCAAGATCTTCGCCATGCTGATTGTGTCTGTTTTCATTCTCAACACGTCTTGCACCAAGTTACGTCGGATTAGTGAGACGCGCATCCCCGTCACTCAACTATCCGATGAGGGGGCCATGGTCGTCAGCGAGAACGGCAAGATCGTTGATCTTGACGGCGACGCATTTCGTTCCGCGCGGGATCACGCTCGCCCCGACGAATTCACCGGCCGGGCCATCGTCGTCCGCAACGCCAAAAACGTCACCATCAAGAACGCCACAATTTCCGGCTTCAAAATCGCCATCTACGCCGAAAACTGCCCCAACCTCACCATCGAAAACTGCGACGTCTCAAACAATTACCGACAGCGACTCAAAAGCACCCCCGAAAAAGAAGATGAATCCGACTGGCTCTACGGCCACGAAAACGACAACGACGAATGGCTCCGCTACGGCGGCGGCATCTTCCTGAAAAACTGTCCGAACGCGACGATCAAGAATTGCCGAGCCCGCAACGGGCAGAACGGCATCTGCCTCGTCCGCTGCGATGAGGCGACGGTGACGGATTGCGACATGTCCTTTATGTCCGGCTGGGGCCTCGCCATGTGGCGGTCGAGCAAGTGCAAGATCATCGGCAACCGCTTCGACTACTGCGTCCGAGGCTACTCCCACGGCGTCTATGCCCGCGGCCAGGACTCCACGGGCATCCTCGTCTATGAGCAATCCAGCGACAACATCTTCGCCTTCAACCACGCCACCCACGGCGGCGACGGGTTCTTCCTCTACGCCGGTAATGAAACTGTGAACAAAACAGGCGAGGGCGGCTGCAACCGAAATCTGGTTTACATGAACGATTTCTCGTACGCCGTCGCGAATGGAATCGAGGCCACGTTTAGCGATCAGAATGTGTTCCTGGGCAATAAGCTCAATCACTGCGAGCACGGTCTATGGGGTGGATATTCAGCGCGCTCCGTCATTTCAACAAACCAGATCGCGGACTGCAAGCACGGCGTATCAATGGAGCATGGGCGCCACAATGTCATAATCAACAACTACGTTAAGCGATGTCAGAACGGCCTCCATATTTGGTGGGACGAAGACAAGGAGTTGCTTGCGACACCGTACTGCACTAAGCAAGGGTGCGATTCAGCGGGCGAGTGCCTGCGTTTCAACTCGATAACGGAATGTCAAACGGCGCTTCTTTCCGAAAGCAGCAAAGATGTCAAGTGTGGGCAAAACCAGTTCTTCAACAATGGACGCAATGTCGAACTGCTCGGGACAACCACATTCGGAGAGTTCGACGCCAATGAAATATATGGCGGACTCCTAAGTAATCGTACCCAAACTACTCTTATTGGCGCACGTAACTACTTGGATGATGCGGTGAAGAAAGATGGCCCCATTAAACTAAACGATGCCACTAGAGAACCAGAGATCGTAAGCCGTTCCGCTGCGTCGGCCCTTGTGATGAATCAAGGCGCCGAATTAATGGCCTGTTTGCAATTGGCAAATCCCAAGGCTTTTGCCAAGTTGCCGAATCGAATGGGAACGAGTCGGCTCACGGAGCTCCCCAACATCCCCGAAGGCAAACAACACATCCTCATCGACGAATGGGGCCCCTACGACTTCGCATCGCCCAAACTCACCCCACTGCACGCAACATGCTGGGGCACGTCCAAGCTCCGCGTCCTCGGCACCGGCCAACCCTTCAAAATCGAGGCGCTCTCCGCCGGGATCAGCGCCGCGCCCATGTCCGGCGTCGCGCCCGCCGAAATCACCCTGCGAGGCGCCGATCCGAATTCGTCCATGATTCCCTACGACGTAAAACTCTCGCTCGACGGCAAGCCCGTCCGCGCAACCGGCACCCTCTGGCAGGCCGACTGGGCCGTCGTCTATCACACCTGGGACGGCAGCACCGACCCGCGCAAAGGCGAGGAGTTCTGGCGCCGCGGGCGAAACTTCAAGCCGCCGATCCTGAAGGAAAACCGCGACCGCATCGACTTCCACTGGGGCGGCGGCGGACCAACACCGGACGCAAAAGATCACTTTGCTCTGGTGACGACAACGACGCTGACACTGCCCGCCGGCCAATGGCGGCTACGCACCATCAGCGACGACGGAGTCCGTGTGTACGTCGACAAAAAAAAGGTGATCGACAACTGGACCTGGCACATCCCAACCGAGGACAAGGCCGACGTGAATGTAAGCGAAGGCCCCCACGAATTCCGCATCGAATATTTCGAAATAGACGGAAATGCCCAGTTGCAGTTTATGATCGAGCCCGTCCCGCCCGCTACGTCACAACCCACATCGTAATCCGGTCTATTCATCAACCAACCGGTTAATCGTTCGCAGAATGCACGATGAAGCTCGAGGCTATCCCATCACCGTCACCCCCGCGCAGGCGGGGGTCCAGAGTGCCTTGAATAGGCTAGATTCCCGCCTTCGCGGGAATGACGAAACATCGCCACACCAATAGTGGGATAGCCTTTCGTGCTTTCTTATCGACATTGCGCTTAGGTGGTCCGTTCACCTTGTTCCGCGATCGCGTCCAGCCCCGATAGAGCCTGAGAATTTTTCTTGACAGTCATGGTAATGTTTTGGGCATGGATACGACACTGACGTTCGACGGCATGGATGGATTGACCGGGAATGGGTTTGCGGGGCGGGTGGAGGCGGAGGTCGTCGCGCCGCCTCGGTTGCGACGACCGGACCGACGGCAGATGACCATGGAGCCGTGTTGCCTGGATGAGCGGCTACCGGGGGATCATCCGGCTCGAACGATCTGGGAGGTGTCGGGCCGATTGGATTTGTCGGGGTTCTACGCCGCGATTGAGGCGCGGGGCGAGTCGCCGGGCCGGGCATCGACGGACCCGCGCTTGCTGTTTGCGTTATGGCTGTATGCCGCGACCGAGGGGATCGGCAATGGCCGCAAGTTGGCGCGGTTGTGCGAGGAGCACGATGCGTACCGATGGTTGTGCGGCGGGGTGAGCGTGAATTACCACACCCTGAATGACTTTCGAGTGGGCCACGAGAAGGCCTTGGATGATCTGTTTACGCGCGTGTTGGCGATGCTGATGGAGCATGACGTGGTCAAAGTCCATCGCATCAGCCAGGATGGCACCCGTGTGCGGGCCAGCGCCGGGTCCAAGAGTTTTCGGCGACGACCGCGTCTGGAACACCGGCTGATCGAGGCTCGGGCCCACGTCGAGGCGTTGAAGGCACAGGGAGACGAGGAGCCGGGCGAATCGGCGCGGCGTCGTGCAGCGCAGGAACGTGCAGCCCGTGAGCGGGTGGTGCGTCTGGAAGCGGCCCTGGGGGAGATGTCGAAGCTGGAGGCGATCAAGGCGACGCTGCGTGAGGACAAGCCGTCGACGAAGAACGCGCCGCGGGCCTCGACCACCGATCCGGAGGCTCGCAAGATGCGCATGGCCGATGGTGCGTTCAAGCCTGCCTACAACGTTCAGATTGCGACAGACACGCAAAGCCGCGCGATCGTGGGCATCGAGGTGACCCACCACGGCACCGATCACGGTGAGGATGAGCCGTTGCGTGCGCAGGTGGAACATCGCACGGGTTGCAAGGTGAAGGAACACTTGTTGGATGGGGGCTACGTGAAGCGCGAATCGATCGAGCGCGCTGCCGAGAACGGCACCGCGATCTACGCACCCCTGCCGCCGACGGGCGCGGGCGGCTCGGTGTGCATCGTCAACCGAAATGACTCGCCGGCCGTGGCGGCCTGGCGACGGCGGATGCAGACCAACGTGGGCCGAACGATCTACAAGCAACGCGCGGCGACCTCGGAAACGGTGAACGCGGACTTGAAGACGTTCCGGGGATTGGGCGCCTTCGCGGTTCGCGGACTCCGCAAGGTGCGCTGCGTGGCCCTGTGGAGTGCCCTGGCCTACAACGTCATGCACTTCTCCGCCGTGCTGATCACCTGATCTCCCCGACGGATCAGACGGTGCAAAGGAGTGTCACGGCCCACCCCGAACGACCTGAAAACCTGAGACAGAAAAAGTGCCGACGCCGAGTCGCTCGCATGGACAATCCCAACGCTCACGTACCTGAGAACCTCGCAAATATTAAAAGGTTCTCAGGCTC
>CAZSBF010000044.1:0-34977 GCA_964605185.1 uncultured Planctomycetaceae bacterium
CTACACCGAAATCAACAGCCATCGCGTTATTGAGGGATCATTCTTCGAAAAGGCCGACATTCAGGGGCAGAGCAACGTGGCCGTCCTCGGCGCAAAAGTCAAGAAAGACCTGTTCGGCGGTCGGCCCGCCATCGGCGAAAAGGTAAAAGTCATGACGCCACTGGGCGGCCGGCAATTCACTGTTGTCGGCGTCATGGAAGAAAAGGGAAACGTCGCCTTCACCAATGTCGATGAGCAGGTCATCATTCCGATTACCACGGCCATGGAGAAGGTCTATGGTCTGAAGTCCATTGCGGCCATCGTCGCGGAAGCCGTGTCGGGCGCCGACAAGGACATTGAAAAAGCCAAGGAGGAGATCAAGAAGATCCTCCGTCAGCGGCACAAGATTCGCGCGGGGCAACAAGACGACTTCGCCGTGCAGTCGCAAAAGGAATTCGTCGAACAGTTCGCCACGTTCACGAATATCGTCGGCGTCGTGCTTTTCTCCATCGCCGGCATCAGCCTCGTGGTCGGCGGCATCGGCATCATGAACATCATGCTGGTGAGCGTGACGGAGCGCACACGCGAGATCGGTGTCCGCATGGCCATGGGGGCGCAGCGGGCCGACGTGCTGAAGCAGTTCCTCGTCGAGGCCAGCATCATTTCCTTCTTCGGCGGCTCCATCGGCGTGGCCATGGGCTATGGACTGGCCACCACCATCGAACGCATGACCCGCGTCTTTGAGACGATCACCACGACCGGCTCCATCATGATGGCCCTGAGCATGGCCACCTGCGTGGGCATCGTCAGCGGGCTGTACCCGGCGTGGAAGGCCTCGCGGCTCGACCCGGTCGAGGCCCTTCGATACGAATAACACGACAACGCATCGCCCGCCCCTTATCATTTCAGCGGAGTGAGGTACGCTCATGGCCACCCCGAAACTGCGCACCGCTGTCTTCGCCGGCACCTTCGATCCGCCGACGCACGGCCACCTCGACATCATCGAGCGGGCCCGGCGGCTTTTCGACAAGACAGTCGTCGCCGTCGGACGGAATCCCGAGAAGGAGCCGCTCTTTTCCGAGGACGAACGCGTTGCCATGCTGCGCGAGTTGCTCGGCAATGTCTCCGACGTGGAGGTCGTTTCCTACAACGGCCTGACCATGGATTTTGTCCGCCGCATTAACGCCGCCGTGATCGTCAAAGGCATTCGCGACGGCGACGACCTGCGCAGCGAGCTGCAACAGGCCAACGTCAACAAGATCGCCGGCGGTGTCGAAACGGTGTTTCTCTTCACGACGGACATGACGGCGCTGATCTCCAGCACACTGATTCGACAGATTTGTGAACTGGGCGGCCTGAACAGCGGCCACATGGATCGGCTGATCCCGGCGCTGGTCGTGGAACGGATGAAGGAAAAGCTAGGAAGTTGACCCGCTTACAAGACTTGCCATACTCAGGGAAGGACGCAGGCAATCATCGCATGACCGAATACGACGTATCACGAACCACCGGCCGATGCCACGCCACCGGCCGCGAATTGGCGGAGGGCGAGTCCTTCCACAGCGCCATCTTCGAGACGGCCGAAGGATTCGAGCGGCGGGATTACTGCCTCGATGCATGGCAGGGACCGCCGGAGGGAGCATTGTGCCACTTTCAAACGAAGCTGCCGCCAAAGGAGGCCGCGCGGAAGAAATTGTTCGTCGATGACGACGTGCTGATCAATTTTTTCCAGCGAATGGCCGAGACGACGGACCCGACGAAGCTGCGTTTCCGGTTTGTGCTGTCGCTGATCCTCCTCCGCAAGCGGCATCTGAAATATGAAAAGACGATCCGCGAGGAGGGCCGCGAGTTCTGGGAGATGCGGCTGATGCGCGACAAGACCTCGCACCGCGTCTTCAACCCGTCACTGGATGAAAACGAGATTCACGAGTTGACCGGGGAATTGAGCACCATTCTTGCCGGGCCGCTGACCGACGAGGACGAAGCGGAAGCGGAAGCGGAAGAGACGCCGGCGGTGGCGACGCCGGAGTCGCCGTAAGTTCATTCCTGATTCTTGCACGTATTTGAAAACTCAATAGGTTGCGCCGCGTTGCACAGGTCCAGGCACTGACTCTTTGCGCAATTCTTGCGCGGCGCTAACCCTCACCGATCAAGAAACCCGCACTTTCGCCCGATAACTAAGTTGTGGAACAGCGCGCGGGTCGCGCTAGTATTAATTGACGGTAGGGATCATGGCTCGTGTACTTGGCTTGATTACGGCTCGCGGCGGATCGAAGGGAATCCCCCGGAAAAACCTTGTGCCACTGGCCGGCAAACCGCTGATCGCCTGGACGCTGGAGGCCGCGGCCGGCGCGACCTCGATTGACCGGTGCATGGTCTCAACCGACAACGATGAAATCGCCTGTGTGTGTCGCGACTGGGGCATGGATGTCCCGTTCCTGCGGCCCGCGAGCCTCGCACAGGACAATTCGCCGCACGCCGCTGTGGTGACGCACGCCCTCGACTGGCTGGCGACGCACGACAGCTACAAGCCCGACTACATCCTGCTGCTTCAGCCGACATCGCCGCTGCGAACGTCGCAAGATATCGACGACGCCGTGCAACTGGCCCTTCGCACTGATGCACCCTCGGTCGTCAGTGTCACGCCGACGGCCCACCACCCGATGCTGGCCCGACGGCTGGATGGTAACAACACACTCGCCGCGTTTATCCCGTGCGACCTCGATTATCCGAGCCGCCAGGCACTGCCCGCCGCGTATGCGCTCAATGGGGCGATCTACCTTTGCAAACGTGAGGCCTTCCTGAGCGGGCGAACGTTTGAGCCGAAGGGGACCATCGCCTACATCATGCCGCCGGAGCGGAGCCTCGATGTCGACACGCCCTTTGATCTGCGCCTCTGCGAATACGCCCTTCGCGACCGCGTGATGCCGCTCGATCCGTTCATCCTCCGCGGGCAGGAAAACGCCGTCTTTGGTTCGGCGTACGACAATGCGAATGAGATTGAAGACGCGGTTCGGCGGCGTTCGAATCGGTAACGCGTGAAGTGTTGTGCGCGCGCCTCGGCTACCCAGTTACCCCGCAAGTATCCACGATGCGGCTCGTTCATCGGCCTGCGGTGGTTCAAAGTTCAATTTCCAACCCCTCTCGCGCCACCTTGAAACCCCGCCTCGTGATTTCCCGCATGGATGGGCTGGAAGGATCCAGCGCCGGGTTCGAGTGGTTCAGATGAGTGAAATACACCCGCAGGCGACCCGCGCGGACCAGCGGCTCCAGCAGATCCATCGTGTCTCGCATCAACGGGTGGCCGATCTTCGTGGCGCTACGGTCCGGCAGCTCATCCGCCGAGTAGAACGTTCCATCGAGGATGGCAGTGGTTACATGGTGTTGTTCGATCACTTCCAGCAAGGTCGGATTCCAGGTCCGCCAAGGCTCGGTGTCCGGCACGAATAACACGGTTGATTCCGACATTCCCGGCTCATGGTGGTCGCGCCCGATGATGAACCCGATCGTGTCGGAGTATTCATCCCGGTGTGGAACCTGAATCGGTATGACCATCACTGAGGGCCGGCCATCGGCAACGGTCGGCAGTTGCACGGATTTCATGGGCACCAGTTCGAGCAATTGCACATTGCCGATTCGAACGAGCTGGCTCCACGGTCCGTTGGTGCGCAGAAAATCACCCATTCGCCTCGTGCAATAGACCGGCAGGTTCGATGCGTGCATGGCTTCATAGCCGAAGAAGGCCAGGCCCAGGTAATGCCCGATGTGGGCATGCGACAGGAACACGCCATCAACCGGCCGTCGATCCTGAGTGCGGGTGGAACCGGGACGAAGGTCATGCACGAGGTCGAGCTGAGGACGAACATCCGGCGTGGCGTCGAACAGGAAGACCCCGGGACGATCGGATGGGCCCGGAATGATAAGCGCAAGACTGGATACGAAACGGGGGTTCGCGGATGAGCCTCGAGCGGCGTCACAATGCGAACACCGACATCCCGCATGGGGCAGTCCGCCATCCTGCACGGTGCCGAGGATGCGCAGCCGCGGCGTTGTGGCCGAGTTCATGGTGCAGCCGGTACCGGCGAAGACGAGAGTGATGACGATCGCAAGCAGGCGGAATGGGGCGCGACCAACGCCTCGATGGGAACCAAGTGTTCGAGCGGCAGCGCCCGCCTTGATCAACGACTCTTTCTGCGACTTCGTCATCCGCTTTACGGCTGCCTCCCGTTTCAATGCCGAGCTTCGCGACGCGTGGGGCTCCTGATATTGGACACGCACCGGATTACGGCTGCGCGTGTATCGGGATGCAGTACCGGCGTTGTGCTGATTGGTGCGCCGTCGCACATCAGTCGTGATGCCCGTATAAAGTGATCCGTCGGAACATCGCAGAATGTAAACGAACCATGTGTCAGCCTTCACTGGATTGACCTCATCCCTGGTTGGTTCGCATTTCCTGTTAGGTCGAGAGGGTGCCAGACACGCTCACGCAAGGCGCGTGTTCGCGCGACCATGACAGCAGTGATACCATCGCCCACAGACAGAAGTTGTGATCGGCGCGGCCGGTGGCGTGGTCGTCAAGCATTCGTCGTGCGCCTTCGCGGCTGAGCAGCTTGCCCATTAAACAGTGATCCGACTCGATCAGGTCGCGCGCCCATGGCCGCAGCGGGCCGCGCAGCCACGGGCCGACCGGCACTTCGAAACCCTTCTTCGGCCGGTTGTGCAGGCTCGGCGGAAGCATGTCGCGAAAGGCCTCGACGAGCAGGTGTTTCTTCTTCCAACCCGACAGCTTCCACGTCCACGGCAGCGGGAACACGCCATCGACGACGTCGTTGTCGAGAAAGGGCGACCGCACTTCCAGCCCATGGGCCATCGACATCAAGTCCACCTTGGTGAGCATGTCATCGGGGAGGGAGAGTTGCCATTCGGTGCGCAGGTGGTGGTTCAGGTCGTTCTCGTTCTTCGGCTCGCCGCGGTAGGCCCATAGTTCGGCGACGATGCGCTCAAGGTGCGCCGTGCCGTCTGACGGATTTGCGAAGAGGGCAGAAAACGTGGCGTCGTCCGACGTGCGCATCCAATTGGCGTAGCGGTGAGGAAGGCGCGGGTCGAGTGAGCGCACGGCTCGCTTCAATTGACTGGCGATGCCGCCGACGCGCGTCTCGCGCCGCGCGGGCAATCGTTCGATCATGCGGCGAATGGGGCCGTAGAGTGGCTGCGAGCCGAGCCAGTCGAGCGATTCGATCAATCGCGCGGCGGCGTAGCGGTTGTAGCCGGCGAAAAGTTCATCGGCCCCATCGCCGGAGAGCGCCACGGTAACGTGCTCGCGCGTCAGGCGGCTGAGCAAATAGGTCGGTAGGGCGGAACTGTCGGCGAAGGGTTCGCCGAGGTGCGATTGCACGGTCGGGATCGCTTCGCGGATTGCGTCCAGGGACAGGGGAAGCTCGGTGTGATCGGTGCCGTGCATCGCGGCCACCTCGCGCGAATACCGGCTTTCATCGAAGTAGCTCTGACCGGGAAAGGTTACGGCGAAGGTGCGCACGCGATGGGAGGATTCCCGCGCGGCGACAGCTGTGACGATGGAGGAGTCGATACCTCCGGAGAGGAAGACGCCAACCGGCACATCGGCGATGAGGCGACGGCGCACGGCGCCCGCAACGCGCTCGCGCAGCATGGCGCAGGCATCATCGAAGCTGGTCGGGGGGGGAACGTTCGGTGGGTCGGCGGCCCACTTCTCGACACTCGCGCGGCCGTCGTGGAAACGAAGGAGGTGGCCGGGGCGGAGTTTGTGGACGCCGTGGAAGATGGTGCGCGGGGCGGCGATGAAGCCGAGCGTGAGGAGTTGAGCGACGGCGTGCGGGTCGATGGACAGGTCGGTGACCGCCGGGCGGAGGGCGGCCATCTCGGATGCGAAGGCGATGCCGGCGGGGATGTCGGCATGGAGAAGCGGTTTCACGCCGGTGCGATCGCGTGCGAGGGTGAGCGTTCTGGTTGGCGTGTGCCAGACGGCGAACGCGAACATTCCACTGAGCCGGCGAAGGAAACCAAGCGTCGGATCGCGGCGGCAGTGTTCGAGCAGGACCTCGGTGTCGCCGGTGGAGCGAAAGGATGCGCCGCATGTGCGAAGTTCATCGCGGAGTTCGCGGAAGTTGTAGATTTCGCCGTTGAAGATCAGCGTCGTCGTACCGTCGGCCGAGTGCATCGGCTGATCGGCGGCGTCGGTGAGGTCTTGCACCTTCAAGCGCGAGTGGGCGAACGCGAGGCCGGCGGCGGGATCAGTCCAGGTGTGATCGCCGTCGGGGCCGCGATGGCGGATGGCGGCGAGCATTTGGTGTAGCACGGCCGGCTCGAGGAGGCCGCTTTGTCGAATGTAACCCGCGATTCCGCACATTGGTGGTGGATGGTATGGACGAACGGGCGGCGGGCCAAGAATGGGCTCGCCTGCCTCTCGAATAGTCCAGTTGCGTCGGTTGCGTGAACCGATAGGCTAGCGGCCCGCATGAAGATTCTGCACGTTGTTCAATCGCTCGATCCGGCGTGGGGGGGGATCGCCCGCGTATTGCCTGAGTTGGCGATGGTGCTGGCGCAGGCCGGGGATGAATGCCGCATCGCGACGCTTACCGGTGGGCGATTCGGCACGCCGCCGACGATCGACGGCGTGGAAGTTCGTTCGTTCGCGGCGAAGGCGGGGAGCTGGTTCGCAACGTCGACGGAGTTTGACCGGCAGATTAACGAGTTGGTCGCATGGGCCGATGTCGTTCACATGCATGGGCTGTGGACGGGGCAGAACTGGTCGGCGGGCAAGGCAGCGCGGCGGGCGGGCATGCCCTATGTCATGACGCCGCACAGCATGATGATGCCGTGGGCGTGGAATCGGAGTTGGTGGAAGAAGCGGCCGGCGGGGTGGTTGTTTGAGCATGCGAATCTGCGGAAAGCGGCCTTGCTGCACGCGCTGGCACCCGGCGAGGCCGACGCGATGCGGGCGCTGGGGTTCAACACGAACATCGAAATGATTCCGAACGGGCTGCATGTGGGGGCGTATGAAACGCTGCCACCGGCGGTTCGGCTGATCGCGCGATTTCCGGAATTGAAAGATCGCCGGTGGATTCTCTTTCTCGGGCGGATTCACCCGCAGAAAGGAATCGTGCAGGCGATGCAGGCGGGGTTCGATGTGTTGTCGGCGGCGAAGCAGTGGCATTTGATCGTCGCGGGCCCGGATGAGGTCGGGATGCGAAGCGTTCTGGAGGCGGCGGTGCGGCGGAAGGGGGCGGCGGATCGCGTGACGTTTACGGGGATGCTGGATCGCGAGGACACGCTGGCGGCGCTCGCCGGGGCGAAGGTGCTGTTGCAGCCAAGCATGAGCGAGGGGTTGAGCATGTCGATCCTGGAGGCGCTGGCCTGCGGCGTGGCGGTGGTGATCTCGCCGGCGTGCAATATGCCGTTGGTGCAGGAGCGCGGCGCAGGCGTAATCGTCGAGCCGCAGCGCCGGGCGATTGCGGGCGTGCTGGCGAAGCTGGTGGCGCAGTCGGCGGAGGAGTTGAAGGCGATGGGCAGCAAGGGACGGGCGCTGGCGCGGGAGCAGTTTGACTGGTCGGCGCTGACGCCGCGGTATCGGGCGATGTATTCGCGCGTGGTGGGGCGTTAGTCAATCAGCGCGCAAAAGAAAGCCCCGATGCGAATGAACGCACCGGGGCTTGGTTGTGTCGAACAAAGTCTTTCTTACTGAGCTAAATCCACCCACGCGAGCAGATCGAGCCCGTCAACGAAGGTGTCGCCGTTGACATCGGCGGCGCAGAGGCGCGAGACGTCAAGACCCAGCAGGTGATCTGAGAACTGCGGGATGTCGAGGTCGTTCAGAACGCCGTCGCCGTTGAAGTCGCCGACGAGGACGGAGAGGCTGAGGATCTCGGTGTCATTTCCACAGGCGTTCGTCCCCTTGACCTGAATCAGGTATGGCGTGGGCGACGTGACCGGGTTCGGCCAGGAAACCTGACCATTGCCGGGGTTGATGGTCATGCCGACGGGCGGCGAACCATCGAGCGACCAGGTGACCGGAGCCGTGCCGGAGAACGTCGGTATCCCGGAGGCATAGGCCGAGCCGCAAACGGTGGACGCGGCTGCGATCGGGTTCACGTTGACCGGCGTGCAGGCCGGAGCGGCTGCTGAGAGGTCGAGCGTGTAAAGCTGCGACTGCGACGGGGCATCACCTTCGGAGACGCGGACGTAATAGTTACCGGCCGCGGCGATCGTGAACCCGACGATGGTCTCAGTGCCGCCTGTTGGTTGAGCGGCGGCGGTGGCCAAGACGGTGACGCCATTGGAATCAATGATGTCAAAATTGAGGTTGGCCATGATAAGGCTGTCGGTGTTGAACACGTTGTTGTTGCAGTTGGCGTCCTGGGCATAGGAGGCATAATTCTGGCCTTTGGGAGTTACCGTGATGGTGACATCGCGCTGACCGGCGAGGGTGAATTGATACCAATCAAGTTCGCCGTTGTTGTCGATGCTGAGCGTCGATGTATTGGTCGGAGAAGACCCCGAAAGAGGATTGGGCAGCGCGCCAAGATTGATCGGAGAACCGGCTTCCAACAGACCGAGCACGCGAGCCGTGCCGGACGTGTTGTTGCTTCCGCTGACGTCGCCATAGTGGCGCTGAGCGGCACGAACGTCATCGTGTCGAACGCCGTCGTAGCCTGTGCTCAAGAACGGTTCCATGAGCTTGGCGGCGATGGCCGGGCAGACGTGCAGAAGTCCTATGCCGTGGCCGTGTTCGTGCGAGACCACATTCCGGAAAAATCGCTGAAACCCCGGATTTCCGGCGGCCCAGTTTTCACTGGCATCAAGGACCATGTCGCCGGTGGACGGAAAGAAGTTATATGCCAGTACATTGCTAGCACCGTCGATGTTGTGCATGCTGATACGGCAGTCGCCACGCAGGCCCGCGGCTCCAGCCGAACTAAACAAGACGGCGCCGTCGTCCCAGTCGGTTCCGCCGAAGGTGACGCGCGTATAGGTCAGACCGGAGACCGCCTGCCAGCGATCGAAACAGGACTGTACGCGGGAAATCCATGTGGCGCGGCCGCCGATGGTGGCGAACTGCGCATCAAGCGTTGCAAAGAGAACGTTGGGGCTTGCAGGTTCACCATTGCCGCTGGGAACATTTATACCGTCCGGAACAAACGACCACGTGAGGGCACGGGGCGTTCCCTGCGCGCCGGACCAACGAGTGTTCAACTGGTATCGTGAATTCGCCTCGAGAACCATTTGCTCGAGGTGTTGCACGACGTCAGGAGGTGTGTTCTTGGCAAAGCACATTTCCGCGGCGCCCATTCCGTCGGGGCGTTTGCCGAAGTTCTTGAGGTACCACTCCAATGGGCGACCTGGAGGAAGCTCGACTTCATCGCCGGTATCGATGTAGCACAACGAGTTTTCGGCGACTGTTGTCGGCGCTGCGAGATTTGAACTCGGAGCCGGAAGCATGATCGCCGCGCACGCGAATAACGACGATGCCACGGCCGAGAGGAACCAAAAAGTACGATTGGACATGAACAGATTCTCCCATTCAGCGCGATGCGGTGTTGAACCACCGGATCGGGCCGTGTCTTTTATCGCCGCTTCGTGATAGGGACTCCCCGTTGTAGAGAGCGGCGCGCGTCTAGAAACTCAGAAAGACCGCGCGAGCGCGCGGTCCAGGTCGCGAGGTGCTATCCCCTCACTCCACAGATACTTATGTTACCGAAACGGTGCTCGACAAGTCAATGAAACACGTCAGATAACTCTTGGAAAACGGGACGGCGCGGGTCGTTTTTGGGGCTAACCATTTGCGTTCAAATATCCGCCAAGGATTTGTACCCACGCTTCTACGGCTCGGGCGGAGGTAAGCGATCGAGCGAAATGGGCGGCTGCAACTTGGGAGATTCGGGCTTCGGTGCTGTTTCGGATGCTTTGGATCGCGTGGACCAGACCCATTTCATCGCCATGGGCCACGACGAATCCGATACTGTGTGATATGACCCAGTTGGCGATCTCGGACTTGGGGCTCCCGATAAACACCACCGGTTTTCCCGCGGCCAGGCAAGCGTAAACCTTGTACGGCATGGCCTGGTCGTACATGGCCTCGTGTTGGGAAATCAGGCATACATCGGCGGCCGCGAGCACTTCGCCGAGTCGATTAGCGGGTTGGTAGTCGATGAGCGAGGCGTTGGCGGGGAGGTTGCGGGCCATGGCGGCGCGTTGGTGGCCGTCGCCGATGAACTGGAAGTACACGTTGAGGTCGCCTTGCAGTTGCTTTGCGGCAGCAAGGATGGTGTCCATGGGGTGGGAGAGGCCCATGTTGCCTGCGTATTGGACGAGGAATTTCTTTTGTGGATTCGTTTCGGCCGCAAATGTGTTGGGGCCGGTAAAGGTCAGTCGCGCGGGGTCGTAGCCGTCGTGGATGGTGTGTAGCTTGGCCGGGTCAATGTTGCGGCTGCGGGCGATGCGCTCGGTGATCGGCGTGGAGATTGTGACGACGGCGGCGGCGTCCTGCATGGCGCGCGTGTCCAAGCGCAGCCATCGGCGGAAGACGAAGGAGTTCGCGGTGAGTTTGCCGAGCGTGGCGACGAGATCCGGATAGAGGTCGAGCACTTTGTAAATGAACGGGCAGGCGTGAATTCTGGCAATCTTGGCGGCGAGCAGGCCGCCCTGCGGCGGGGCGGTGGTACCGATGACAAGGTTGACGCGGTTGAGATTGCGTGCCGCGCGTAGGACGTTTCGTTGAAATGCAAGGAACCCCCATCCGCGCGACAGAAGGCTATCACGGCGCACCGGTGGGCGGTCGACGCGAATGACACGCACGCCGTTAATTGTTTCGTCGGCCGGATAAATGCGCGTCGGGTCGTCCCAGGCGCGGTTGCCGGCGAGGACGGTGATTTGCCAGTCGGGCCGAAGGGCGGCGATTTTCTCCATGTGATCGGCGGCGACAACGGCGCTGGCGCAGATGTCGGGGTGGTAGAACTCGTTGATCAGGAGGATGTGCGGCGTTGAACTCATGGCGGCCTTGTGCTTTCGGAGATTCTACCGGCCCAGCCAGTTTCGCCAGCGCGCGCGCACCTGTTCCAAGTCAAAAGGTCGGCCGCACTCGGGGCAATTCTGGTGATCGGCCAGGCCGCGGAGGCTGTAGCCGCAGAGCGGGCAGAGTGCTCCGTCGGATTCCTTCACGGCGCGAATCCACCTGGCACGAGCGCGGACATGGATGCCGTAGGCGGAGATCAGGCCGATGACGCCGGCGACGATTGCGATGGAGTAGTAGGCACGAATGCCGCGCGTGGATTGACGGGCGAGGCCGGCGTCGAACATGAAAAACATCACGAGCATGGAGACGATGACGAGAAGGATGACGCCGTACTGCCGGCGCGCGGCGACGGGCGGGGCGCCTTTGATGGTGTGGTAAAGCTGGTCGCTCGGGGTGATCAATCCGCGGGCGTGCCGCCGGTAGCGCCAGAGAATCGCGAGTGCGAGCAGTGCAATTATGACAATGCCGACAGCTTGCATCGTCACGACTGGTTTCTCACGCATGCAGTCCACGTTCGTTTGACAACATAGAGGTCATATGGTGTACCGCATTCAGGACAGGTGTGCTTGATTGGAAGTTTGTTTAGGAAATAACCGCATTCAAGACAAAGTTCAAAGTTCGCGGCAAGTGCTTTTCTCCGCCAAAGCAGCTTATGTGTAAGGTGTCCAAGAAGCGAGATGATCGCTGATATTGCAGATATAACCAAGCACGTGTTAATCCACTCGGGTATTGGACCAGAATACGATGGACGGTAATAAAAGCGAGAACCGAACCAAGGCAGGAGAAAAATGAATGCAATTGCCGCGAAAATGTTTCGCCAATCGTACAGATCAACCTGCGCGGCGTTTGGCCAAGGACGATGAGGCCGCCCCAGTCTTTTGCCGGTTAACGGATCTCGACTAAGTCCATATCTTTCAGCTTTCAAGCGAAGAATAAAGTAGAGTGCAATCGGCGTGATGAACACTCCCGCTACGATTGCGATGAATGTCAGTGCAACCAACATGTCAATTACGCTCCGCAACATTCGTAATTGTGTTACAAAGCTCCTCTAGAATCTGGCGTTGTTCGGGCGTAATCTCAATCCCAAGGACAAAGCGAATAGCGAAACCGTCTTGCACCTGCATTTCGAACATCATTGGGGTACTCGGATTCGTATCGCTTCGTCGCCAGCGCGCCTCTCGATTTGCACCGGAAAACGAGATCTCCGCAAAACCGATTTCAGGCGCGATCGTTGCCAGGGCGTCCACCAATTCCTGATCGTTCTTCGCACTCGCGATTCGCAGACGGGCGAGTTGGGCCGCGACGTGGAGTTGGCGTGTTTCTTCGCGGCCGCTCCAGCGGGCGGTCCAGCCGCCCCATTCGAGGTAGCCGAGGACACGGGCGCTGAAGTAGGCGACGGCCAGCGCGCCGACGATGCCAAGCCCGACGACAAAGTGATTCGAAGTCATGGCCGCAATGCAAAGCACAGCGACCACGATGGCGGCGAGGTAGATTTGCACCGTGGCCCACGACGGGCTGCCGCCGCGCGCGAGCAGGCGATGGTGAATGTGATCGCGGTCGGAGGAAAAGAGGGGTTGCCCGCGAGCCATGCGGCGGGCGACGGCGAGGAGCGTGTCGAAAATGGGGTAACCGAGGGCGAAAAGCGGCGCGAGGATCATCACGGCGGTGTGCGACTTCTGTGCCGAGGCCAGCGACGCGAGGGCAAGATACATGCCCAATGAGAGCGAGCCGGTGTCGCCGAGGAAGACGCGGGCGGGGTGAAAGTTCCATCGCAGAAAGCCGAGCAGCGAGCCGGCGAGAAGCACCATCATGACGGCCATGTAGTAGTTGCCGAGCCAGATGGCGACGACGGCGTTCACGGCCGATGCGAGAAAGCATATGCCGGCGGCAAGGCCGTCCAGGCCGTCGGTGAGGTTGATCGCGTTGGTGATACCCACGATCCACAGGAGTGAGAGCACGACGCCAACCGGGACGGGAAGGACGACGGAATCCATGAACGGCAATGTGACCGCGCCGATGCGAAAACCAAGCGAAACCGCAGCGACGGCCACGACCGACTGCACCATCAGCTTAATCTTCGGGCGGATCGGATTGCGGTCGTCGATCATGCCCAGCAACATCATGCAGGCCGTGCAGGCGATGAGGCCGTAGATCATGTGGCTGCTGGTTCGGAGCATTTCGCCGACGCGGTTGTTGAGTTGCAGCGCGGCGACAGCACCGGCGAAGACGGTGGCAAAGATGACGAGGCCGCCCATGGTCGGTGTAACGCGTTCATGCGCCTTGCGTCCGCCGGGGGTGTCCACCCAGCCCATGCGTTTGGCGAAGATGATGTAGAGCGGCGTTGCGACGGCGGTGCAAATGGCGGCCGTGACGAAGAGCAGGAAATAGCTTTTGAACTGGAGAAAGTAGGCAAGCCAGTCGGGGAGGTTCAGGCCGGCGAATGTCGTTTGAGCGAGGGGCAAGGCGTAGGCCCTTTGGTACACTGGTCGACTGATTCTATGTAGAGCCGCGGAATTGTCCAACCGCGCACTCGTTACGAGCCGCGCTGCGCAAGCAAGCGGCCACACGACACGCGAGCAGAAGCCCTTGCCAGCGCGTGGGCCTCGTGGAATATCACATGGGTGTACGACTCATCGCAGGCAGGGCGGGCAGCGGCAAGACGCATCGGTGTCTTGCGCAGATTCGCGAGCGACTGGCGGAGAGCCTCGTTGAAGGATCGCGCCTGATCCTGCTTGTTCCCGAGCAGGCCGGGCTGCAGATGGAGCGGTCGCTTCTGGCCATGTCGGGCGCGGGGACGCTCGGCCGGTGCGAGGTATTGAGCTTCCGTCGGCTGGCCCATCGGATCCTGAGCGAAACTGTGGGGCCTTCTCCGGTGCCGCTAACGCCGTATGGCCGGCAGATGGCGCTGCGACTGTTGATCTCTCGGAATTATCGAAGGCTGCGCGAGTTTGCAAAGGTCGCCGAGCGCCCGGGGTTCGTTCACGCGATTAGTTTGAGTATGGCGGAGCTGATGCAGGAGGCGGTGTCGATCGAGTCGTTGCAAGAGGCGGCGGGCCGGGCCGAGTCGGAGGGCCACCCTGCGGCGGCGCGGCTGCACGATGTATCGCTGCTCTATCACGCGTATTTGGACTATCTCGGTTCGGAGCGCGTTGACCCCGAGGGCGTGCTGGATCTGTCGCGGGCGCGAATGGGAGATGCGCCGTGGTTGCAGGGGGCAGAGGTGTGGATCGATGGCTTCGCGGGGTTTACTCGGCAACAGGCGCGAATGATCGTGGCGCTTGGGCATGTGGCGAGCCATGTGGATATTGCCTTACTGCTCGATCCGGCGCGGGTGGGCCATGCGGCGGATGAATTGTCACTCTTTGCAAGGACGGAGCGGACATGGGCGGAGTTGGCGGAGTCGCTGCGCGAGGAGGGTGTTGCGGTCGAACCGGCGGCGTATTTGAACGATGCATCGCGCCCGCGATTTGCGTCGTCGCCGGGGTTGGCCACGCTGGAGCGGGATTTGTTCAACGTTTCGCTCCGAGGGGACTTATCGTCGACGACGGAGGTTGCACCCGCATCGACAATTCGATTCGTTCAGGCGCCGAATCGGCGAACGGAAGTATCGGCGGCGGTTCGTGCGGTGCAGGACCTGATCACTCGCTCGGAATCTCCGCTGCGCTACCGCGACATCGCCATCGTCGTACGCGACTTGGAGCCTTATCACGATCTGATATCGGCGGCGCTTCAGTCCTCGGGGATTCCGTTCTTCATTGACCGGCGTCGACCGACCTACCACCACCCGCTGGTGCAGGTTGTACGCGCCGCGTTGTCGTTGCACAGCGAGGGACGATTCGACCGCGCGGTGTCGGCGCTGTTCAAGTCGGGATTGAGCGGATTGTCGGACGACCTGGCCGATGGGATGGAGAACTACGCCCTTGCGCACGGGTTGGTGTCCGCGGCGACGTGGGATGAACCGTGGCGATTCCCACTTCCGGGGATGGAGGATGAAGAGCGGCCATCGCGTGCGGCTGTGGCGCGATTGGGGGAAATTGAGGCTGGCCGGGCAGCGTTGCGCGAGCGATTGGGTGACTGGTGGCCGAGTGACGAGGTGCAGAAGGGAAAAAAAGCGTGTCGTGAATGGTCAGGCGCGTTGTTTGCTTTGCTGGAGCGATTGGAGGTCGCGCAATCATTGAGCCGGTGGTGCAATGAGGCGACGGCACGCGGCGATCTGGATGAGGCCGACGAACATCAGGCGGTGTGGAACGACTTCGTGAAACTGTTGGATGAGTTGGTGGCGGCGTTGGGTGATGAGTCCATGACGCGGCGGCAGTTTCGCGAGGTACTGGAGTCGGGATTGTCGCAACTCTCGCTGGGGCTGGTGCCGTCGACGCTCGATCAGGTGCTGGTGAGTTCGATCGAGCGGAGCCGACATCCGCCGGTGAAGGCGGTGCTTGTGGTTGGATTCGGCGCGGGGCAGTTTCCGGCCGGGGTTAGTGAGGACACCATTCTCGCGGACGAAGAACGTGGGTGGCTTGAGGCGGGCGGCGTGAAACTGACGCGGACACGCAGGGGCCGGTTGCTTGATGAGCGGATGCTGGCGTACATCGCATTGACGCGGCCGAGCGAGTTTCTTTGGGTGAGTTACCCGACAGCCGACGAACGCGGTCGAGAGCTGGGGCCGTCTCCGTACTGGGCGCAGGTTCGAAGCGCGCTCCCGGACATCTCCGAAGAGGTTATTGCCGAGGGGGATGCACGGCATGTCGGTACGCAGGGCGAGTTGGTTGTGGGTGTTTCTGCATGGGCGCGGGATCGGTGCCAATGCGCCGATGCGACGAATGAAAACGCGCCGTGGGCAGCGGTTTATGAATGGGGTCGCTCGAACGAGAGCGTCGCACCCGCGCTGAAGACGGCGCTGGGCACGTTGAATGATCAGCCGCAGGGGAGCTTATCTCGCGGAATGGCGTCGGCGTTGTGGCGGTCGCCTTATCGCACGAGCGTCACGGCGATGGAGCAGTATGCCCAGTGCCCGTTCCGGCACTTTGCGGCACGCGGGCTTTCGCTGCAGGAGCGACAGACGCATGCCATCGCCGCGATGGACATGGGCCGTGTGTATCACCGTGTGTTGGAACATTTCGTCAACGAACTGATCGAGTCGGGGCGGCTGTTGGCAGAGATGCCGGTGGAGGAGATCGCCGCGAATCTCGATCGACTTTGCAAGTCGGCCGTGCCGGAATATGCCGAACAGGTGCGTATGGAGGAACGGGAGAAACGCCTGGCACTTTGGCGCGGCGGCGTGGAATTGCCGCCGGCCGTGCGCGGAGCGAAGGCATTGTTGGGTCGGACACAACTGCGGCCGTGGCGGACGGAGATGGCGTTCGGGTTTGACGAGGAGGGGGCGTTGCCGGCGCTGCAGATCGCCACTCCGAAGGGGCGAACGGTGTTGCTGCGCGGGCGCGTGGATCGGGTGGACCTCGTGCAGGGCGGGCAGGTGGCGGTGGTGTTTGATTACAAGCGGTCGTCGGGCTCGCGACTGGAGCTGGACCGCGTTTATCACGGGCTGGCGTTGCAACTCTTGAGCTACCTGCTCGTATTGCGAACGCATGGAAAGACGAAGAGCGGCGCGGAGATCAAACCGGGAGGGGCGTTTTTTCTGCCGCTGCTGGGCGGGCTTCAACCGGTGGACGATCCGAATGGGGAGGCCGGGGATTTGCCCGATCCGGCGAAGGTCTTTCGACCGCGCGGCATTGTCGATTTTGATGCGATGGACTTATTGGATTCCGGGTTTGGCGAAGGTGCCAACGCGACGTTCAATGTTCACAAGTCAAAGGACGGCAGCATCGGGCACGCTGAGCGAAGTGATGCCGTGAAGGGTGATGTGCTTCCGCGCCTGCTCGACTTCGTTCAGGGCAAATTGGGAGCGTTGGCGGATGCGTGGATCGACGGCGATGCCCGGGTGCGGCCGGCGCGGTTGGGGCGCGAGTTGCCATGCACGCATTGTCCGTACCGCGGCGTGTGTCGGTATGAGTATTCAGCGAAGCAGACGAACATGCTCGCGGAGATGCCGCGGACCGACGCGATCAAGCGGATGACGCAAGGAGGCGGCGATGCCTGATTTCTCGCCAACTCCCGCGCAACATGCCGCGATCCACGCCGTAGGTCGGAGCGTGGTGGTGTCGGCCGGCGCGGGCAGCGGCAAGACGGCGGTGCTGGCCGAGCGGTGCGCGCATCTCGTGGCCGATCAGACGCCGCCGTGTGCCGTTGAGTCGCTGTTGGTGGTGACGTTCACCGATGCCGCGGCGATGGAAATGCGCGAGCGTATTGAGAAGACGCTGCGGGCACGGCTGGCGCAATCGGCGGGAGATCGGTGGTTGCAGGAGCAGATTGCTCTGCTGGATACGGCGTCGATTTCCACGTTGCACTCATTCTGCCGGCGCGTACTGAATCGCTATTTTGCCGCGGCGGACCTTGATCCGCAGGCACCGGTGATGGATGCCCACGATGCGGAGATTCTTCGGCGCGAGACGGCGACAACGGTGCTCAATCGATTGACGGGGGAGGATGGCCCCGAGGCGGAGGCGATGCTCGACCTGCTCGCGAATTATGCGGGGACGAGCGAAGAGCGGTTGTTGGATGCGGCGCTGGAGTTGCATGCGTTTCTCGCGTCGGTGATCGATCGTGATGGGTGGGTGAGAGCGTGCGTCGAACGGCTGACGACCAAGAACGGCGAGGTGCCGGGGTATTGGATGGAGAAATTCCGCGACGGGCTCAGCGGTGAGTTGGAGCAGCAGCTCGACACGCTTAATGGGTACATCGCCGCGCTCGATGGCGAGTCGTTTCCGTTCACGGATAAGTTTCGCGCTTGCCTCGGCGGTTATCGCAATGCGTTGGAGGAATGGCAGGCCGGACTTGCGACGGCAACGACGGCGAAGGCGATGGATGCACTCTGTGAGGGGATTCAGACGTACGGGTTTCCCGGGATTCCGCGCAGGACCCCGAGGGCGGTAATGCCGCCCGAGTTTGATCGTTCGAAGGAGCACGCGGAGACAGCCCGCGAAAAGCTGCTTAAGAAGCGTTTGCAGGAAAAGTACGGCGTGTTGCGGTCGGCGTCGGTTGCCGATGGATTGAATCGAACGCAGCCGCACCTTCGCGCGTTTCTGCGACTGGTGGACGCGATCACGGCGGAATACGACGCGGCAAAGCGCGAGATTGGCGTCGTCGACTTCTCCGATCTGGAACGGAAAACGCTGGACCTCTTGTGCGATGAGTCCAACGGCGTGGCTGCCCGGCTGCGCGAGCAGTATCGCTTCGTGTTGGTGGATGAGTATCAGGACATCAATCCGGTGCAGGCGGAGATTCTGCGGCGCGTAAGCCGTGAGGATGAAGCGCGGCCTGCGAATCTCTTTACCGTCGGCGATGTGAAGCAGAGCATCTATCGATTTCGACTTGCCGAGCCGGCAATTTTTCTCGACCGTTTGAAGGCGCCGATGCACGAAACGGCGGGGGACGATGCGCGAATGATTCGCATCGACCTGCTCGAGAACTTTCGCAGTCGACCGGGTGTGATTGCCGCGGCAAATGCGATTTTCGAGCGGCTCATGGCGGTGGATCTTGGCGACATCGCCTATGACGAGCATGCCCGGCTTCTTGCGACGCGGGAGAAGCCGGAAGGACCAGCATTCCCGCCTGTCGAGTTGCACATTCTCGAAGCGGCGTCGCGGGGGGGCGATTCAGATTCGGAAGACTCGACAGACGCCGACGCGATGGATTGGGAGCAGATTGAGCGCGAGGCGTACCTGACGGCGGATCGGATTACGGCGATCGTCGCGGGTGGTGTGTCGTACAGTGACATCGTGATCCTGCTTCGCTCGATGCAGCCGAGGGCGGGACTGTTTATTCGAACGCTGAATCGACAGGGTATCCCGGTCTATGCCGATGCGGCGGGGGGGATGTTCGATCATCTCGAGATCATCGACATCCTTGGGCTGCTCACGCTGCTCGATAATCGGCAGCAGGACATTCCGCTCGCGGGACTCTTGCGGTCGCCGCTGATGGGTGAGCCGCTTGGCGATGATGAGCTGGCGGCCGTTCGCATTGCGGCGCGCGGGCTGGACAAATCCACGCCGTTTCATGAGGCCGTGCTGCAATATGCGACGAAGGGTGCGGACGAATCGCTGCGCGGCCGGCTTCGGAGGATTCTGGAGCGGCTCGACGAGTGGCGGCGGCGCATTCGGAGGCGCCCGCTGGCCGACGTGCTGTGGGAGATCTACGAATCGACCGGCTACCTCGCGCATGTTGCCGCCTTGCGCGACGGGCCGCAGCGGCGGGCGAACCTGCTTCGCCTGCACGAATACGCCCGGCAGTTCGGCACATTCAATCGGCAGGGGCTGAATCGGTTCCTTCGGTTCATTGAGGCGCTTCGGCAAAGTGAGCGCGATCTTGAGCCGGGCCAGGCATCGTCGGCGGCCGGCGATGCCGTGCGGGTGATGACGATTCACCGCAGCAAGGGGCTGGAGTTTCCCGTTGTCTTCGTCTGTGAACTTGGCAAGCGGTTCAACTTTGCGGATGCGCAGGGCAATATCCTGTTCGACCGGAAATTGGGGCTGGCGATGAGCGCCGTCGATTTGGAGCGGCGGATAACATGGCCGACGTTGCCGCATCGCATTGTGTCGCAGGCCGTAAGGACGGAGTCATTGGCCGAGGAACTGCGTGTGCTCTACGTCGCGCTGACACGGGCGCGCGAACGGCTGGTGCTTGTCGGCACCGGGAAAGCCGATGACGTTGCCGCGGCATTGAAGCAGTGGATTGGCCACTCAGGGCCTCTGCCGCTGTTCGAGCGGCAGACCGCGCAGTGCGTTATGGATTGGATCATTCCGGCAGTGTGCAGTCAGGCCGATTCATTGGTCGCCGTGAACGGGGAGCCGACAGGTGAGACGTTGTTCGCGGTTAAGACGCGTTCGCATGATGAGATGCGCGACTGGTCGGCCGAGCCGGTGGAGACGGCAGATCATTCGCGGCTCAAGAATTCGTTTGCGGCGTTGGAGCGGGTCGGGGATGGGGCGGTGGACACGAACACGCCGATCCTTCAGACGATCAAGCGTCGATTGTTCACGCCGTATGCGGCCGAGCGACTGACGCGTGTGCCATCAGTTGCGGCGGCGAGCGTGCTCAAACGGCGATGGAACGCCATGGCGGAAGCTGAGGAGCCGACCGGGGCGATCGCGCCCGCCATTGGGGCAGGTGGATTCGCCAAGCCGTCGTTTGTTTCGGCCGAGATTGCCCCTACGCAGGTGGGGACGTGGACGCATGAATTCCTGCAGCGCGTTGATCTGGCGCGGCCGTGCGACGAGGAAGATCTGCGTGGGCAGCTTGCATCCTGCGTTGCGTCGGGCGTACTAACGGATGACGAGGCGGAGCGGATCGATGTCGGCTCCATCGCGTGGTTTTTCGGCAGCGATATCGGGCGGCGCATGCGCGGTGCGGCAAAGGTCAAACGCGAGTGGCCGTTCGTGATCGGCGTGGAGCCGACGCGCTACGACCCGCAGGCGACACCGCGCGACGCGAGCGACGTGATGCTGGTGCGCGGCATGATTGATTGCCTCTTTGACGCAGGCGAGGGGTGGGAGATTCTGGATTACAAGACGGACAACGTGCGCGGCGCGGCGGTGCGGGCACGGGCGGATGAGTATCGCGGGCAGGTGCAGATTTATGCGCGGGCGGTAGAGGCAGCGTGGGCGAAGCCGGTGAAGCGCCGTTGGCTGGCGTTTCTGACTCCCCGAGACGTTTGCGAGATCCCAGATTGAAAAAGGCCCGCGACTTTCGTCGCGGGCCTTTTGTTTCCTACTGATTGAGTCACAGGTAGAGAACCTGTGCCACATGCTCACCGATTGGAAACCGGGGCCACGGGTTTAGGCCTTGCCCTTGAGCTCGACCTTGGCGCCGGCGGCTTCGAGTTCCTTCTTGAGCTTCTCGGCGTCTTCCTTGCCGATGCCTTCCTTCACGGTCTTCGGGGCGCCATCGACCATGTCCTTGGCTTCCTTCAGGCCGAGCTGCGTGGCCGCGCGGACGGCCTTGATGACGTTGATCTTGTTCGCGCCGCCGTCGGCGAGGATGACGTCAAACATGGTGGGGGCATCATCGGCCTCGGCCGCTGCGCCGCCGCCAGCCGCGGGGCCGGCCATCATGATCGCGCCGCCGCCGGCGGGCTCAATGCCGTAGGCGCTCTTGAGATAATCCGCCAGGCTCTGTGCATCCTTGACGGTGAGGCCGACGATCTTGTCGCCGATATCCTTCACGGCGCTGCTGAATTCCTTTGCTGGTGCTTCTGCCATAACTCAATCCAACTTTCTCTTATGGGCGTCGCATTCGATCGCCCGGGTTCACGCTTCCAAAGGCCGGGATCCCAGTGATCCCGTTTAACCCGACCGCAGAGCAGTCTCTCATGCGGGGCCGCCGGAAGACGGTGTATTCCAATTGTTCAATCCAACTGCAGTCAGCTTGCACCGGCTATTAGCCGGTGCCACAGGCTCACGGGTTGAAAACCAGTGCCACATTCTTAGGCGACCTTGCTGATCGCCTCGCCCTTCTCCAACTTGTCGATGATCGCCTTGATGCAGCCGGCGACCTTGCCACCGGTGTTCAGGCTGCCCGCGATGCGGCGGCCCGGCGAATTGGCGAGCATGATGACTTCGCCGATGATCTCGGCCTTGCTGCGTCGCTTGGAGATTTCCTCAATGGTGGCGGTGCTGGTTTCGCCATCGACGAGGCCGGTGCGAAGCTCGAGCTTTGGGAATTCTTCCTTCAGCTTGAGCAGTTCTTTGGCCGTCTCGACGGGGCTTGCGCCGCCGGTGACGAAGGCACAGGGGCCGGTCAGGAATTTTCCGACGGGCTCCAGGACGGTGCCGGTGAGGATGCGCTTGGCGGCGCGGTTCTTTACGACGTGCATTTCGATCTTCTGCTTGCGCAGCTTGCCGCGAAGCACGTTGGCCTCGACGCCGGTGAGACCATGCACGTTCACGACCATGACGCTTTCGAGTTTCTCGTAGCGCGTCTTGATCTGGGATTCAACGAGTTCTTTGATTGCGCGACTCATGATTCAACTCCGCCTTAGTGCTGGGCTACTTCGAGCTCGATGCCCGGGGACATCGTGCCGGAGATGCAGACCTTCTTCATAAAGACGCCCTTGCTTGTGGCGGGCTTCATACGCTGTATGTGGTGGATGAAGGAGTCAATGTTGTCCTTCAGATCATTTGCGGAAAAGCTGGCCTTGCCCACGATGGCGTGAACATTGCCGCCGGCATCGTTGCGGAATTCGATCTTGCCCGCGGCGAATTCTTTCACCGCTTGTTCGATCTGATCCGTCACCGTGCCGTTTTTCGGCGTGGGCATCTTGCCGGCGGGGCCAAGCACGCGGCCGAGCTTGCCGACTTTGCCCATCGAACGCGGGTGGGCGATGGCGACGTCGAAATCCGTCCAGCCGTCGTTGACCTTCTTGATCAGGTCGTCCATGCCGACTTCCATCGCGCCGGCCGACTTGGCCTTTTCGGCCTCATCTCCTTCGCAGAAGGCAATGACCTTCTTGGTCTTGCCGATGCCGCGCGGGAGCGAAACCGAACCGCGGATCATCTGATCGGCATGCTTCGGATCGATGCCGAGGTGCAGGACGATGTTGACGGTCTGGTCGAACTTGGTGCCCTGGGTGATTTCTTTAAGAATCTTCACCGCGGAGGTCAGTTCGTATCGCTTGCCGAACTCGACTTTGCCGGCGAGATTCTTCTGGCGCTTGCTGAGGCCGCGCATCGGTCGGCCGCGCTTCTTGCGCTTGCCGCTGCCGTCGTCGACGGCTTCTTTCTTCGCCTTCTTGGGTTTTGGCGCGGCTTGGGCTTTGTCGCCTTCGGCCGGCGGTGGACCCTTCGGGGCTGCATCGGGCGCAGCCTGATCCTTATCCTTCTTTGCCATGAACGAGACCCTCTAACGACACAAATGGTCTGCCACGATTACGCGCTCGTGGTCGAGCGAGGCAATCTGAGGCGGGGGTACCGCCCGATTGCGAGCCGCATAGTGTAGGGGACGGGCCCCGTAAAATCAAGGCACTGAGCCGTCGGGTCGCCCTGCCATAAGACGTTGCCAGAAAACGAGTTAGCTCGATTTCTGATCGGGCTTCCGAGGGCTGTTCTTTAGGTGCCGGTCGAAGAAATCCGTCAGCGTTTCGGCGAAGGTTATGCGGTTCTTTTCCTTGCGGAAACCGTGGCCTTCGTCGGGGAAGACGAGGAGTTCCACGTCTTTGTTGAGCTGCTTCATCTTGTCATAAAGTTGGCGGGCTTCGTAGATCGGGACGCGCGGATCGTTTTCGCCGTGAGCGATCAGCAGCGGCACCTTGATCCGATCGACTTTGTAAATTGGCGAGACGCTCTTCAGGAATTCGGGGTCGGAGAGTGGACCATACTCAACTTCGCGGAGCTTGCGGCGGTAGTCCTTGGTGCGTTCGAGGAAGGTCTGCATGTTGCAGATGCCGACGATGTTGCAGCCGACGCCATAGGCATCAGGGGCCTCGGTGATGGTGGCCATGCACATGAAGCCGCCGTAGCTGCCGCCGTAAGACGCGATCTGCTTCGACTCTGCGTAGCCCTGTTCGGCAAGCCACTTGGCCGCTGCGACGCCATCCTTCACGCTGTCCATGCGTTTCTTGTAGTTGTCCATCTCCAGATACTTCTTGCCGTAGCCGGACGAGCCGCGGACATTCGGCGCCATGACGCCGTAGCCGCGCGAGAGGAAGTATTGATAGATGCGGTTGAACGACGGGCGGTATTGGCCTTCGGGACCGCCGTGATATTCGATGATGAAGGGGATCTTGTCGCCCTTCTTGTACGAGGCCGGGAGGTAAACGAACGCCGGGACTTCCAATCCGTCGAACGATTTGTAGCGGACGAGTTCGGGCAGCCGGAACTTTGACACATCGATGCCCTGTGTGTCGGCCTCTGTCAGCGCGACGGGGGCGACATCGGGCTTACCGAGGGGCCATTGGTAAATCAGGCCCGGTGTGTTGGCGTTGTCCATGGAGAAAATCAGGCTGTCGCCGACGAAGTCGATGTTGCCGATGAGGCCGCGAGAGAGCTTGGGCGTGGCGACTTCCTTGCATTCCGGCATCGCGTAGAGGTGCATCGAGCGGTAGCCGTCTTCATTCAGACAGGCGGCGAGGAGCGTGCGCTCGGTGTTGAACGTGCCCTGGTCGGCTTCGATGCCGTCGTATTGCGGGAGGAGTTTCTTGATGCCGCCGTCGGAGAGATTGAGCGTTGCAAAGGAGGCTGTGTCGCCGCGGTAGTCCGTGATGACGATGAAGGACTGGTCGTCCTTGGCATAACCGACAGGTTCGAAGGCCCATGCTTCCGAGGCGGGCGTCACCTCGCGAGATTTGCCGGATTCAACGTCGGCCTCGAAGAGCTGGGTATGCGTGGCCGAGTTGCTTTTGACGATCATCAGGCGTTTGCCGTCGGACGTGAAGTCGACGGGGGAGTAGTCACCCTTCTCCGCCATGATGCGTTTCGTTGCGTTCTTGGCGATGTCGTAGACGTAAACGTAAAAGTCGGAGCGGGAGATGTCGTTGGCTTTGAATGCGAAGGCCTTGCTGTCACGCCGCCAAGTTACGGAATCGAAGACGATCTCGGGGTGGCAGAAGAGGGCGCGGAGGCGATTGGTGCTGGTGTCGAGCAAGTAAAGATTGGACTGCTCATTCCCGCCGACGCCGGCCGAGACGACGATCCACTTGCCGTCGTCGGACATGGTGTAGCCCATCATGCCGTCGGGGAAGTCGGTGAGCTTGGTGGCGTCTTTGCCGCCGGCGGCGCGGACGTAGAGCTGGGCGAGGCCGTCGGGGTTGTGGATGTAATAGAAGCGTCCGTCGGGAGCGAGGCGGGCTGCGACGGGCCATCGCATTTTGACGAACTGCTGAACGGTGGGTTGGTCGGCGCGTGAGTTGGTCGGCAGCGACGATCCGAGTATGACGATCAGGAATGCAAGGCGTTTGATGAGCATGATGTTCTCTCCGTTGTTCGCGAGCCGTCTTTACATTTCAGGACGGTTTCGTTCGTTCGCAACCCACAGAATATTGCATCGGAGCCAAGCGACGCATCGATCGCAATCTGGCCATGTACGCTGGCGGTTGAGCGAAAGGGCGCGATGCCACCGTTAATTCAACGTAATGGAGGCCATCGTACCACGCACATGGAGTGTGTCTAACGAGTCTCAGGCGGGCCTTTCGAGCGACAGGTGAAAGGCGCGGTGATTGTGGGGTTCGAGAGCGGCAACCGTGCCAGAGGGGGGATCAGACCTGATTTTGTTGGGCGTCCTGAACGTTATTGAGGTAGGCGTTGAGCTGCTTGATCTGCTCGTCGATGCGGTTGAGTTCGCTGTTGAGGATGGACTCCAGATCAGCAAGGGCCGTGTTCTGCGGGGAGGCGGCCTTGCTGGCAATGATGTCCGCGAGTTCACGTGCGACTTCCTGTCGCCGCTCGGAAAGATTGGTCAATTTCTCGGTCGTGTTGCTCATTCCAAGGTTCTCCTGAACCAGCCGCTACCAACGATGTTCAATCACTGCGGCAATTGGTCATGTATGGATATCAGGGGTTATAGCAAATCCATTTACCGTCGTCGCGTAAAATCCGGGTAAAGATCGTTGGAATGTCGCCGCGATCGATAAGGGCCATGGGCAAAAAAGAAGCCCCGCTTGGCGTTTCCACCAAGCGGGGCTTTGAAAAGCTACTCGTTAACCGTTACCGCAATTAGCGGCTTCGGCGTCGGAGGGCCAACAGGGCGCCAATTCCGAGCATGGCGAGGGTGCCGGGCTCAGGCTTGAGGACCAGGTTGTCAACATACGTGCCAGCCGGGCCGCCCGAGAACGAGCCGCTACCGGTGTTCTGGAAGTTGTCGCTGAAAATGACGACTTCTTCGACCTGGGTTCCACCGTAGAGGTGGCCCGTGTAAAGCTCAATCAGGTTGAGCTTGTCGGGACCCATCGAGAACTTGACAGTGCCAGCAGCATAATCGTAGTCGAACTGGAAGGTGAACCACGAGTCCGGGGTCCAGAATCCGATCGGTACGAACTGGAGCGTTCCACCTGGATCATCCAGAGCATAGATGTAACCGGTGTAGGCGAAGATCACGCGCGACGTGGAGAACGTCTGCGCCGGGGTCTGCGGGGTAAGCGTATAGTTCGAACCGCCGTTGTCATCGATTCGCATGTCGACGTTGATCGTCGGAGTCAAGAAATCCTTGAACACCGGGCTGAACGAACCAACGTTGGTGGCGTTCGGGAAATTGAAGTTCTGGTCCAGAAGCAAGCTCTGGTTCGAACCGTTGCCCTTGGCAACAACACCCGTCGAGCATCGCGGGCCCGGAGGAGTTGCATTGGCAGAGCCGAAGCAATCCCAGCCGTTCACGTTGCTGAGCGAACCGAGGTTATAGCCTTCCGACTGTTCAAAGCCAGCGCCTGTGAACGTTCGGGGGCCGATTGAGGTACTGCCGGGAATCGCGGACGCATCGGCCGTACCGAGGCGCGGATTCACAGCAAACGCGGACGACGCGGCAAAAACCGCCATCGCCGTGGCCATCAGGCCAGTTCTTCCCACTACTCGCATCATTTTCTCATCCTCCATATTTCGGTGAAGTGCGCTCTCCCACGAAGGGAACGGCTCACACACACCAGACAATGAAATACTTGATAGGTACTTCTCTCCTCACTCTACCGCCCTGCACGCACAGGACGGCTAGAAGGCTTGGATCGCCTTCTACTTCTCACTCTATTACACCCGATTTCCCCCCCCCATGTCAATGAGTTCGCAAAGAAAACAAAAAAAAACTAGTTAAGTACGTACCGGTCTCACGAGACGATTTCGCACTCTTCGGGCTGCCGTGCTGTGAATGCAAACAGGAGTGTAAGGCATTGTTAAACAATGAGTTATGTCGTTTTCATCCTCTCTAAATGCTGCCCGACGGAAGATATTGGACGCACATTCGTTCACCGATAACGTGCTCACGTTGGCTTTCAACTTCTTGCTAGGTACGTAAGGATTTCGGGCCACCTGCCGACAATGAACTGATCAAGATGGGCGTCTTCGCACGCCCAAAGCCCCCGGGACGCCGCCCGCAAATTGACTTGACTGGGTCATTTTCGGTATAGCTGAATGTAACAGGAGCAGCTTCGGTTTCGGGCATCATTTCATTCGACAGTGCCCCAACCTGGGAATTCCTGTTTTTGTGCGAGCGGTTGCCATGCGGCGACAAACCATATTTGGAGAACTAGTTGGGGGCGGCTGCCAGCCGAATGTTGGCAAATTCGCCTTCAATTCTTCTCGTCGTTTGCTTCAGCGATTCGCCGTTGGGGCCGTGTGTTGCTTCGTTCTCTCAATGGGCCGTGTAACCACCGGGCAAGATTGCCTTCTCTGGGAAAACCAGACGCGCGGGCCGAGCATCCGCCACGGATATGGCCTCGTCTATGACACGAGTCGCGATACGGTTGTGTTGTTCGGCGGCCATGCAGGCGCGGCTTTTTTCTCCGGCGACACCTGGGAATACAGCGGCGGTCAATGGCAATGCGTGGCCACTGTTGGCCCGAGCCCGCGTGAACATAGCGCGATGTCTTACGATTCGGCCCTCGGAAAGACATTTCTATTTGGAGGCAATCGTGCGTCCACTTTCTTATCTGATACGTGGGAATGGAACGGCATCGCGTGGACGCAGCTCGCGGTAGGCGGACCATCGGCTCGGGCCTATGTCTCCTCGGCCTATGACGTCGCCCGCGGCGAGCACGTTGTATTCGGCGGCTACAACGGGTCGACTGTTTTTGGTGAGACCTGGACTTGGAATGGAACAGCATGGACATTGAAAGGCGGCGGCGCGCCGTCGCCACGATTCGGTCAACGAATGGCCTACGACTCGGATCGGCAAGTGATTGTGCTTTTCGGCGGGTCCACAGGCCAGACGCATCTTGGTGATACATGGGAATGGGACGGCGCGACGTGGACCCTTCGAGCGACGAAAGGGCCCCAGCCGAGGATGTTTCAGGGGATGACGTACGACCCGCTTCGGGAACGAACCGTGCTGTTCGGAGGGCTTGACGAACATGGGGCATTGAACGACACGTGGGAGTGGAATGGGACGTCATGGACTGCGAGGGCTTTGGCGGGCCTTCCCGATCGCTATGCCGTGCAATTGTGTTTTTGTCCATTATCCGGGCGCACCCTCGTTTTCGGCGGTTTGGCGGAGGGGAATAACTACGGGGATACGCATGAGTGGAACGGGAGTGCGTGGTCTCTTCTCGCGCCGGTCTCTGCGCCATCGCCGCGCCTCTATTCCTCAATGGCGTATGACTCTGTAAGAAATAAGGGGATTCTCTTCGGCGGAGACGCGGAAACCGGATACAGCAATGAAACATGGGAGTATGAGGAGGGTAGTTGGACGATCCGGCAACCAGCCAACGCGCCGTCGGGGCGTTCCGCCCATGCGATGGCCTACGATTCGGCGCGTTCCGTGGTCGTGCTCTTCGGCGGACGAACGGCGAGCCTGAGTTCGCAGACCTGGGAATGGAACAACGCCACTTGGCTTCTGAGGACATCGGCGGGCCCGTCGGCGCGCAAATTCCACTGCATGACATTCGACTCGACGCGAAACGTGGCAGTGCTCTTCGGCGGCGAGACAGCAACGGGTGTCAACGGCGAAACATGGGAGTGGAACGGAACGGCTTGGACACTCAAGTCGAACACGGGGCCCTCCGCGCGCGAGGGGGCGGCGATGGCCTTTGATGATTCGCGCGATGTCTCGGTCCTCTTCGGCGGGCATGACGGATCCCTCTATAGCAATGAAACATGGGAATGGAACGGCACAACCTGGCAGCTTCGTGCGACCGGCGGGCCTTTGGCGCGAACCGGGCACGCCCTTGCCTATGACTCGCAACGTGAGAAGGTTGTTCTATATGGCGGGAATTCGGGCTCCGCGAATCTGGGTGACGCATGGGTTTGGGACGGCGCCGGCTGGTCTTCTGATGGTTCGCCGATGCCTTCCGCGAGAACAGGGCACGTGATGGTGTTTGACACCGTGCAACAGCGACTCGTGATGTTTGACGGTAGTGATGATGCAACCATGCTGGGCGATACCTGGGCCGGTCAATCGCAGCCGCCTCAGATTACGCAACAGCCGGCAACAGTGACAACATGGGTGGGACACGTGGCGGAGTTTTCGGTGGCCGTGGACTCGGAGCCCCCGATGACCGTGCATTGGCGGCGGAACGGGGAGTTCCTCGAGAATGGGGCATACATCTCCGGAGCGACGGAAGTAAATCTTGAGGTCTACCCGGTTGATGAATCGTTGGCCGGGATGTACGACGTCGTGGTAACGGATGCGTGTGGGTCCACGACTACGGCAGGGGCGACATTGATCATTTGTGCCGACGAACTAAACGGCGACGTGAACGGGGACTCATCGGCCGACGGCAACGACATCGTTTCGTTTATCGAGATTCTGATGGTGCCCAACGTAACCGAGTCCGACCTTTGCCGATGCGATTTTGACCTAAACGGAACGGTTAACCCCGACGATCTCGCCGGATTCGTGGCGAAGCTGATTGGTTCGTGACAGCGTCGGAACGATGACGTCGGGATTACCCGTGTCGAAACTATCCAAACGAGCCCAAATCTCATTGTGAGCGATGCGGATTCGCCCTTAACGGACAACGGCCGCATGTCGCGTCGCCGTTGCCGCAAAGTTTAGGATGGTGTGCTACCGTTCATCGCACCGCCAATCCCAAGACAGGCCGGGCGCGATCTTAATTTGTGACGACCTTTAACGAATGACTACGCCACCATTTCGGCCACTTCATCCTTGAAGCGGCGGCGAAGGCGGTTGATCACATCCTTGTGAATCTGGCTGACCCGCGATTCGGAGAGATCCAGCACGAGGCCGATCTCGGCCATGGTCAGGCCTTCCACGTAGTAGAGGATCAGAGCGAGCCGCTCTTCGCGATTCAGGCCGCGGGCGATGTAATCGGTGAGCATCTGCCGGGAGATGCGCTGCGAAGGATCGACCGCGCTGCTATCGCTGACATCCCAGCCGCCGGGAGAACCGCGGTGGTTGTTGTCATCATTCTGGACGGCCGAGAGGTGGACCTCATGGCCGAGGCGCGAAAGGCGGGAGAGTTCGGAGAATCGATCGCCGCCGATGCCCATTTTCTGGGCGATTTCCTCTTCAGTGGGGGGGCGGCCGAGGGCTGAGTCGAGGGCTTCCTTGTTGAGCATCCGCTGCTTTTCGAAGCTGCGGACGGTTCGGGATTGCCCATCGAGGGAACGGAGCCAGTCCATGACGGCACCGTGGATTCGTTGCTGGCAGAAGGTCTCAAACTTGGCCTTATGGCAGGGATCGTACGCTTGGACGGCCTCCATCAGGCCGTCATACCCGGCCGAACAGATTTCATCGTAGCTGATTTGTGCCGGCAGCTTCTGAGCGAGCCGCGCGGCCATCATGTGGACGAGCGGTCTGTAGTGCTCAACCAGCAGATTGCGAAGCTTGATGGGTTTTCCGGTCAGGTATTTTTTCCAAAGGGAATCCACTTCTTGACGAGCCGACTTCATGCGAAACACTCCGTTGTTTTCGCCGAGACAAGGCCAGGCAACTGCGAGGCCGAATCAAGGGTTCATCCATGGTCGACCAACCTGAAATGAGATGTAGGTAGTTTCGAGTTCGGCGTCCTTGCCGATTTGTGCGAACTGCGTTGCATACCTCCATGGATGCTTATTTTGCGGCAGTGAAATACTACCGGACGATTGGGGGGCTGGCCAGCAAATTCTTCCTGTGAAATGAAATAATTTCAGAGGCGCGGTAAGTCGCATTTTCTGCGCGTCGGATGTCAAGAATTGCGACCACTACCGGTCGGTGGTTACTTCACGATTAGCACGATTACCAGAACCAGAATGATCACCGCCTCGACGATGACGCCGGCGATGAGAAGCGGCGACAACGAATTTCCGCCGGCCCCCCCGGACGATTGGTAAGTGGGGCCGGCATCTTCACCGTCGCTCAGATTTTCCAGCAGTTTGTCGTCCATGCCGGAGCGTGCCTGGAGCGGCGCTTCGCCTCGTGAAACACGCTCCAAATCAACGAGCATGTCGGTGGTGGAGTTGTATCGAGTGGTGCGATCCTTGGCCATGGCACGCTCGACGACCTCTGCCAAACCCGTTGAAATCGCGGGGTTTAGATGGTCCGGCGGGACGATCGGCTCCTTCAAATGCTTCTGCATGATTTGTGTTGGAGACGTTCCGTCGAACGGAACGCGGCCGGTGATCATGTGATAGAGCGTTGCGCCGAGCGAGTAAATATCCGCACGGAAGTCGACATCCTCAACACCGCGAATCTGTTCGGGGGAAATGTAGTAGGGGGTTCCATAGGCGCGGCCTTTTTCGGCGGCGGCTGCGACGGCGTCGCCGGCCTCGCGGGCCAGACCCATGTCGGCGAGCTTCGCGGTGCCATCCTTGGTGATCATGATGTTCTTGGGCTTGACGTCGCGGTGGATAAATCCTTTCTCGTGCGAATGTTCCAACGCGCGGGCCACCTGAGTGATTATCTTTAAGGCCTCGGCTTCTCCATATACTTTCTTGATGGCCATCTCGTCATAGACCGTTTTGCCATCGATGTACTCCATCACGAAATAGTGGAAGCCGGCATACTCCCCGACGTCCAGGGCCCCGACGATGTTGTTGTGGTTCAGCTTGGCCGCCGCGCGACCTTCCTTAATGAACCGCTTTACGAATTCAGGGTCTTCGCTGAGGCGCTTGGGCAGGATCTTGATGGCCACGAAACGGTCTAGGGAAAGCTGCTTGGCCTTGTAGACGCTGGCCATCGCGCCCGCACCAATCTTCTGCATGATCTGGTAACCGGGGATTTGCTGAAGGGAGGACGACATTGAGTCATCCGCCGGGTTTGCAAGACGCTTGAGCTGTGAGGAGGTGATGATCCCGGCTTTGACGAGGATCTCGGAGAGGGGAAGATCACGGCCGGTCTCTTTGAGTTGCTTTTGTTTATTGACGCAGGCGGCGACTTCCGCGGCCGTGGCGAGGCGCGCATCGACGACGGCCTTGCCGATCTGGCTATCCATGCCTGCGCCGGTCTTTTGTCCGATTGGTTCTGTCGCCATTCCATTGAGACCCTTGCCTGAGGCACGGCGGCGTGCCGCGTCATGACACCTTACTCTATGTCCTGCAAGAGGTTAAATCAAAGCCCGTATTGTTCCCATTGCCTCGCTAGAAGACCATAGTTACCGGAGGCTGATCGGCCAGCGTTGCCAGCCGCGCAAGTTCCACGGTCACGCCCAGCCCGTGGCCTTGCATTGTTCGCCACCCACCACGCCACCCGAACCGTAGCCCGCGACGCACGACATCGCCCTTCAAAAGAAAGCTCCCGAAACTCCCCTCAGCGTACGTGATTCCGGGTACCAATTGCAAGAACCAACGTGCGGCGGCCGAGAGGATGCTCGTCTCGCCGACCATGCAACCGAGCTGGCATTGGATGTTGTGCTTATGTGCGAGGATGGCGAGTCGCATCGCAGGAATGAGACCGCCATTCTTACTGATTCGGATGTTGAAGGCACTGGCCGCCTTTCGAGCGATAAGTTCTTCGCCATCCTCATGGGTGACCAGCGATTCGTCGGCCATGAGCGGGATGTTCGATCGTGCGGCGAGGGCGGCCCAGTCGTCGATCGCCCCTTTGGGCAGAGGCTGTTCCACTGACGCGATCGGGTATTGCTCCCAGCGTTCCAGATTGGCGGTGGCCTGATCCAGCGTCCACGCCTCATTGGCGTCGAGGCGAAGGGTCACGCGTCCTTTTTGCAATGAACGGCCGAGCACGCGAACGGCGGCCTCGATACGGGCGTCGTCGTCGGCATCGCCGACCTTCAGTTTGAAGTGCGGAAGGCGAAGGAGGCGCATCTTGCGAATGCTGCGGGCCACGCGATCGGGGCTTTCGCCGGAAACGACGCCGCTGAAACGGGCCGTGGCGATGCTTCCGGGCGGGCCGAGCCAAGTTTCGCCGAGCCACCCGGCAATCGACTCGAAGGATCGCTCAAATGCCTTGGCATAAGCATCCAAGAGGGCGAGTTCGACGGCGGCCCGGGCGGCGGTGATCACTTTTCCTAATGGATCGACGGTCGGCAGTGAGGCGGCGGTTTCGATGGCCTCGCCAAAGTTCGAGGGATGAATGTCGACAAGGGGCGGCGCAAAAACCTCGCGAATACTCCGAACGGCATCGTCCATGGATTCGCCGGTGACATACGGGCGCGGGTGGGTCTCGCCGTAGCCGATGGTGCCGTCAGCGAGTTCGATTGCGACGATGAGCGGCTCGCTGACCGAACGCTCGGCCGTGGCGTGGCGGAAGGATTGCTTCATGGGGATCGCGAGCCGGTGAAGCGTGATCTTGGAGATGGGTGTCGGCCGCGACATGGGCGCGATTGTACGGGGCATTTCGCGTGGTGCGGCGCGGGTTGCCGGTCGGTGGATCGGCAAGTACAGTCCCCCGGCCCAAAGGAAACGGAATGCAGTCCACGTCACCCGCGACCGATACCGCACCCATCGTCCATCCGTCGGGCTACCGGATGCGCCGCGGGCAAAACTGGTTTTTCCTGGGGTTGACGTACGCCTCGTATTACTTGTGTCGGTACAACCTCAGCCCGGTTGCGCCGGAGTTGATGGCCGACCTCGGCTTCTCCAAATCGCAATATGGCTTGATCAATTCCGGCCGCGACGGTGCCTATGCCGTGGGTCAGATGATCAACGGCCTGTTCACGGACCGCGTCGGCGGAAAACAGGCCATGACCATCGGCGCGATCTCCACCATTTTGCTAAATCTTGCCTTTGGTCTTGCGACGTGGTCGGGCCGATCGGCGACCATGCTTCTGGTCACACTGATTTTGATCCGGTCTTTTGACGGCTACATGCAGGCCTTCGGGGCGCCGGGCTTCATCAAGATCAACACGGCATGGTTTCGCCGCAAAGAACGGGGCGCGTTTGCGGGTGTGTTCGGCTTCATGATCAACCTCGGCGCGATCGGCGCGGGTCAGCTTGGAAAGACCCTGATCATGGGCATGACGATTCCGTTGGTGTTCTTTACCCTGACGATCCCGACGCTCAATTGGCGTTACATTTTCATCCTACCGCCGATTGTGGTTGCCGTGATCGTCATTTTGATGAACATCTTCGTGAAGAATACTCCCGAAGAAGCGGGCTGGAAGGTTGAACACGACGACGAGGGGCCCGACAACCCGAATGAAAAGATCCGACTTATCGATGTGTTTCGGAAGATTGCGTCGAACAATGTTGTGTGGATCGTCGCGGCGGCTTATTTCTGCACCGGTTTTGTGCGTCGCGGTGTGGAGTCGTGGTGGGCCGTGTATCTCAGCGATGTCTGGGGCGCGGGCAAATCGTCCGGCCTGTATACAGCGTTCATTTGGGGATTGCCGGTGACGGCGTCGGTGGGTTCGCTGGCCTCCGGCTACATTTCGGACCGGCTTTTCAACGGCCGTCGGGCGCCAGTTGCCGCTGTCCTTTATCTCGCACAGGTTGCATTTACGCTGATCGCGTTCACCGTTCCTCACGATGGTGGCGCTGCCGGCGGGGCGATTGCGGTGACGCTGGTCATCGGAATCAGCATGATGTGCAACTCGACTCACTCAATTCTCGGCACGGCTGCGGCGATGGACCTAGGTGGACGCAAGATGGCGGGTTGCTCGTCCGGCATTATTGATTCGTTTCAATATTACGGAGCTTTGCTTTCGGGATATGGTTTGGGCGCGCTCTTTGACACATTTGCCCGACCTGCTTCAACGGCCGCCGGTCACGCCAGCAAGCTCAATCCCAACGTTTGGTTTGGCTCAATGCTTCCCTTTGGACTCGTCGGTGCGGGTCTGATGACCTATCTGTGGTTGCGCCATCGCGGGA
>CAZSBF010000045.1:0-34596 GCA_964605185.1 uncultured Planctomycetaceae bacterium
ACGGGTGACACATACGCTCGAATACCCAATCGGCTATGGAATGGGCAATGAAGAACGTCATCGCGCTGGCCGCGGGCATTCTCGATGGATTGAAGGCGGGCGACAACGCAAAGGCGGCGCTCCTCTCGCGCGGGCTGGTGGAGATCACCCGGCTCGGAACGACGATGGGAGCGCGGAAGGAGACCTTCGCGGGCCTGGCCGGTCTCGGCGATCTGGTAACGACGTGCGTGTCGCCGATGGGGCGCAACCGCAGCGCGGGCGAGCAGATCGGCCGTGGGATGAAGGCCGAAGCGGTGATCGCATCGACGCCATCGGTCATCGAGGGCATTCCGACGACACGAAGCGTCGTGCAACTGGCACGGCGGTTCAACGTGGAGATGCCGATTACGGAGGCAGTTCACGCCGTGCTGTTCGAAGACAAAGAGGTCATCGCCACACTCAGCGAACTCATGTCTCGCCGGCTAAAGGACGAGTAAGACCGCCACTTTTCACCAATTTGACCGGCCATTCGCGTGAAACCGAGGGGGCACTTGGGGTACACTGGTTTCTGCTCGTTTTTTCTGACTTGAATTACCTGCGACCCCTGTCGCATCGGGAGTTTGTACATGGCACGTTTGAGGATTGTGGCCGCGGCGTTCGTCATCCTTGCAACGACCATCGCCCAGGCTCAGCCCCTCGTGTATTGCCCTCCGCAGCCGGGAGGCGCCGGTTGCAGCACCAGCCCCTGCTCCCCATCCGGTGAGCCTTGCACGCCCCGCTGCGTGCGCATGGACAACCACGGCAACTTCACGGTGATCGCCTGCGATTGCCGAGGGGCATCTGAATGTCACGTTGAATTCCAGCCGCTCTCAACGCCGTATTGCGTGGGCAACTGCCCGCCAGCGCAATACTGCGTCCAAAACGTCATGATGACGGAACTCGGCGCTTTCGACGTGTGCTGCGATTGTCTTCCGATTCAGTGCGAGTGCCCCGGCGATGTGGACGGCAACCGAGTTTTGAACGGTCTGGACATTGCGGGGTTCGTTCGATGCTATTTGGGCTTTCCGGATTATTACGACAATGGCGGATGTGCCGACCTGACCGGTGACGGCTATGTGACCGTTCTGGATGTACCGCTCTTCGTGACCATGCTGCTCACCAAGGCGGGATGCCCGGATACGCCGTGCTGTCCACGAACCGATTTGACACTCAGTCTCGGAACCGGAGTCGACGACAATAACAATCTCATTCCAGATAACACCGACGATGACAATTGGGTGGTGACATTAGATGCCGGCGGAGGCACTGTGCCGCGGCCCGCGAAGACCGTCTTACCGCATCCCTTCTGGGTCACATTCCCCGGCACGAAATGGGTGTCGTCTGACTATTTCGGGCCGAACGGAACCTATGTGTACGAATACTGCTTTTGCCTCGACGATCGATTCCGAAATCCGTTGTTGAGCCTGCAAGTACGCGTCGATGACGAAGGAGAGGTCTATCTCAACGGAAACTTACTGGGGACGTGTGCTGGAGTCAGCGACCCGAATCCACCCGTGCTCAGCACCTCAAATCCAGGTTTCTTCCAAAGCGGACAGAATTGCATCACCGTCGTGGTGAGGAACACCGGCGGCGCGCCAACCGGCATCAACATGACCGGCACGATGACGGCAGCCGACGGCAAGTGCTGCTGCCCGGCCATGCCGTTGAGCAAGGAACTGGCCAGCGCCGTGTACAACGGAAGCGGCGGAACGCTGATTCCCATCGGACAGAATGATGACACCTGGCGCGTGACGGTCGACGCGAGCGGTGGAAGCGTGCCACGACCGGCGGTGGTAATGTCGCCCAATCCCAACTGGCTGACCCAGCCGGGGACGCGGTGGGTGTCGGCGGTTCCAGTAGTCGGCGGGGCAACGCCGGGGCTGTATGTCTATGACTATTGTTTCTGCCTTGATCCTCGCTTCAAGTACCCGTCATTGGATATGTGGGTGCGCGTCGACGATGGCGCATCCATTTGGCTGAACGGCGTACAGATCGGCGTGACGTCATCGGGTAACGCCTTCAACACGCCCGAACCCTATCACATCTTCGTCACGGATCCGCGTTTGTTCCGTGCATGTGAGAACTGCATTGAGATTCGCGTGTTTGACGTCGGTCATTCGACGGGCATCAACGTGACCGGCAGCGTCACGGCGATTGACGGCCTGTGCTGCGACGATCGCCTCAACCATTGTTGTTCTCCAACAGGCGGATGTTCCGATCTTCCGCCGGGCGTGTTGGAGTGCAAGAACGGCGGAACGGTAATCAGCGGTCCGTGCAGCCTGCCGCTGGGATGCTGCATGCCCGATGGGTCGTGCCAAACCCTTTCACCGGACTGTTGCAGCGTCGCCGGAGGAACCGTGCTGTCGCCGGGCACACCCTGCAGTTTCCAGGCTCCGCAGGCCTGTTGCATTCCCGGTCCGGGAGGTCAGTGCTCGACGTGTATTACCGTCGACCCCAACTGCTGTGTGGCCAGATACGGCGGGGTCCCTCAGGGACCGGGTTCAAGTTGCATCCCCTAGCCAATAGGGACAAATCGGCCGCCTGATGGAAACCAGCCCTTGATTGGACTCGCGTTCCTGCGCCCCTGACCCGAATTTCGCCATCCTGCTTTGCTAAAACGACTTAGCACATTCCCCACAATTCCGGCGTGAATACGGGGCAATTCTTGTCGCATGAGACTTCTGAGGCGGAAATGCCCATGTCGGGCTTCGCACATTTCAGGAGTCACATCATGAAACGGGTCCATCTTGCAACAACGGTTTGCCTGTTCCTGGCGTTGGGAAATACGTCCTCCTACGCCGACGATCACGGGAATACATGCGGCACCGCAACGGCAATTGCCACGGATGGGACTCCGGAAAGCGTCATTGTGGATCCGGCGACCGATGTGGATTGGCTCAGCTTCACGGCCGTCGCGGGTCATCGCTACGAAGCGACGACCTTCACGCCGTCGACCAGCTTCTATTATGAGGCCGAGGTCATCGGACCCGATTGCAGCACTGTCATTGCCAATTGGGGTTACGGAAGCCCCGACGAGATCGGAGTCATCACAGCGGCATCGGGAACGCACTACCTGCGCTTTTCCTCCGTCTCCAATTCGACGGTCGGTTATGTCGGCGTTGGGCTTACGGATCGCGGCGCAACAAGCGACGATCACAACGGCGGCCGCGCCGATGCGACGATGATCGTTCCGGATGGCACGACTTATGCCGGGACATCGAATTACGTCGGCGACGTCGACTGGCTGACATTTACCGGCGTCGCCGAGCATCTCTACAAACTCGAACTGCGGGCCGTACCAAGCCTTGCGCTGTTCGGCGTTGCCGGCGGGTTCTATTTGGACGCCGCTGGTGTTGGTTCAACCGGGTGGTCGTTCGCCAGCCCGGGCGAGCCCGCAGGTGATTGGATGACGGTGAACTACTTCGTTCCCCCCGCCATGGGCGGCGCGATCCATGTGCGCCTCGGTGCTTATCCGGGGTTGACGGGCGACTACGAAGTTCGTGTAACGGACCTCGGCACCCTCGGCGCCGACGACCATGGCGACACCTGCGGCACCGCGACTGCCATTGCCACGGATGGAACCGTGACCTCGATGGTGATCAATCCGATGGCGGATGAAGATTGGCTGAGCCTGAACAGCGTCGCTGGTCATCGGTATGAGTTCACCACGTTTGCAGCATCCGGGCAGTTTTTCTCAGTGGTTCAGTTGTACGATGCCGACTGTACAACGCTTCGCGCTGAATGGGCTCCCTACAATCAGGCCGAGCCGGCGTTCTTCACAGCGGCGACGGACACGTATTACCTGCGTGTGACATCGGCAGGAGCATCGTATGTCGGACAATTGTCGCTCGGTGTGACCGACCACGGCGCGCAGTCGGACGATCACAGCGGCTACCAGCCGGATGCAACGCTTGCCCCGACCGATGGAACCGTTCAAAGCGGCACAATCCACTACGCGGGCGACTACGACTATTTCAAGTTCATCGCCACCGCGAATCACTCCTACAGCGTGCAGGTGCGTGCGTTAACAAATGTCGACCCGTGGTCGGTCGGCCTCATTCTTTTTGAGGGGAGCTACAACCTCGGGTACTCGGGTCCTTCCTATGGCGGCCCGGAGGGACCGGGCGATTGGACCGGCGTAGTGTATGGCGTGCCGTCGGGTCCGAACCCGACTTTGCATGTGTTGGTGTATGCCGGACAGACCTACTTCGGCGCATCATACGAAGTGACGATCACCGACTTGGGCGTGACACCGCCGGACGATCATGCCGACGACTTTGTGTCCGCGACGCCGATTCCAACTGATGGCACCCCCACGGCCGGGTTGGTTGGGTACATCGGCGATTTGGACTATTTCCGCTTCACGCTGATGGCGCAGCGTGTCTATGCCATCGAGATGAAGGGCCTTGACAGCCCGGACTCCGGCCTGGCGGGTGCCACACTCTTTGGCCTGGACGGTACGTCGCAATTAGGATTCACCGGCTGGTCCTACGCGGGCCCGGGAGTCGACGGTGATTGGGTTCGCGTGCTTTACTACGTGCCTGCGGGCGAAGCCGGGGATTACTATGCGTCAGCGCTCGGATTTGACTTTGTCCCTGGCGCGTATGAGATCCGTGTGATCGTCGGCCAGGGCCAACCCGGCGACTTCGATGGTGATGGCATTCCGGATGGCACGGACAACTGTCCGACCGTGCCGAACCCAGATCAGGCGGACACTGATGGCGACGGCATCGGCGACTGCTGCGATTCTGATGCGCCAGATCAGGACGGCGACGGCATCGCCAACTCCTGCGACAACTGTCCCGCGGTCTACAACGCGGACCAGACTGACACTGATGCGGATGGCATTGGCGATGCCTGCGAAAACACGCCAACGTGCTGCAAAGGCGATATGAACAACGATGGCGAACTAAACGCCCTCGACATTCAGGGCTTTGTGGATGCGTTGATCAACGGGCAAACCTGTCCGTGAGACAGTGAGTCTTTCGGTTGGTATTTCAAAACGCCGGCGCGGAAACGCGCCGGCGTTTTACTTATCCTCTTTGAAATATCAGAGTTCGTTCGCGTTCCGCACGGGTCAACGGAGTTGACCCATGCCACCCACGTTGACTACGGGCAGCCAGTTTGTTCATAGCAGCCGAGTTCGACGACGGGGTATTTGTCGCAATCGCCGTCGGTGTTTCGCGTGTGGCCGAGGAAGTCAACGCCAGGGATGGGCTGCACCCCGGGAACCGACCAGTCGATGTCGGCCGCGTTATTGCCGGCGTCGACACAGGGTGAACCAGCCTGCAGGCTGAAATCCGACACCGACACAAACATCGGGTCGAGCGCCGTATTACCCGTGCCGCCAAGCGTGGCGAAGGCCTGCACGCAAGAATAATTCACCGCGACGGTGCCGGCCGCGATGTGAACCTGCGCGGACTCGGTCGTACCCCCGTTATCAGAATTGTTCCAGAGAATGCAATTCGTGATGTGCACATCTCCGGCAACGACGTAGATCGCCCCGCCAGAGGCATCGGCGGTGTTCGACGCGAGCGTGCAATTCGTAAGCGTGACGATGCTGGTCGCCCCGGCAATGGCAATCGCGCCGCCGAGATCGGCATTGTTGCCGTGCAGGAGACAGTTCACGACCGAGACGTTGCTATCCACAATGCTGATCGCGCCACCCGGCGCCGTGGACTTGCCGATGCGATTCACAATGTTGCCCGAGAACTCGCAACGCTCGATCAGCGACGAGGCGCAATTCAGCAGCATCAGGCCGCCGCCTTCGCGAACGCCCGCCCCCTGCGAGAGATTATTGATGAATCGGCACTGCATCAGTCGCGGCGAGCCGGCCGTAAAGCACGCGCCGCCGCCGAAGAACCCGAGATTCTCGGTGAAGGTGCAGTTCACAATCGTGGGGCTGCCCGCATCCGCATAGAGGCCGCCGCCGAAAGAGTTGTTGCCGCCGCGAACCGTGACGCCGTCGAGAATGGCGGATGACAGGGTGTTCGTCGCGCTGACAACCGAAAAGCTGTTGTCGGTGTAATACGTAAAGTTAGGCCCATCGTCGGCATTGAGGTCGCCGGTCAGGATGGAATGGTGCGCGGCGGGATTGCGCTGTGACGCATCGGTCTCAGTGCCTGCGAACCCGCCGAGGACGGCCAAGCCGTTTCGCAGGACAAACGACGCCGACTTGTTGCCAAGCGTGTAGTTCGCGCCGAAGTCCGGCGTGTACGATCCCGCGGCAACCCAGATTTGGGTGATAAGGCTGTTGCACTCGGCCGCATCAAGGGCGTCCTGCAGACTGTTCATGGCCGTCGCCCACGTAACGCCATCACCGCCCGGCGCGGCATCGCGCTTCACGCGCAGGACGCCGTCGGCGAAGTCGCATCCATCGGGCACGCCGTTGCTGTTGCAGTCATAGCAGTCGGGATCGCCCTTGCAGTAATTGAGTTGACACACGTCGCCCACGTGATCGCCGTCGCAATCGGCCTGGTCGGGGTTGGCGTAGTCCGTGCAATTGTCGCATTCATCGGGAACGCCGTCCTCATCGTTGTCGCCGCTCTCGCTATAGACGGTGATAGTCGATTCGCAGACGGACGCATTCTTCTCGCCATCGATCACGTGAACCGTCAGGGGATGGACACCGATGCCGAGGATCGTGCCGACCGCGGGCTCCTGAGCGATGGCCGCAATGCCGGAGCAGGTGTCGGAGGCATCAACATATTCCGAGATATCCGGCATCTCCGCTTCGCACGCCTGCGTCGTGGGGATCTGAATCGGCCCGCACGAGGCAATTGTCGGCGGCGTCGTGTCCATGATCGTGATGAGCTGATTGCAGGTCGCGCTGAGTCCGCACCCGTCGGTGGCCGTCCAGACGCGGGTGAATTGGCCCGTGCCGCCTCGGCCGTGATCGTCGTAGTAGTCCAGCGAGACCTCGGAGCACGTATCGTAAACCTTCGGCTCGCCGGTGTACTCAGGATCAATGGAGTCCCCGCATTCAACTTCGGCGTCGGGATAACACTCGATCAGTGGCGGCGTTGTGTCGACGATGTGGATCGTCTGAACACACGTCGCGCAATTGCCGGCCGTGTTCTCAGCCGTCCATGTACGAACCAGGTCGCCCGCGCCGGCACATTCTTGATCGGCATACCACTCGTCGGAGTGCCAAATCGAAATCTCGGGATCGCATTCGTCCGTCGCCGTGAAAACACCGAGCAGTTCCGGATCGGTGGAATCGCCGCACTCGATGGTCGCATCGGCCGGGCAGGAGGTCGGTGTCGGCGTGGTGAAATACGCCTTGATCGCGGTGTGACACACCGAATCATTGCCGGCGGAATCGGTGACCGTGAGCGTAATCGTTGCGTCGTCTTCATAGCTCGCGCCCGGCTCGGGGGATTGCGTGATCTCCAGCGCGGGTTGCGACGTGCAATTATCCGAAGCGACGAGTTGCAATCGCATATCGGGAATGACGGCGGGGCACGATGGGCCGACAGGTTGCGACGTCGGCGGCGGACAAGTGTGGATGGTCGGCGGGGCTGAATCCTCCACGGCGACGTCGAGCGTGCACGTGGCGGTGCGTCCATCCGGTGTGGAGGCAGTGAGCGTGACTATCGCGCCGGGCGGGCCGATCAGCGTGCCCGGAGGCGGCGACTGCGAAATCGTGACCGGTGCGGTGCGCGTGCAATCGGCGGCAATCACCATCTGGCTGCGGAAGTCGGCGATCGTGATCGTGCACCCTTCAATCAATGCCAGGCCGCCGCTGACCGGGCAACTGCCGACGACGAGATCCTTAAGCACGCACTCGTCCGGAATCCCGTCGGCATCGCAATCCGGACTTGTGCCGGAGGAAATGTCGGTCGGATCATCAACGCCATTGTTATTGCAGTCAGCGGGCGGCGGAGTGATGACGACATTGAGGATTCCGCCGGCGTCATAGTCGGCGCCGCGCTCGTAGGTGCCGGCGTGAAGAACGAAGCCAACCGGCAGTTTGGCCGTTGCTCCGTCCGGGGCGATTCGCGCGGTGACGACGACTTCATCGGCGACGGTGCGGAGAATCACCTCGGTCGATTCGACGCCGCTCGCCGCGAGCAGCCGCGACGTTCGGCGGACTTCCTGGCCGTTGGTGTTAAAGACGGCCTCCAGTGAAACCGCGACGCCGGAATCGTTTTGCACGAGAACCAAAACACTGTCCGGCGGGATGTCGGGCAATTGCGGAATTGGGCTGCCGCCGGGCAACTGCGAGAGCAAATCCGCGAGCAGATTGCAGCCCGGCTGACTGACCATGAGCACGATGGCCAACAGCGAGAGCAACCCGGATTTCTTCGGCGCAGTGATCAACTGGACCCCTCTCCAACGAGCGGAAACCCCACCACAGCTGAGACGTTGATTATACGCGGCTAACGTGGCTTAACTCTTGAATGTCGCCCGATAAGCCGCGGGAAAATACGGCATCGAAACGGCAATTTGTCGGACCTGCGAGGGCATTCGAGTACAAGGGACATCAGGCAACGGAGAGTCGGTGATGTGTGGCGATCAATCCGGCGTCTCAGGGTCGCGCGTGGCAACAACCCGAACGGTCAGCGCGCATTGCGTGGAATTGCCGGAGCCGTCGGTCGCCGTCACGATCATCTCGGCGTTGCCGATCGGCAGCAGCGCATCGGCCGGAATCGACTGACTCAGGGTAAGCGGCGAAATCGCCTGGCAATTGTCCGACACTCCCACAACCGTCGCCATATCGGGGACTTTCCCGTGGAGTCGGCTGGTGACGCGAATAACAAGCTCGCCGGGGCAGACAAGCTGCGGAGGCGTGGTGTCGACCATGGTGACACTGGAGACGCACTGCACCGTGTTGGAATCGGAATCGGTCACCGAGAGCGAAACGCTCACCGGGACCCCCAACGCCAGCACCGTTCCGACGGCCACATCCTGAGACGATTGCAATTGGTTTGCCGGGGTGCAGCTATCGACCGCGATCAGCAGATGAGTCAGGTCCGGCATCACCGCCGCGCCATTTGCATCGGCGGGCACAACGACCTCGCCGGCGCATTGCACCAACGTGGGCACGCCGCTTTCGCACTCATCGGGCACCGTGTTGCCGTCGCAGTCGCGACTGGACGACGCCGAGATATCCGCGGAATCGGGATTGCCGTTGGAATTGCAGTCCACCGGCGGTGGCGGAATGACGAATTCGATCCCGCCGCGATCCTCGAAATCCTTGCCCTTCAGGTAGGTTCCCGAGGCGAGAACGAAGCCACCCAGATACTTGGTCTCGATCGTTCCCGTCACCGGGCTGGCGATTCGCGCGTCGATCCGAACTTCCTCGGCGGTCGTGCGAATGACCTTCGCCGTCGACTCGATTCCCGACGCGGTAAGGACGCGTGTCGTTCGGCGGACTTCCTGACCGCCGGCCGTAAACACAGCCTCGACAACGCTGGTCAGACCGGAGTGGTTCTCGATGGCAACCAGAATGCTCCCCTCAGGGGCCACGGGAATCGGCGCGGGAGCTGGAGTGAACTGCACGGGACATCCTTCTTGCCCCGCCTGCCCGGAGGCGACGGCGACAAGCGCAGCGAAAGCCAGGATTTTGATGCGAGGCTGCATTGCAGGAGTCCAATATATGGGTCCGAACACTATTCGATCGGGCGGGACGACCGTCCAAGCCGCGAAAAAGTCGCGAGGGCGACGAACCCACACAAGTATAAGAATTAACCAGGGGTGGGGCCAGTAAAAATCCGGATTGGCTTCGCAAACAGCCATTCTTGCCGGACGATCGGGCGAGTGCCGGGAAAATCGCCAACGGATTGTCGCTGCGGGGCCATTTGTCACTCTGTGCGTATTCTTCGACGGGCAAAGGTGTTACGACGGTTCTGAGGTTGCCTGAGTCGCGGGTGCCGAGGTCGTTTCGGGAATCGTGATGATCAAGAGCGACCCTTCCTCGAAGTCGATCCGCCAACGAAGCTCGCGGTCATAAACGAGATCGCCGGGCTTGAAATCGGGTTGGCTGGTGGGATGCGTCGTACTTTGACTGGTCGTCGGCTGGCTTCCGGCAGGCTGGCTTTCGGGCTGAGTCGTCGGTTGCGACGTTGGCTGGCTCGTCGGGTCGGGCAGGGACACATGGGCCGTAACTCGAAGAACGGCCGTCACCGTGGCAAGGACATCGGCCTCGGAGTCCGGTCCTTCAGGCGGGATGAACCGCTTGGTAATGCGGACATCGTGGTCATCGATTCGATAGCTGGCCTCAACGACGAGTGGGACGCCAGAGGCATTAATCACACGAAGAGTGACTGCACCGGCCGGAGAACTTCGGAAGTCGAAAACCGGCTCTCCGGTAAGGTCATCGAGCAATCGCCAGAGAATTCCGCAGCCGGCCCCCGAGAATACGACCGCGCCGCAAAGCAACAGGTTCAGAAAGCGAAAAAACGGATTTCGAAGCAACATCATACGCATCCGTGCGCGTGTGCTGAACCGGCCGATCCGTCACGAAGCATTCGCGCGGGCGGCTCGGACTGTCTCGACATTCATCGCACGCGACGCCTGATAGCGGCCGTAGAACGTCAGCATCGCGACGTAGAAATACCCCACCGTAAACAGGCACATGAAGAAGAGCCCCAGCCACATCTTCTCCTGCACGGTATAGGCAACGCACCCCGCCATATAAAAAGCCATGAACAGCTCGGCCCAGGCCTGCACGCGCTTTGCGTCGAGGCGATTCTTGTGGGCCTTGCCCTGCCAATTGTGATTCGCGCCGGCCATGCCGAATTTGGGCGTGCGGACGAATTCGGAGTTCTTCCCGAAGAAGCCCTCAAACGCGGCCCGGGCGTTGTTGATGGAAACGCCGGCACCCAACGCCATGAGGAATGGCAAGTACTTCAGGCTGTCGGACCATGTGCGGAAGATCTCGCGCTGGCCGCAGACGTAGAAACTGCTCGCCGAGAAGGTGGCGATCAAGATCAGCGATCCATCGAACAGCACCCGCAATGTCATATTGCCGCCGAGCAAGTGCGTCTTTAGCAATAGCATGGGCATAAGCATGACGGTGAGCAACATGATGAGGAAATAGCTCACGCAGCCCGTAAGGTGAAAAAAGGCCTCCGTCTTGATCCGCCACGGCAGGCGGCTGCGAAGGATCATCGGCAAAAGCTTGCGACAGGTCTGTGCCCCGCCCTTGGCCCAGCGGTGTTGCTGGCTCTTGAAGGCGTTCATCTCCGGCGGCAGTTCGGCTGGACTGGTCACTTCCTGCAGGTACACGAACTTCCAGCCCTTGAGCTGGGCGCGATACGACAGATCGAGGTCTTCGGTCAGCGTGTCGTGCTGCCAGCCGCCTGCATCCGCAATGCACGTCTTTCGCCACATACCCGCCGTGCCGTTGAAGCTCATGAATCGTCCGGACCAATTCCGTGCGGCGTGTTCAATGACAAAGTGGCCGTCGAGAAGAATGGCCTGCGACTTCGTAAGCAGCGACTGATCGCGGTTGATGTGCTCCCAGCGGGCCTGAACCATGCCGACCTGCGGATCGACGAAGTGATCTACAAGGTGGCTCAGGATTGCCGGCGGCGGAATGAAGTCGGCGTCGAAGATCAGTATGAATTCGCCGGTCGCGGTCTTAAGGCCGTGCTCGAGTGCACCCGCCTTGAAACCCTCGCGATTGTCGCGATGGATGAACACGACGTTATGGCCCTTGGCGCGCATCTCGTCGCACGCTTGGCGGGCGATATCGATGGTTTCATCGGTGGAGTCGTCGAGCACCTGGATTTCAAGGCGATCGCGCGGATATTCAATTCGGCAGGCCGCCTCAATGACCCGGCGGGCGACGAACTGCTCGTTGAACATGGGCAGTTGAACCGTAACCGTCGGTCGGCGCAGGAAGCAGGCCCGCTTCTGGGCCATGTTGCGGCGATACTTATAGTAGAGATAAACGAGTTGGTAACGATGAACGCCGTAGGCGGCGAGGGCGAGGCAGACCGCAAAATGGGTCACCATCAATGCATAATGCCAGGGCGATAGCTGTGTCATGGTTTGCCGCGGTTCTGTGTGGGAGCTGGCGACGCCGATCGTCGCCCATTCGGCGTCAAGTGCTTTGTCAGCGGGATTTTAAGTGTCTATCACCCCGATTGTCAAACATGGGACGCCGCAGCGAGGATCGGGGTACACTCGTCCGGCGGAGGCAACCCGCTCGAATATTGGGGCCGACAGGCGTAACATTTTAAGGTACCCATAAACCACACCCCTAAGGGCCCCCGTTGAGCATCGTCCTCGCAGCCGAACATGTTCGCGTTGAATACGGCAGCTTCGTTGCCTTGCCGGATTTCGACCTGACGCTTTCCGCCGGAAATCTCCTCGGTCTGATCGGCCCCAACGGCGCCGGCAAAACCACCAGCCTCAAGGCCATTGCCGGGTTGATCCCCATGGCGGCCGGCCGGGTGAATGTGCTCGGCGAGCGAGTCGTCCCGGGGAATACCGCCGCACTTTCGCGAATCGGCTTCGCCCCCGACACGCCACCCTCATACGACGAAATGACCGTCGAGGATTTTCTGCGCTTCATCGGCCGCGCCTATCGCGTCGGCCGGGAGATGACGGAGGAGCGAATCGATTATTGGCTGGAGCAACTCTGGCTCAGCGATCGCCGAACATCGAAGATCAAGGCGCTCTCCCGTGGCATGAAGCAGCGGCTGACCGTGGCGCGAACGCTCTTGCCCGACCCGGCGCTGGTGCTGCTCGACGAACCGGCCGCGGGGCTCGACCCGGCCGGGCGCGTTCAGTTTCGCAAGATGCTCGGCTCGCTGCGCGATTCGGGAAAGGCGCTCATCGTCAGCTCGCACATCCTCGCGGACCTGCACGAATACTGCACGCACATCGGCATCATGGAAGGCGGAAAGATGCGGCAGTTCGGCACGGTCGCACAGATCGTGCATTCGCAGGAGGAGAATCGCTGCCTGTATGACGTGACGCTGGCGCGAATGGTGCCCGAGGCGCACGCGCTACTCGCTGAAATTGTCGGGCTCAGCAAGCTGGATATCCAGGGGCGGCGGATTTCGTTTGAATTCGAGCATGACGACGATGCGGCGGCGCAGCTCCTGGCGCGATTGCTCGCCGGGGGACTGCCGATCGCCCGGTTTGCGCCCGTGGATCACGATCTGGAACAGGCATATTTGCGTACGGGAATCAAGCAGGTGGACTAAACCATGGCCGCGGAACCCATCATTCTCAACCCGATCGGCTGGGGGCAGTTTCGACTGCTCGGCGGTTTGAAGCGCACGCTCGGCCTGGCCGGGGCCTATGCCGGCGCGGCGTTCGTGATTCTGCTCCTGCTCTATCGGGCGATGCGGGCCGATGTATCGTTGCAGCGCTTCGCCAGTGGCGCGCTCTTCTTTTTCATCCTGATCCAAACGGCGATTCTCGTTTTCATCGGCACCAACGCAATCAAACGCGCGATCCAGCGCGACTTCACCACCGACATGATCTCCTCCCATCGGCTCAGCGCCATGAGCGGCTACACGGCCGCACTCGGCTATCTGACAGGCCCGACGGCGCAGTGCGTGGCGCTGTCCTTCGTGAACTGGATCATCTGCACGATCCTCTCCGGAATCGCGGGGCTGACCGGCGGGTTTTCCGATCTCGTCGGTCCCACGCTGATGTTCGTGGTCATGGGTTGCATGGCCGTCTTCGCGTGGAGCTTTCAGGCGTTGATGGCCCTGTGCACGCGCGGACGCATTTCGGTGGTCGGCGCCTTTGTCATCCTCGGCTTCCTGAGCAACCTTGAAACCGTGTGGACGCTTCCGGGCCTGGCGCTGGTGATTCCTTCATACCTCGTGCGCACGCTCACCTCACTCCAGTCATCGGCGAAGGCCGCGCCGCAGGACATTCCCGTCCTTACCTCCATGTTCTCGCAGCTCGCGCTCTCGTTCACATTTTTTCTTGCGGCGGCGCGCAAATACACGCGAGACGATGTGGCCGCGTTTGCGGGCCCGCTTGGGTATTGCCTCGTCGCCCTGTGTGCGCTACTTGCCGGCGTCGGGTTCGCACGCGTGCCGCAGTCACCCTCGTTCTTCGCTCCACGCATCTTCTTCAACGGAAACGTCCAGATCGTCGCAACCTTCGTCGCACTGGCGATGATCGCAGTCATTCCGGTGGCCAACGCCACACGTGCGTCTGCCGATTGGGTCCGGCGAAAAGCCAAAGACCCCTTGTTTGATACGCGACGTCCGCGCTCCTTTGTCGAGTCCGTGCTGGTCACGGTGCTCCTGGCGCTGGGAATCCTCTTTCTCGTGCTTGGCAAAGAATGGCGGCCATTGTTCGCCGACCACGACGACATGACCCAGCGCGAGCAGGTCGCCTGTTGCGTCGCCGCGTTTATCCTGACGCTTCTTACGATCGGCGGGTTTCTGCGCGTGGCCTATGCGGGCGGCTCCAAGATCGGCTGGCTGCTCGTGCTTTACGTCGTCGCGGCGTGGTGCCTGCCGATGTTCGCGGATTTCTCACTTGATGCGCTTACCAACCCAGCCGCCATCACCGAGTCAGGGCGGTCGATCCTCTTTGCGTCGTCGCCGGTTGGGCTCTGGGTCGCCTGTTGCACGGAGCTGGAAGCGCCGGTGGTGCAAGGCTTGCTGGTGCAGGCGGGGATTACCGTCATCTCCTTGGCGCTGGCGAGCCGCACGCGACGAAGGTGATTTGTCTCACGCCATCGGCGCACACGCCGGACACGGGCAGATTTCGCGAAGATGCCGCCACGAGAAGATTCCGGTGTCGTGCCCATCGCTGAACATGAACTTCACCGCATAGTTCCCCACCGCCTGCATCGACGTGATTCCAATGTCCTCCGGCACGCTGGCCGGATTGAGAATCGGTTCGCCGGTCATTTCATTCACACAGCCGGCACAGCGGCAACTCGTCCGAAGCAGACGCATGGGATAGCGAGCGACGTGATCCACCGCCCACGTGATTTCAACGATGTGGTCGGCACGGATTGCGTTGATGCCCTGCGGCGGCGCGGATTGCATTCAACCATCGTATTCGATTTCGCATTGCCTCGGCGTCACGATCCGGCGGCGGGGCCAGTGGTAGCGGGTCGCGTGGTCGCCTGCCAAGCGTAGAGTTTCTCTCGCCAGTCGGCCGCCTTTCGGTCGTACCCCTTTCCGGGTTCGGCGCTCTCCCTCGCTTCGTAAAGTTTGATAATCCGCTTCTGACACACTTCGCGATTTCGTGGCGAGGTCGTCTCGGAATCTGAGAAGGCCTGCCACGCTTTCGTCAGAAGACCCTCCGCCTCATCAAACTTTTTCAGCGCCGTCAGCACCGCGCCCAGCGAACTCTGGACCATCGTCGTATCCACATGACCCTTCGGCAATCGCTTTTCAAGAATGGACATGGCCTCTCGGTAAAGTGGTTCAGCTTCGGCGTCAGCCCCCCGGCTGTGCAGCAAGAGGCCGAGATTCGAAAGCCCGGTGGCCACCTCGGGATGCTCGTTTCCGAGCGACTTGCGGCGAATCGCCAACGACTCGCGATAGAGCGGCTCTGCGGCCGCCGGATCACCTTTGTCTTCCACCACCATCGCCAGATTATTGAGGCACGCCCCGACAAACGAGTGGTCCAGACCAAGTTGCTTTCGCAGGATCGCCAACGCATCGCGAAGGAGCGGCTCGGATGCGGCGAAGTCCCCTTTTTCATAGAGCATGAAACCAAGGTTGTTCATGCAGAGTGCGACATTGATGTGCTCCCGTCCCAATAGTCTTTCGAAAATCGACGTCGCCTCGCGATAATGCACTTCCGCGCCCGTGTAGTCCCGCTTCTCCCGCAGCAAGTCGCCCAATGCAAGGGCGGATGTGGCCACCATATCGTGGCCATTGCCGAGTAATCTACGTCGCATAGCAAGCGATTGGCGAAACAGAAGCTCCGCCTCGTTGTAATTGCCCTTGCGTTGCAGCAGCAAGCCCAGGTTGTTCATGGCGATCGACACTTGCAGGTGCTCGTCCCCGAGAATCTTGCGAAAGGTGGCCATTGCCTCGCGATAAGGCGGTTCGGCTGCGTCGTAGTCGCCTTTGGAGAACAGCGCAGCCGCCAGATTATTCAACGCAACTGCAACTTCCGAATGAACCTCGCCGTGCATCCTTCGTTGCATCGCCAGAGCGTCGCGCATCAGCGCCTCGGCTTCCGTCAGATTCCCGCGCTGTCGCAGGAGTTCAGCCAGATTGACCATGCCGAGCGCGACGCCGGGATGGTTCTCGCCGTACAACTTGCGTTCTAGGGTCAATGCCTCTCGGTGCAACGTTTCGGCTCCGGCCAGATCCCCTCGGTTGGCAAGCACCAAAGCCAGGGTGCTGATATCCGACGCAACTTCAATGCTTTCATTCCCCAATGCACGCCGATGGATCTCCAACGCGCGGCGAAGCATTTTTTCCGCCTCGGCGTACTCGCCCTTGGCTCTGAGCAATTTGGCCATTTCACTCATGGACGTTGCCGCGTTGCTGCTCTCGGGACCACTCAACTTCGAATGAATCTCCAGCGACCCTCGATAGAACGGTTCGGCCGCATCGTGCTCGCCCTTCAACAACAGGGCATTTGCAACGTTACCCATCGAGTTGGCCACCAGGGTATGTTCATTTCCGAGCGCCCCTTTTCGTAATTCCAATGCCCGGCGATAGAGCGCCTCACCTTCCCGATGCAGATCCAGACTGAGAAAGATCGATCCAAGCGTGCTTAGGAGCGACGCCTCCACCAACGGTTGATCAACAAAGTCTTTTCTGGACGCCTCCACCGCGGGCGAAAGGAAATTGACATCAATGGAATGCCGCGCGACGTCCGTCGGATTGGCCGGCGCGACTGCTTCATCGAACCGGAGTAAGGCCGCGGCGATCTCCGCCTCCGACATCTTCCGCATCTGCCCTCCGTCGGCATCGACGAACCGTGAGTGAAGCCCCGCCTCCACCTGCGAACGAAAGTCCGAACGAATCCCCCGCCCCATCGTTTCCACGTCCGTCTTGCTCAGCATCGAAGCCTGAAACTCGGCGATCCTGGCCGCCTCCTTTTCGCGCTTCTCCGCGAGCGATCGTTGTTCGCGTTCCTTTCGTTCGGCCTCGACGGCCCGGTCGCGTTCCTGTTCCGCAAGCCGACGTTGAACCGCCTCATCGGCCCGCGCCGATTCGGCCAGCTTCCGCTGCGCTTCCGCCCGCACCAGACCGATGGAAGTTCCGACCATGCCCAGAATCAGCGCCGCCGCAACGAGCGTCGCTGCAACGACGACACCACGATTGCGCCGGACGAACTTTTGCAATTGATAGACCGCGCTGGGTGGCGCCGCCACCACCGCCTCTCCCGCGAGATGCCGCTGGATGTCCATCGCAAACCCATTGGCGGTCTCGTATCGGCGCGAGCGGTCCTTTTCCAGCGCCTTCATCACGATCCAGTCGAGATCGCCGCGAACAATCGAACTGAGTCGGCGAGGCTCAATCTGCCGCCGCGCCGCGACACCGGCCAACGTATCTTTCAGGGTGGACAATCGTGTGGACGGCTTCGACGGTTCCACTTCGCGAATGATTCGCTGTATTTCGGCAAAGGCGGCCGAACGCAGCGACCTTGCATCAAACGGCGTGACGCCCGTTAGCAATTCGTAGAGAAGCACGCCGAGTGAATACACATCAGTGCGCGTGTCGATGTCCAGTGAGGCCTCGGCCTGCTCGGGGCTCATGTATTGCGGCGTGCCGATCAGTTGGCGATGTTCCGTGAAAAACGTCTTTTCCGTAAGGCGTGCTGCGGTGGCCTTGGCGATGCCGAAGTCAATCACCCTGGCGTGTGGTCGCCCGTCGTGTGTGCTGACCAGAATATTGGAGGGTTTGATGTCGCGGTGAATAATGCCCTTGGCATGGGCATGCTGCACCGCCTGGCACACCTGAATGAAAAGACTCAGGCGATCGTGAATGGACAGGGAGTTTCGGTCGCAGTACTCGGTAATCGGATCGCCCGATACCAACTCCATCACAAAGTAGGGGCGGCCGGACTCCGTCGCCCCGGCATCAAGCACCTTGGCGATGTGCGGGTGATCCATCAATGCAAGAGCCTGTCGCTCCTGCTCGAAGCGGGCGATCACCTGCTTGGTGTCCATGCCCAATTTGATGATTTTGAGCGCGACCTTGCGCTGCACCGGCTCTCGCTGCTCCGCCATGTAAACCACACCGAAGCCGCCCTCGCCGATCTTGCTGAAGATTCGATAACGGCCGATGTGGGTGGGCGGCGCCTCGGAAAGGCCCTTCCCCGCGGAGGAAATGGTCGGTGCAAACTCCGCGGCGGAACCCATGGTCGGTAATTCCGCCGGTGATTTGAGAAACTCCGACTGCTCGGTGTCTTCAACGTGTGCCAGTATAGCAAGGACTTCGACGCGAACGGCCTCGTCACCGGAGCACTGGGCGGCGACAAACGCCGCGCGTTCACCCACCGGCCGGGAGATTGCCTCGCCGGCAACGCGATCAATACGGGCGCGCTGCTCGGGGGTGAACCCGGAGGGAATACTCATTTCGCATCTCCTGCAATCTCGCGCCGCAGCCAGGCGCGGGCGAGTTGCCAGTCGGACTTTACGGTTGTCGGCGATACGTTCATCAACTCTGCGGTCTCTTCGATTTCGCGCCCGGCAAAATAGCGATGCATGACGACCTGAAACCAGCGAGGGTTAAAGGCTTCGAGTTTCGTCATGGCGTCATCCAATGCGAGAAAGTCGGTGGCATCGAAATCGCCGGAGGGTGCTGCCACCCGGCTGTCATCGTTCAATGACGCGACCTGATCACCGCCGCCGCGCTTTTCCGCATGTCGCGCACGCCAATGATCGCGCAGGATCGTGCGCATCGCCCGACCGACCGTCGCGTAGAACGCTTCGCGAACCGTTGCGGATTCCGGACGGGCCAGCGTCATGCGACGCGACAATTCGATGTAGGCCTCGTTCACCAATGCCGTCGCCTGAAGCGTCTCGCCATGTGCGCCGACGTGGCGGCTGCGTCCGGCGATGCGGCGCAACTCGTCGTGAACGAGGACGAACAACTGATCCTGCGCCGCCCGATCGCCGGCGCCGGATGCTTCTATCAGCCTCGTCAGGTCCTGGCTCGATGAGTCGTGCATGACCCCACATGGTACCGGGGTGGATCGCCCGCCGACCTCATCAGAGGCCGGCACCACAGGATGGGTTGGGAAACGAGGGCGGGGACGGACGGCGATTTCGCCCGATTTTGTCCAAAAAAATTATCTGAAATAAACCGGCTGCGGCGGCCGCCCCTTGCCAACCCTTCTTGCGAGGCCCAATCGTACTTGTCAACCAAGGGCCGGTGTAACGAGGTGATTTATGAACAGCATCAATTTTGACGTGTTTTCCGACTTCGCCGCCATCTTCGAGGCCGTGGCAGTGCTCCTGCCCGTTTTCGGGCTTCTCATGGTCGGCGCGACCTTACTGTTCCCCCGGCTGGCATACCTTCGAATTTCGCTGCTCCCAAGTCGCTCGATGTTCGCCGCGTCGCGGCCGTTCCCCGTCGCAGCGCTGTGAGCAGCATCGTGACTTCCCCCGACGGCGAGTAAGACGCCACGGCCTGACGCCGTGGATCATTTGAACAAGACTGGATAAAAATGAACGAGATCAAATACGTATTAGAACAAATCTGGCTGGGACATCAGGAGGCGGGTCTCGAGATTCTCGTCAAATTCCAGCTTTGGTTCGGGCTCGCGTTGGCGATTTTCTGGGTAGCCACATCCATGTGGAGCCGAGCACGCCGCGCGAAACTCGCCGCCACTTCGATAGCCATTTTATGCCCTTCGCTCGAGGGCGACCCTGTCGCGCAGCCGGGAGTCATTCAAGCGACTGCCTGAATTCTCTAACCATTCGTGCAGTGGAGTTGGAATCAGACGCTGTGCGCCGGCGTCGGCATGTCCGCGTGAATCTTCTGCTGCTGGCTCTGCTCGCCGTCGAACGAGAACAACACCATCTCATCGTTGATGTTGGCCTGCAGGTGGATCGGCCGTCGCCAGACGCGCTGAACACTCTTGAGCGTCTCCACGGCGAACTTGATATCGAGATCCACGCCGTTGTGCTTGTGCGCGAGGTACAGCTCGCCGCGATTGGCGTAGTTGCCATCGACCACGTAGATGTAGGGCTGGCCGTGGTTGGTCAGCATGAAGAGCAGTTGAGCCTTGATCTTCTCAAAGTCGCGGTTGACGACGACCATGCGCCGTGTCGAGGGGTCGTAGCGGTAGTGATACATGTTGAACCGCTCGACGAACTCGGGCGTGAGAAACTCGTCGATGAACGTCACATCGTTATAGATTCGGCGTACCTCGAAGACCTTCTCGCGGCCGAGGCCCAGCTTCTTATCCCACGTCCGGGCGATCTCCATCGAACGGCATTCGTCGTATTCCTTGCCGAATCGGCCCTTGTTCCACCGATCTTCAATGTCGCGGAAGAGTTCGACGCCGATCTTGTACGGATTGAGCTGGCCCGGCGGCATGGCCACGGTGCCGCTGTGATGGTCGGCATAGGTGATGAGGTCTTCATCGCGAAGAATGCGCGTGGTCATCAGCCGGCTATGCCAGAACGTGGCCCAGCCTTCGTTCATGATCTTGGTTTGGCCCTGTGGCGCGTAGTAGTACGCTTCCTCGCGGATGATGGAGAGCACGTCGGCCTCCCAATCCTCCAGCGGGGCATAATCCAGAAGGAACGACAACACATCGCGCAGCGGCTGCCGCGGAATCACGTTTCGCTTTTTCTCTCGCTGCGACACGAGCGACTCGCGCTGCTGCTTCGTGCGCGACGGCGGGTTGATCCACTGATCCATGTAGGGCTTGGATTTGTACCGAATGATGTCGTTCTCAACGTGGCGCTCTTCCGTCATCTGGCTGCGGTCGGCCGGTTTCGCGTCGCGCTGCATGAAGGCCGAGTGCGGATCAATGAGATTATCAATCGAGATACAGGTGTCGATCCACCGCTCCACGGCTTCGTGCCCCATGTGGTCGATGTGTTTGCGGACGCGCGTGGCGTGGTTCGCCATTTCGTCCATCATCTTGCGATTGGTCTTGCTGAACCAGTAGTTATGCTTGAAGAAGTCGCAGTGGGCATAGACATGCGCCATGACCAGCTTCTGATCGACCACTGAATTATCCGCGACGAGATAGGCATAGCACGGGTCATTGTTGATGACCATTTCGTAGATCTTGCCCAGCCCATAGACATGCTGCTTGCGGAGTTTTTCATACTCCATGCCGAAGCGCCAGTGCGGATATCGCTGAGGAAAGCCGCCATACGCCGCGATCTGCTGCATGGTATCGAAGTCGACAAGTTCGAAGCGCGTCTCGAAAAAATCGAGGCCGGCGCGACGGGCGATCTCGGCGATGTCGTCGGCATAGCGGGCCAGTTCGGGTCGTTGTCGATGGAGGGACATTCTTACTTCCCGGTGCTGAAGAAGGTCTTCAGCGAATCGTAAATATCATCCTTGGAATTGACACGGCTGGTGATCACGCTTTCGAGTCCGTCGAGCTGCTCGTGTATCACATTGATGAAGTTGCCGCTGCCATAGGCGCTGGCCACCTGGCAATAGCCGAACAGGTTGACGCGCGGAAGCAGGCTCTCCTTCAACATGCGGCAACACTCGCGCGAGTCGCTCTCGCTGGAGTTGTCGCCGTCGGAAAAGTGGAAGATGTACGCATTCCACTCGTCTGGGGAATAATGCGTCTCCAGCAGGCTGCGACAGAGCTTGAACGCGCTGCTGATCTTCGTGCCGCCGTCTTCGCGAATGTGGAAAAACGTCTGGCGGTTCACCTCCGCCGCGCGAACATCATGCACGATGTACCGGCTCTCGATGCCGTCGTAGTTTCGCCGCAGCCATGCATCAATCCAAAACGCCTCCAGCCGGACCAGTTCCTTCTGTTCGTCTCCCATCGAACCCGAAACGTCCATCATGTAGACGATGACCGCGTTCGACTGTGGCTTCAGCACCGTCTTCCAGCTTCGATACCGCCGGTCCGAACGGTGAGGAATAATGATCGGATTGTTCGGGTCGTATGCACCGGCCATCAGTTGCCGTCGCAACGCCGCGCGAAACGTCCGTTTGAAGTGCCGCAGCGACTCCGGGCCGGATGTGCGAATCCCCGAGTAGCGATCCTTCTCCGACGTGATCTGATGATGCCCCTTGGGCTTGATCTTCGGCAGGCGCAGCTCTTCGCCGAGGATGTCTGCCAGTTCATCCAGCGAGACTTCGACCTCCAGCATGTGATTGCCGGCGTTCGTCCCACCGGGCCCTTTGTCTCCGTCGCCGCCATCGACGTTGTCACCCACCTGCCCGTCGCCCGCGCCGACGCCGCCGTCGTTGTTGTCGCCATAGCGGAAGTGCGGCGTGTCGATCCCGCGCACAGGGATGCTGATGATGTTCTTGCCCTCTTTGCCGAGAAGTTCGCCGCGCGTGAGAAACTTGCGCAAGTCCTCCCGGATCTTGCCTTTGACGATTTGGCGAAAGCGTTGATGGTCTTTTTCGATCTTCAGTGACATCGTTCTCACACGGCAGCGCTGGGCTGTCTATGCCTGATTATACGTCGCCGCATTTGGGCTCGCGGTGAAGGGTTACCACCGGCCAATACACAGCTCACACGTCCAATATCGGACACCGAAAGGGCCTTTCCGGTAGCGAAAGGGGTGCGCCCCACGCCAGACGGGCAAAAAAGTGCTCCTCCAACGGCCCCGATCGGTCGTTGAATCGCCCCACTTCTATTCGATATGACGAGCGTTCGGGTGAGTACGGATTCGCGCGCGCCTCTCCCGGCACGACTGCAGGGTTGCATGGGTCAACTTGTTGACCCGTGCAGGCTGCCCAGCGCCACCGACCCTCACCGTGCCCGCGTCTCCGCAAACCGCTGCCACGCATCACCATCGCGCAGCGGCGGACCGTGGCCAAAGAGAATCGTGTCCGGCCGCAGCGCCGCCAGCTTCCGAATCGAGTTGCGATTCTGCGCCGGATCGACGCTGAAAAACCCCGGCGGCTCGTGCAGGCCCGTCCGCAGCGTGATGAAGTTCATATTCGTCGCAAGGTCGCCCGCGATGGCCAGCCGATCATCCTCACGAAAGAACACGATATGCCCCGGTGTGTGACCCGGCGCCTCGATAACCCGAAACCCGCCCACCTCGTCGCCTTCCTTCAACACCCGATCAACCGCGCGCGGCGGGCCCGCAACCAACCGGCTTGCATATCGAATTGGCTTGGTCGGCGGCCTCATCGGCTCAAACCCCTCCATAACCGCCCGATCCGCCTCGTGACACGCCAGCGAACACTTGAACTTCTCGCACACCGCCTTCGCCACACCCTGATGATCGGGATGCACGTGCGTGAGCGCCACCATGCGAAGCGACACACCGCTCAGGGCGCGAAAGAACATCCGCCGATCCCAGCGAATGCCCGCGTCGATCAGCACATCGTCGAGCAGATACGCATTCACCGCGTTCGGGGGGAATCCACAGACCTGCCAGACATTGCGTGCGACGTTTCGAATCATGGGGGATCAAAGCGCGAGCGATTCCGTGCGCGTGAGATACTGCCCGGCCAGTTCACCGAGGAAAACAAAAATCATCGAGAGATAAAAAAGGGCCGTGGCCGATTGCGTCGCCCGCCGGCGCACGCAGTCCCAGACCATCCATGCGAAAATGCCCGTGCCGACGACGCCGATGCCGCCGCGGATGCAGACCATCAGCCAGAACCAGGTGTAGTCGCCTCGCGGTACAAACCCGGCGGAAAAAACGGGGATCGCCGCGAAACCGATCCAGATGAACCGCAGGATGACGGCAAACAGATAAATCCTCGCCAGCCGCTTGAGCGGCGCGATGGGCATATCGGTGTCCGTCAGATATCGATGGCCGAGCAGCATAGCCGCCGTAACGCTGCCCAGCATGAAGGCACCGAGCGTCGTACTGAGTGCCGTTGAAAGCTGCGGCGCGCTAAGCCGCTCGGCCCCCGGAAAGCGAATCAGCGCATCCGGCCGCAGCACCAGCGCGACGGCCGCGGCCAAACAGCACAAACCCGCCAGCGCCGGCCAGATCCGCTGCGTGTTGCGGATGCGCTCGCCCTGCCCGGCATTCACAAATAGCCACGCGCCGCCGAAAAGCAGCGCAAACACGAGGCCGTACATAATCATATCGCGGTGAGCGTCCCCGGCCGGAATCGGATCGCGCAAAAGGGCGAGAAACGAGAACAGCGTCAGACACAGGCTGACCACCGCCATGAGGCGAAGATACTTCCACCCCGAGGACGCGATGGCGGACATCGCGACGGCGAGATAACAGCCGGCGGCGAATTGTGCGAGAAACGTCGGGAGCATGATGAGAACGACCGGGCTCACATTCAGGAATGGAATGTAGTCGGGCGCGGGGGATTTGTTAAATCACAAAATTGGATACGCGCCGGACATGCGGCGGCGCTACTTCGCCGTCTTGGAGGCCGTCTCGCTGCGTGCCGGCGCGCCTCCCTTCTTTCACGAATGCGATCACAGGTCATTAATACGGTAACGAATAGCAGAACACCATGTGGCTCTGGAACACCGTGCAATTGAAAACAAAGATTCGGCCCATCCGGAATTCGAACCCAGTCCGGTACAAAGCCATTGGTTACGGCGTATGGTGTGCCGGTTCTCGGTGAATATACCCACCTGAACATGCTGCTGGCATCACCTACCTGTACGACTTCGAGCCAATAGAGCGTACTGATCTCCGTGATAAACGGGGTATCGAGGTCCATTTCATATTGGAATTCCGGGTGCGGACCACCATCGCCGACGATCGCGCCGGTCGGAGTTTTTAATGTGTTACTGGTTGTTTGTTCGCGGAGCACTTGACCTGGGAGTCCATCGCTCGGCCGAGCCGAATAAATCCTCAACCGCATGGTTTCGGTGCCTTGGGGCGGGTCATAGCTCCCGTAGAATGTCCCGCCGTAGTAGCCCCTCCAGACTACACGGTCTACTCGAGACAACTCCGTGAACCAGAAATCGTCGGCGGGCTGTTGCCAAAGATCACCATTAAAAGGATCATTCCAGACTGTATCCGCGCCAGAACCACCAACTGGGTTATGTTGTTGCTCGAAAATCACGCCCGCCCAGACGGGCGAATGGCCGCTCGCCAAAAACAATGCGCCGAGTGATAATGGAATTACGAGTTTTCGCATCCTAAACCTCTCCAGCCGCCGATGGATGTGTGGCTGCCAAAGGTGGCTATTTGCTGCACGCACGATATAACACTCGCCATCGCTGGACGCTACACATCATTTCAACACTCATGCTGTTGAATGACCCCTATTCCGCTGATGGACGCTGAGAGGGTGATCGACGAACGGTTAGACAATCATGGCCGTTATGGCCTCCTTCTGCTCCTCAATAACCGAGTGACAGCGAATGTTGGAGGTAGTAGGAGCGCAGCCGTATGTGGCTCCGGTGTCCCCCAGAGTTGGAAGGCAAGGTTCCCACCAGTTTGCGTACTATTCCAATCCGGAGAATCGATATTCATGACGCCATACGGAGTTCCGTCAGGCGGTGAATATTCCCATCTGAACTCGCTCGTTTGGATGCCCACTTGCGCTATTTCAATCCAATACCGCACATTGGGCTCGATTGAATACGGCGTCGCCAAGTCGGCCTCGAACCGATACTCGGGGTGAATACGAGCGTCACCCACGAGAAGCCCAGTCGCGGCCCGGGAGGTGTTGAGAAATTCCTGTTCGTAGAGCACCTGTCCCGGCAGCCCGTCACCCGGCCGCGCTGAGTGAAAGCGTATCCGCATGGTCTCGTCGCCGGGGGGCGGCTGGATGCTGCCGTAGAATTGGCCACCATAGAAACCAAGCCAGGCGACCCGATCCACCTGCGCGGACGAGTAAATCAAAAAATCGTCGGCAAGCACCTGCCAGAATGGATCCACCGGTCCGTAGATGAAATCGGTGTCGGAATCCGGACCGCCGGTGTTCAGGGGCGGGTTTTCGACCAGCAGGTCGGCGGAGGCTGGCGAAACTCCGTTTGCCGAAAACAGTGTGATGAGTAATACACAAATCACGAGTTTTCGCATCCTAAACCTCCCTAGCCGTCGATAGATGGTGGCGACCAACTAGAGATTATACGCGTCGCGCACGCCGCCCCCTTTCTGCCCCTACAGTACCCAGCAAGTCCCATGCCACGGAGTTCCCAGACCTGTAACTATCGAAAGTGACGTGTCTTGCGGGTACGTGGTGTAAATCCGCGTTCATTCCTCCATGCGAAAGAATCCACACCAACCCCGAAAAATCCGCAACACCGCCATCGACATGCGAACCTAGTGGCACCGGCTATTCGCCTACCATAAATGGAACACATCCCCGTTCGATTTGCACGCGCAGGCGAAGCGTCTGCGCCTCGGAGTTGGGCTTAGCGTTACTTCGCCGTCTTGGAGGCCGTCTCGCTGCGTGTGGACGCGCCGGTGCCGGCCTCCGGCGCGAGTTCCTGCACGAGCTGCCACGTCGCACTGGCCCTGTCCACCAGCCCCATGTTCTGCAGGGCAAGGGCAAGGTTGGATTGGAAGCTCACGTTTTGCGGATTGCCCTCGACAGCGCGCTCGAAGTGTTCAACCGCCATCTCAAACTCATGCCGCCGCGCGAACAGCAGCCCGAGTTGATAATGCAGGTCGATGTAGTCCGGCCGGTGGTCCATCGCCGTCTTGAACGTCGCAATCGCCTCGTCGGTGCGATCCATCTCGGCCAGCGACAGGCCGAGCTTGATGAGCGCCTTCATGTAGGCGGGGTTGATCGCCGTGGCCTCGCGGAATTCGCGGATGGCATCCTCCACCTGGCCGCGGTTGCGATAGAGCAGGCCGAGTCGATAGTGCAGATCGGCGTGGTTCGGCTTCGTTCGGATCGACTCCTTGAGTCGCTCAATCTGCTGCGAGATCAAATCCCCCAGCGTCGAATCCTCGGATTCGGGCTTCTTCGGCGCCAGATGATGTTCGGCCTCCAGCGCCGCGGCCGCGCGAAGCTGAAGCCGCGCCACTTCGCTGAAGAGAAGTGTGCTGTTCGGCTCGATATTGCGGGCCATCTCAAACGACGCCAGCGCATCCTGCCGCCGTCCCGATGCCTCGTGGGCCACGCCGATGCCGACGTACGCCGTAAGCAGCCGGTCGTTCAACTCCAGCGCGTTCGAGAAGCAGCGCGACGCACGATCAAATCGCCCGCCGCGCAGGTGCTGCGTACCGAGTTTGACGTTGGCCTCCAGATACTCGGGGCAAATATCCACAGCGCGCTCATACTGCGTCGTCGCCGCGGCATCGTTGCCCACGCGGGCGTAGAGATCGCCAAGTCGCAGCCGCGCATCGGCAACGTCCGGCTGCGTCTCCAATGATTTGTGCAGATGTTCGATCGCCTCGCGAATCAGCCCCGCCTGTTCGTAGGCCGACGCGGCATCGTTGTGGGCCGTCCAATTGTCCGGCTCAAGCGAGAGCGCCTGTTCGAATCGCTTGATCGCGTTGGCGGCATCGCCGGATTTGAGCAGCAGATTCGCCAGCGTAAGCTGCACATCGGCGAGGTGCGGGTCCAATTCGCAAAGCCGCGTGTAACGCGAGACGGCTTCATCCATGCGATCGCACTTCAACGCGATGGCCGCGAGGCGCTCCTGCGCATTGCGAAGCGTCGGGCAGACGTTGATCGCATTCTGGTAATACTCAACGGCCTGCGACTCATTCCCAAGACGTTCGTGGCAATAGGCCAGACAAAACAGCACGGCCGGGCTGATGGGGTCCAGCTTCTGCGCTGCGCGAAGATGGTCAATCGCGCCATCAAGTTGGTTCACGGCATCCATCGCACACGCCATGCCGATGTGCGCGGCGAGTTGCGAAGCATCCTGCGCCAGCACCGATTCAAACGCGAGGCGCGCCGCCGATGGATTGTCGGCCTTGAGCTGCTTGCCTCCGAGCCGAATCGCCGCCGACAAGTCTTGCGGATTTGCCTCAACGGCTTCCTGCAACTCTTCGATGGTCTCGTCCGACTTCAAACCAAGCAGGCCCGCGAACGCCCCCGACAGATGGGCGATTAAACCGCGACCGAGTAATTCCAAGAGATACGACATGATGAGTTCCCCCCGGTTATCCGATGGCAACGGCTTCCAGCCCGCGCCGCGCGGCCGCATACGACCCGTTCAACTCCAGCGCCCGCTGATAGGCCGCCCCGGCCTCGATGCGCTTGCCCTGATCTCGATACAACTCGCCCAACATGCAGTGGACGTCGGGGTAATCGCCGCCGGCGTCGATGGCGGATTCGAGTCGCTCGATGGCCTCGGCCGAGCGCTGCGTCGCGCCATACAACCGGCCGAGGACGATGAGTGCCTGCACATAGCGAGGGTTGATTCGCAGCGCATCACGAGCCTTGTCAATGGCGGCGTCGGTGCGGCCGAGTCGTTCATAGATGCGGGCACAATGGAAATGCAGGTCGGCGTAATCCGGGTGCTTCTCCAACGCCCGATGCATGGTCGCCGCGAGCATGGCGAAGAGTTCTTTATCCACGTCGGAGGTCGGCAGGCTCAAGAATGCCTCAACGAAATCCGGCTCCGTCACGACGATCTCACCGAGTTGCTCAATCGCCCGGTCATCGACCGGCGCAGCCACCGCCGGTGCGGGGCTCAGCGCCAACTCAATGCCAGTGGCCCGTGCCGCCTCAATCGCGCGGGCAAACAGCCAGGCAATCGATGCATCATGGGGCGCAAGCCGTTGAGCCGATGCCAGCGTCGTCGCGGCCTCGGGCATGCGCCCCATCGCGCCGTAGGCCATGGCGAGATTTCGCACGATGGCTGTGCTCGTCGGTGCGAGTTGAGCCGCCGCGACAAGGCACGGCAACGCAGCAGCGAAGTCATCCACCGAGGCGTGAATGACCCCGAGTTGATAATTCAGGTCCGCGCGGCTCGGCTGCGAGCGAATCGCGCTGGTCAGTGTTTCGATCGCGCGATGAATCTGCTGATCGCGTACGAACGCGTGAGCGAGTCGAATCGGAAGCGAGTCATCGTCGCGGCCGGCGGACTGATCGCGCTCGAGTTCCGCCGTGGTGAGGTCAAACTGCCTCATGCCCGCATGGCAGCGCGCGAGGTGGCTCGCCAGGTCGGCCGCGTCGGGGTTAATGGTGCGTGCGACGAGAAAATGCGAAGCGGCCGTCGCATAGTCCCCGGCGTTCATCAACTCGATGCCGAGTTTGAGGTGCGACTGCCCAAGGTAGAACTTTGCCAGCGTCGACGCCAGTCCGCGCTGCTCGGCCACCGGCGTCAGCAGCTCAATGGCCTCGGCATAGCGCCCGGTCTCAAACGCGGAAAGCCCCGACTGATAGGCGTTCGCAGAGCTTTTCTGATTCACGCCTTGTCTATTTGCGAACATACACAGCCTCTCCGGTCGGTCCGAGAATGGTCGAACCGCCATGCATCGACTCCAAGGTGATATCGACCCGAATCGGGATGGGTATTACTTGCAGGGGGCTTGGTTCGGTAAAAAACAGGGATTGGGGTGTCAGCAGAGAAGTCCGCTCGCCGGCGCGATACGATATATGATGTCCGCCGATGAGAATTTACCTGGACGTCTGTGCGATGAATCGGCCGTTTGAATGGGTCGTGATGAAAAGTCGACCATGACGACACGTACCCTGACACCCCTTGAGCTTCGCCGCGAAGGTTTCAAAGCCCTTGTCGAGCACCTCGGCCCTGACGGAGCACTTCGCTTCCTGCAACAGTTCGACGCCGGCGCGGGCGACTACACGCAGGAGCGCGCCAATGCGTTGAGTGGATTGACGATGGACGAGATTCTGCGGACGATTCGCGACCAAGCAACCCAGTAGGGGCACGAAGTCAGAGTAACCTCGTTTCATCAAGTACGGACGATCGGAGCCACGGATGGCCGCCACCAAAACCGCTTCCCCAAAACCCACCCGGAAACAGCCGCCCAAGACGCCCGCCGCGCAGATGGCGTTCGCCTTCGGCACCGCCGCACCCGCCGATTCATCCAAATTGGAAAATGTCATGGCCAAGAAAAAAACCTCAACGAGCCGCACGCGCCAGCACGCGGTCCCGTCGGAGCGAGAGAAGCCTCTTGCTCGCGCGCAGGACTCGTCCAACGAGCGAAGTTCCTCAAAGCGGTCCTCAACAAAAAAGTACGCCACCGCCGAGAGCATGTCCAAATCCCAGCGCGAAATCTCCGTCTCCGAATTCTTCGCCAAGAACCGCCACCTCCTCGGCTTCGACAACAAACGCAAAGCGTTGCTCACCACCGTCAAGGAAGCCGTTGACAACAGCCTCGATGCCTGCGAAGAAGCCGGCATCCTCCCCGACATCCACGTGAAGCTTTCGCAGGTCGACACCGAACGATTCACAGTCGCCGTCCGCGACAACGGCCCCGGAATCGTGAAAGAGCAAATCCCCAACATCTTCGGCAAGCTGCTCTACGGCTCGAAGTTCCACCGTTTGAAGATGTCCCGCGGCCAACAGGGCATCGGCATCTCCGCCGCCGGCATGTACGGCCTGCTCACCACCGGCAAGAGCGTGAAGATCACCTCGCGCACCGGAAAGCGAAGCGAAGCCCATTACTACGAACTGCAGATCGACACCAAGGCCAACAAACCCCAGATCGTCGTGGACAAAAAAGTCTCCGTCGAATGGGAACACGGCACCGAGGTGCAAATCGAACTCGTCGCCGGCTACCAAAAGGGCCGCGCCTCCGTCGACGAATACCTCGAACTCACCGCCATCGCCAACCCGCACGCGACAATCAGCCTCACTGATCCCGAAGGCGTCCACGTCGAATTCCCGCGCGGCACGCAAACCGTCCCCGAGCCGACCGTCGAGATCAAGCCGCACCCCTACGGCATCGAACTCGGCGTCCTCATCAAAATGCTGAAGGATTCCAACGCCGGCACGCTCTCGCAATTCCTCCACAGCGAATTCAGTCGCGTGAGCACCGGAACCGCCGGCTCAATCTGCGAAGCCGCCAAACTCTCGACGCGCGCCCGCCCCTCGCGCATTGGCACGCATGAAGCCGAAACGCTCTACAAAGCCATGCAGGAGACACAAATCCGCCCGCCGTCGACCGACTGCCTCTCCCCCATCGGCCCGCAACAAATCCTCGCCGGCCTCCTCAAAGGCGTGAAGGCCGAATTCTTCACCGCGACGACGCGCAGCCCCGCCGTCTATCGCGGCAATCCCTTCCAGATCGAAGTCGGCCTCGCCTATGGCGGCGAACTCGGGCCCGACCCGAACGAAGTCGAAGAAGAATCCGCCGCCGAGGCCGTGGTGAAGCGCGGCAAGGTCGTGCAGGAGTCCCGCCAACCATCGCAGGCCAAGCTCATGCGCTTCGCCAATCGTGTGCCCCTGCTCTATCAAGCGTCGGCCTGTTGCATCTACAAAGCCACCATCGAAATCGACTGGCGACGCTACGGCCTCTCGCAGCCCGGCGGCAATCTACCCGTCGGCCCGCTCGCGATCCTCGTCCACATGGCCAGCGTGTGGGTTCCCTTCACCAGCGAAGGAAAAGAAGCCGTCGCCGACTACGACGAAATCCGAAAAGAGATTCGCCTCGCCGTGCAGGATGCCTGCCGCAAGCTGCAAATGTTCCTGAACCGCCGCAAGAAGCAAAAGTACGAAACCGATCGCCGCAGCATCTTCACGCGCTACATCGGCGAACTGGTGAACTCCTGCGCCTCCATCAAGCGGATCAACAAAGAAAGTCTGACCAGCGACTTACTAACCATTGCCAAGCGCGTCACCGCCCGCGCCGATGAAGAACTCGACCTCTCCGGCAAGGTGAAGAAGGGTGCCAAAAAAGCGGAAGCGGCCCACAGCAGCGAATATGGCGAGAACACCATCGTCGTCGAACGAACCGACGCCGCCCCGGGTCCGTTGTTTAAGAACAATTAAGAGCCTGTCCGAATGACCCCGTGTGGCACCGGCTAATAGCCGGTGCGAAGCCGTTATTCGGATAGGCCTTAAGTGTGATCACCCCGGCGCCTCGCGCTCCTCTGCCGCGGTGCCTTCTCCTGTTCCCTGTTCCCTGTTCCCCGTTCCCTCGTAATTACCGCGTCGCCCGCGCGATGAGATTGTCCCCGCGCGTCGGCGACTGCATCCCCGCGATCGGATTCGCCGCCAGCGACTGCACGCGCTGCACGGCCGCATCAAGATCGACCGGTGGATTCGCCACCAGGTGCGACCACGCCCGACCGCCGCCGCGCTTCTCAAGAAACCGCCCGATCCGCCAGCCCAGAAAACCCGGCAGCCACGAAATCCACCGCCGCACCTCGGGCCGCGCAACCCAGCTTTGATAGCGGTAGTGCGTGTACGCAGCAAGATGAACGCCCGTGAAGCCGCACCGCGTCAGCAACCCGCCAAGACTCTCCGCGTCGAACAAGTTGATATGAAAGCGATTCAGCCCCAGCCACCCCGCGCCGCCCCACCGCCGCCAGAACCCGCCCCAGTTCGGCGTGTCGATGCAGAGCGTGCCGCCGGGCATGAGCACCTTGCGAACATCCTGCAGGAATCGCACCGGGTCGGGCACATGCTCGATCACATCGCCGAGAAGAATCACGTCGAACGGCATCAGCGTCCCCGCGTGGCTCGCCAGACTGCCCGCGCGAACGTCCAACCCAAATCGCACCGCCGCTTCGCTGATCGCATCGGCCGAGAGGTCCAGCCCCGTGACGCGCCAGCCGCGCTGCCGCGCCAGCGCCGCGAGGTGCCCCCGCGCGCAGCCGATGTCGAGCAGCCGCAGCCCCTGCCGCTGGTGTGCCGCACCCGTTGCACGGTGGGCATCCTGAAATGCCGGGGTCGCCTCGAACGACGCCAGGTGAATCACATATTGTTGCACCGCCCGCGCCCACCGATGCTCCTCGCGCTCGGCGAAAACGTAATAGTCCTGATCGTATAGCGCGGTGATCTTCGGCGCGGCCCATCGCGGAAATTGCTGCACGACGCCGCACGAATCACACCGGTGCAATTCGAAAGGCCGTGCATCGCCCGCCGCGCGAACCACCGGCACCCCCGCGCGCCGCTCCTTCCCGCAGCAGACGCAGACAAACCCCGCGTCCCCGTCGGCGGTCGCTGCGGTCGTGTTGATCGCGTGCGGCATAGTCGCCATGAATATCTATCGGCAATTTCTGCCTCAACGGAGAGTCGCGGAAAGAACGCACGGCCTCAACGAGCCGCACGCGCCAGCACGCGGCCCCGCACCCCCACCATATCCTCACGCACCCATCGAAAACCCGCGACGGCGAACCGGCGCCCCTGAAAATGGGGCTGGCGTTCCTGAGTGTGAAGCAGGCGTCCCGATGAGTGAAGCAGGCATCCCCAAGAGTGAAGCAGGCGTCCCTCAGAAGTGGGGCAGGCGTCCCTGCCTGCCTTCGCGCAACGGCAACAAGATTTCCTACGCAAGCGATACCTGCTCCAAACACCCAACACCCCGGCTCCCCCCGCCGGGCTTCAGCCGGCCGGCTTTTGCCACCTGCTTTAGCTGGTGGTAGACATTCCCATATTGAAAAGATGCAGCCGGCTTCAGCCGGGCTTTATCATGCCCCATCAGAGAAGGAGCCAAAACCCATGTCCGCCCAACGCCTGAAAATCCTCCGCGACGTCGTCAACCTCCCCACCGCCCCCTTCGTCGAATCGCGCGTCATCGCCTACATCCGCGCCTTCGTCGCAAAGCGGCCCGCCCTTCGCCTGACCACCGACCCCTTCGGCAATCTCCTCGTCCGCTACACGCCGCGCCGCAAAGCCCGCGTCGGCCGACCCATCCTCTTCGCCGCCCACATGGATCACCCCGGCTTCACCGCCACGCGCACGCTCGACAGTCGCCGCATCGAGGCCGACTTTCGCGGCTGGGTCAGCGCATCCTATTTCCACAACGAGCGCATCCAGTTTTTCTCCAACGGCCGCTGGGTGCCCGCAAAGATTGAAAAGGTCATCCCCGCAAAACCAACCACATCGCGCGACAAGAAAGCCGCCGCCAGTGCAAGCTCTTTCCGCGATCAAAGCCCCCCGCAGGGCGTCATTGCCAACTGTGCCGCACCGGTGGCACTCGGCAGCCCGGGCATGTGGAACATCCCCGACGCCGTCATCCGCGGCACCCAGCTCCACGCCCGCGCCTGCGACGATGTCGCCGGTTTGGCGGGCATCCTCTGCATGCTCGATGAAATCTGCCGCAAACGAATCGCCGTCCAATGCTTCGCCTTCTTCACCCGCGCCGAGGAAGTCGGCTTCGCCGGGGCATTGGCCGCCGTCGCCGCAAAGACAGTCCCGGCAAACGCCGTCATCGTCGCCGTCGAGTGCAGCAAGGCCATCACCGGCGTCGCCCTCGGCGATGGGCCGGTCCTCCGCGTCGGCGACAAGGCCTCGGTCTTCACCCCCGCCGCAACGGCCTACTGCCAGGTCGTCGCCGAGAATCTCGCAATGAAGAACAAATCCTTCCGCTTCCAGCGCAAACTCATGGACGGCGGCACCTGCGAATCAACGGCCTATTGCCACTACGGCTACGACGCCACCGGCATCTGCCTGCCACTGGGCAACTATCACAACATGAACGCGCAGACAAAAAAGATCGGCCCCGAGTTCATCGACACCCGCGACTTCCTGAAC
>CAZSBF010000046.1:0-34365 GCA_964605185.1 uncultured Planctomycetaceae bacterium
GTGGGATGGGAATCCCACGTGAGTGCGTGCGAGATGGGAATGTCTCCAAGGCGACTCTTCGACACGCACGAGCGAGGGTGCTCACAGGTTGAAAACCTGTGCCACACAATCCCATACACCGGCTGTGTCCGTTGAAAAGATTGGGGATCACTCGTGGCGCAGGGCGTCGATGGGGTGGAGGATGGCGGCTTTGAAGGCGGGGATCATGCCGAAGAGGACGCCGACGCCGGCGGAGCAGGTTAAGCCCAGCGCGACGGCCCACATGGGGACATTGACCTTGACCATTGAGGGGTGAAGCGAGGCAACATAACAAATCGAATAACCCAGAAAGACGCCGATGGAGCCGCCGACCACCGCCAGCACGACGGCCTCGGTTAAGAACTGGGCCATGATGTCGCGGCGACGGCCGCCGACGGATTTGCGGAGGCCGATCTCGCGGGTGCGCTCGGTGACGGTGACGAGCATGACGTTCATGACGCCGATGCCGCCGACGATGAGGGAGATGCCGACGATGCCGGCGAGGACGCTGGTGGCGGCGATTTTGACGCGCTCCAAATCGCGGAGCAATTCATCCTGGGTGTGCACGCGGAAGTCGCTGGTGGTGCCGGGCGGGATGTTGTGGCGTTCGCGGAGGACGCGGGTGATCTGCAAGGCGCATTCGGCGGCGTCCTTTTCGCCGGTGGCTTCGACCATGAAGGGCATGAAGACGCGCATCTCGGGCCAGACCTTGAGCGCGGTGGTGTAAGGCACGACGACGACTTCATCGGGGTTGTCGTCCATGACTTTACCCTTGGGCTCCAGGATGCCGAGGACGCGGAAGCGCTGGCCGGAGATATAAATGTCTTCTCCGACGATGCGCTCGTCGCACTGCAACTGGCGGAGCATGTCAGCGCCGAGGGCGCAGACATAGGCGCCGCGATCGACCTCCAGCGGGCCGAAGAAGCGGCCCTTATCCACATAGAAACTTCGGATGGACTGGAACTCTTCGGTGGCGCCGCGGATGCGCACGTTGGACACCTTGCTGCGGCCGAACTCGATGGTGGCCTGGGAGAAGATGATCGGCGAGATGCGGCGGACCTTGTCGCAGCGTGCGCCGACGGCGCGGACATCCTCCACATCCATGGTGACGCGGCCGAGGAGGATGTCTTTGAAACCTTCGGGGGAGTATGGAAAGACGAAGATGAGGTTGGTGCCGAAGCCGCGGATGATGTCGGTGACATAGTTGCCGAAGCCCTGGACCATGCTGACGACGGTGATGGTGCTGGTGACGCCGATGATGATGCCGAGGGTGGTGAGGACGCTGCGGCCCTTGTTGGCCCAGACCTGCACGAAGGCGGTGAGGATGTTTTGCCAGTGGCGGATGAAGCCGCCAGTGAGCAGGTGGGCCACCCTTGCGGCGCGCGACTCGGGCGGAATGGCGAATTTCGGATTACCCATGACAAACGGCGCGGCGAGCGCGGCCGTGCTGTGCGGCATCGAGTCATTCGTGATGGGCAATTCGCCGTTCATTCGTGCCTCAGCGCGTCGATGGGGTGGAGGATGGATGCCTTGAAGGCGGGGAGGATGCCGAAGAGCATTCCCGCGCCGAGTGAGAAGCCGGTGGCAAGGGCGACGGACCACATGGGGACGCTGATGTCGACCATTTTCGGATGGAGCGAGGCGACGTAGGTGAAGGCATAGCCGAGGGCGATGCCGATGCCGCCGCCGGTGGTGCTGAGGACGACGGCTTCGGTGAGGAATTGGGCGAGGATGTCGCGGCGACGGGCGCCGACGCTCTTGCGCAGGCCGATCTCCTTGGTGCGCTCGGTCACGGAGACGAACATGACGTTCATGATGCCAATGCCGCCGACGATGAGGGAGATGCTGACGATGCCGGCGAGGAGGGCGGTGACGGCCATGCGTATCTTGTCGAACTGTTTGAGCATCTGATCCTGGCGCTGGACTTCGAAGTCGTTCTGGGTGCCGGGTTCGAGTTTGTGGCGGCGGCGAAGGACGCGGGTGAGTTCACCTTCGGCTTCGTTGATGAATTTTTCGTCGGAGGCTTCGCAGAGGAAGCGGAGGTCTTCGCGCTGGGAGGTGTAGAGGTTGAGGGCGGTGGTGTAGGGGATCATGACGGTTTGATCCTGATCCTCGCCCATGAAGCTGCCCTTGGTCTGAAGGATGCCGACGACGCGGAAGCGCTGATCGCGAATGATGACGTGTTCGCCGATGACGGATTCGTCGCACTCCAACAGCTTCAACATGGTGCGGCCGAGGACGCAGACGTTTTCGCTGTTCTCCACATCGATGGGGCCGAAGAAGCGGCCGGCGTCAGCGTAGTAATTTCGGATGACCTGGTAATCCTCGGTGACGCCGCGGATGGCGATCTGCGTGGCTTTGGCGCGGCCGTAGGCGACGTCGGTCTCGGTGAAGACGAAGGGGGTGATGCGGGAGATGTGCGGGGACTCGGCGGCGACGGCGCGGACGTCGTTCATGTCCAGGGTGACGCGGCCCATGCCGAAGGCGTCTTCATCCTGCGGCGTCCATGAGCGGACGATCATCTGCTTGGTGCCGTAGCCGCGGAGCATTTTGGACATGTAATCGCCGAAGCCCTGCACGAAGGCAACGACGGTGATGATGGCGGTGACGGCGATGATGATACCGAGGGTGGTGAGCAGGGAGCGGCCTTTGTTGGCCCAGATCTGGCTGAAGGCGGTGGTGATGTTGGAGGCGTGGCGGAGGGTGGTGGTGCCGATGCGGATGCGGAGGGCGTTGGCGCGGGCAAGGAAGGCAGAGACGCCTGCCCCACTAAGGAATCGGGGCGTCATGACGCGATCCTTTGTGACTCGACGGATTCCAGGCCCATGCTCGGTACGGTGTCGGAAGAGACGAGGCCGTCGCGGAGGGTGACCACGCGCTTGCAGCGCATGGCGATGTCGGGTTCGTGGGTGACGATGATGATGGTCTGGCCGGCGCCGTGGAGCATGTCGAAGACGGCCATGATTTCGTTACCCGTCTTGGTGTCGAGGTTTCCGGTGGGCTCGTCGGCGAGGATGATGGCGGGTTGTTGTGCGAGGGCGCGGGCGATGGCGACGCGCTGGCGCTGGCCGCCGGAGAGTTGGTTGGGGCGGTGTTTGGCGCGATCGGCGAGGCCGACCATTTCGAGGGCGGCGAGGGCGCGTTGTTTGCTCTTGGGAAGCTGCGAGTACATGAGCGGGAGTTGGACGTTCTTGAGCGCGGTCATGCGCGGGAGCAGCTCGAAGTTTTGAAAGACGAAGCCGATCTGTCGGCCACGGATTCGGGCAAGGCCGGACTGGGAGAGCTTGGCGACATCTTCACCGGCGAGGAAGTAGTCGCCCTCGGTGGGGACGTCGAGGCAGCCGAGGATGTTCATGAGGGTGGATTTGCCGGAACCCGATGGGCCCATGATGGCGACGAATTCGTTTTCGTGGATGGAGAGTGTGACGCCGCGAAGGGCGTGGACGAGTTCGGTGCCGACGCGATAGATCTTGCGCAGGTTGCGAAGTTCGATGAGTTTTTTGCGAGTGTCGGGGGTCATTGGTTGCTCGCACCGGCTATTAGCCGGTGCCACACAAGAACAGTCGCCGTGCCACACTTGGAACTTCACCGACTGATCGTCGGTGCCACATAGCCGTACGGTATGGGTCGGATTAGCCGGCACCGTTTTCGCCGGACTTGTCGTTGCCTTCGGCGAGGTGCTTCTCGTCCTTCTTTTCTTTTAGCTTCTTCTCGTCTTCCTTGGAGAGGGCGACTTTTTGGCCTTCCTTCAGTTGGTCGAGGCTGCGGTATGGGCCGGTGATGACGGTTTCCTTCGCGTCGAGGCCGTTCTTCATTTCGACGAAGCGGCTGTCGGCGATCCCGGTGTCGACGAGGCGAACGCGGGCGACGTCGTTTTCTTTGATGTACACGACTTTGATGTATTGCGCCTGGCGGGCCTGCTCGGAGAGGTCGCGGTTGCGAATGGCGTCGTATTTGCGGACGACATCCTCGGGCAGATCTTTTCTCATGCGATGGACGACGGCTTCGACCGGGATGGTGACGGCGTCGGATTGTTTGGCGACTTCGATTTCGACGTTGGAGGTCATGCCGGGACGTACGCGATCGTCGTTGGACTGGACTTCGAGGATTGTTTCGAAGCTGACGACATCGCGGCCGACGACCTTGGTGCTCTTCGAAGCGACGCGGACGACCTGCGCGGGAATGGACTTCTGCTGGTCGGCCTGGAGGAAGATGCGGGCCTTCTGGCCGGGCTTGACCATGGGGACGTCGACTTCATCGACGCGGGCGCGGACCTGCATTCTGGAGAGGTCGCTGATGGTCATGATGACGGTGCCGGGGTTATTCATGGTGCCGGTGACGACGATCTCGCCCTCTTTGACGCTGAGCTTGGAGATGATGCCGCCGATAGGGGCGGTGATGACGGTTTTCTTCAGGTCTTCCTTGAGCCGGGTGAGGTAGGCTTCGGATTCGGCGAGTTCCTGCAGGCGCATTTCGAGCAGGGCGCGGGATTTCTTAAACGTGGTGCTGTAGTCTTGGCGCTCTTTGTCGCTGGTGGCGTCGACCTCGGTGAGCTGGAGCTGGCGACGATAGTCGCGGTCGGCTTTTTCGGCCTCGGCTTCGGCGTCGACGATGGCGGCTCTTAGGCGGGCGACGCGGGCCATACCGGACTGGACCTCGGCGCGGAGATTGGAGTCGTTCAGGCGGCAGAGGAGATCGTCCTTCTTGACGATGTCGCCCTCTTTGACAGGCATTTCGTCGATCTTGGCGACGATTTCGGAGCGAACTTCGACTTCGAGGACGGCTTCGACATCGCCCGGGGCCTGGACGATCTGGGTGATTTCCTGGCGCGTGGGCTGGGCGATGCTGACGGTCAAAGGGACATCGTCGGCGACGTGGAGGATCGGTTTGTCATCGGCGCCGCGGCGGAAGTAGCCGAGGCCGAAGATCACTCCGGCGACGACGACGAGGATGATGAGTGTCGCGAACTTACGCATTCTCTGTGCTCCCTGTGCCACTGTGTGTTGCGTGGACGGCTATCCGGCCATCGCTGGCAGATACTGCAGCCCAATAATCGCTCCGGTCGAACTGACGAACATGAGGCCGCAGGCGACAAAGGCTGCGCGGCGGCTGAGTTGGCGCGTGATGAGTAGACCCATGAGGATCAGAACCCAGAACCAAATTCGGAATGGATCGATGCCGGCGAGGACCGTCGGCTTGCCGGGCTCTGCTAGCAGGCGAAGCGACGTGTCCAGATCGAGGGTTCGGTAGGTCAGCATCATGAAGAGCCGCAGGGTCATGGCGGCGAGGTCGACAAACGCGGCATAGACACAGATCGACATCAACGTGTGCCACTCCGGCTTGCGACCGATCAATGCGACCGAGGCATACAGAATTGACGCGATGATGAGCGAGGACACCAGCAGATATGTCGGTGCAAAGACGACGGCCGCGAGTCGCTGGACCATTCTCATGAACTGGCCGCCCTTGCGAACGGCATCCATGGCGTCTTTCAGCTCCAGCTTGTCCACGACGCCGTATTGGGCTTTCTCGAGTTCGGCGAGTTGCTGCTCGGTTTGCTGATCGACGACGCGGTCGATGAGGCCGGTCTGTACCTGGGCATAGCCGACGAGGATGGCGAGCGCGAGGAGGACGACAAGGGCTTTCCCGTAGGCGCCGGTGTCCTCCATCCGGGAGAAGGCGGCGGAGGGGCGGACGAAAATCAGCGGGATATGGCGCAGACCGACCCCGCCGGATTCGACCTCAAGCGATGGATTCTCCGCAGTGCTCGCCATTCCCAAGTCACCCGCCGTCAAGCATTTAGAACGAGAAACGGAGGCCAGCGTCACACGCGGCCCACGATATGTATTGTAGCGAACGCCGGGTTTATTAACGATGGCGAATAGGGCTGCGTTCGCGTGAAAACGGGGGGTTCGTGAATGCGCCTGCCGATGGGCGTTGTTAGACCCCGGCGTGCCCCGCGTTTAATCTGCGTCCGTTAAGAACCAATCCTCCTCACCAGGAAAGGGTATCCCCGTGAATCGCGTATTCGCATCGGTCGTAGTGTTGGTTGCGCTTTGTGCCGGGTCGGTTTCGGCCCAGGACGTGAAGGTCGAGAAGTACCAGCTCGACAACGGGATGATTGTGATCCTGCATGAGGATCACAGCCTGCCGGTGGCGTGCATCAATACATGGTTCTATGTCGGCTCGAAGGATGAGGCGCTGGGGCGAAGCGGGTTCGCGCACCTGTTTGAGCATTTGATGTTCATGGGTACGCGGCGCGTCGCGGGGAATTCGTTTGACGTATTGATGGAGCGCGGCGGCGGGAACAACAACGCTTCCACGTCGCAGGATCGGACGAACTACTACTCCACGGGGCCGTCGAGCCTCTTGCCGACGCTCTTGTGGCTTGATGCGGACCGGCTGGAAGACCTCGGCAAGGAGATGACGCAGGAGAAGCTCGACAAGCAGCGCGACGTGGTGCGCAACGAGCGGCGACAGACGAGTGAGATGCGGCCGTATGGCAAGGCGGATTTGAAGATCACGGAGTTGATGTACCCGCCGGGGCACCCGTATCACATTGAAGTGATCGGCACGCATGAAGACTTGCAGGCGGCGACGGTTCGCGACGTGAAGGATTTTTTCGCGTCGTATTACCTGCCGAACAATGCGTCGCTGGTGGTTGCAGGGGATTTCGATCCGAAGGAGATCAAGCCACTGATCGCCAAACTCTTTGGGACGCTGCCGCGCGGCCCGGAGCCGGTCAATCGGATGGCGGACCCGGTTTCGCTCAGCGATGTTCGCCGGGTGACGTACACCGACGCGGTGCAATTCGGCCGGACGACGATGGTGTATCACAGTCCGGCGGCGTTTTCGGATGGCGATGCGGACATGGACCTCGCGTCGGCAGTGCTGGCGACCGGAAAGTCGAGCAGGTTGTATGAGCGGCTGGTCTATCGGGACAAGATTGCGACGGACGTGTCGGTGAATCAGCAGTCGATGTACCTGGGTTCACTTTTTCAAGTTGAAGTGACGGCCAAGCCGGGCGTGTCGCTCGATCAGATCGAGAAGACGACGGATGAGGTGCTGGCTGAGTTTGTCGAGAAGGGGCCGACCAAGGAGGAGTTGGAACGGCAGAAGACGCGAATTGAGTACATGTCGGTGGCAAGCCTTCAGTCGGTCCTGGCAAAGGCGGACTCGCTCAACCGGTATCAATTCTATTTCAACGAGCCGAACTCCTTCAAGCGCGACCTGGATCGGTATCGCAATGCGACGACGGAATCGGTGCAGGCGTGGTCGAAGAAAGTGCTGACGCCCAACGCAAGGCTCGTGATGCGGGTGTTGCCGGAAGAAAAAGATGCACCTTCGCCGCGCGACAAGCAGCCGGACCTGGTTGCGGAGAAGCCGTTTGCACCGACAGGCCCGGAGGTTTTCACCCTTTCCAATGGTCTTGAGGTTCGGCATTGGGAGCGGCGTGAGCTACCGCTGGTGAATCTGCTGATGCAACTTCCGGACGGCGCGGGAAGTGATGACGCAGCGAAGGCCGGGCTTTCGGTTCTTTCCGCCGGGATGATCGACGAGGGGGCGGGCAGTCGCGGTGCGCTGGAATTCTCCAATGAGTTAAATCTGCTTGGTGCGACGCTGATGACGGCGGTCGACCAAGAATCGGGGCGAATTGGGCTTTCCGTGCTGAAGCGGAACTTTGACGCGGCATTGGCGCTGTATGCCGATGCGGTCGCCCGACCGCGCATGGAAGAGAAGGAATGGGATCGGGTCAAGACGCTGCACTTGCAAGCGCTGAAGCAAGCGGAGGATCGGCCGACGCAGGTTGCGGCGCGCGTGGGCATGCGGACATTCTTCGGCGACGAGCACCCCTATGGGCGGCCGAGCGAAGGATCGATGGACACGGTGAAGGGATTGGACCTGGCCGCGATCAAGGCTCGGTATCAGCAGATGTTCAACCCCAAGGGGAGCATTCTGTTTGTGGCGGGTGATCTGTCGGCGGCCGATGCGAAGGCTGCGCTGGAGAAGGCGCTGGGTTCCTGGAAGGGATCGGGGCAGGTTGTGAAGCGCGAGCGAAAAGATATGCCGGCACCGACGAGCCCGATGCGCGTCGTACTGGTGGACAAACCGCAATCGGTGCAGACCGTGATTCGATTCTATGCGCCAGCGGCGACGTATCGGTCGCCGGACCGGGTGAAGTTGGGTTGCCTGAATACGATTCTCGGCGGGAGCTTTACGAGCCGGTTGAATCAGAATCTTCGCGAGCAGCATGGGTACACCTATGGGGCGCGGTCGAGTTTCAATCTGCGCAGCGGCACCGGGTATTTCTCCGCGGGGGCTGACGTGCAGGCGGAATACACAGGGGCGGCGCTGCAGGAGTTCATGAAGGAGTTCGACAAGATTCGCGGCGGCGACATTTCCGCGGAAGAGGCGGAGAAGGCTCGCAAGACGAATCGCGTCGATCTCGTTGAGGCGTTTCAGGGGCTCGGCGGATTGCTGGCCGTGGCGTCGGAGCGCGAACAGAACGGGATGCCGTTTTCATCGTTGGGGGATGATCTAACGTTGCTGGGCTCGATCAGCGAATCAGACTTGAACGCGCTGGCGCGGCCGGCGATTCCGCTCGAAAGCGCTGTGCTGGTGCTGGTTGGGGATAAGAAACTGATCGGGGAGCAGCTCAAGAATCTGCCGCTGCCCGCTCCGGTGGAGATGACCGTGACGGGGGATCGGATCGCGAAGTAAATGATGTTGAAGGCGGCTGACCAAGGACACGAATGAACAATCCTGAACGAGAATTTCGGCTGGTGGATGCCTTTGCGTTGTCGGCGGGCGGCGGCAACGTGGCGGGTGTGATTCTGAACGCCGACGGGCTGACTGACCGGCAGATGCAACTTATCGCGCGGGAGTTCGCGGCACCGGAAACGACGTTCATCCTGACGCCGACCACCAAGGATGCAGCCGTGCGGTTTCGGTGGTTCACGCCGGGGGTCGAGGTGGATTTCTGCGGGCACGCAACACTGGGCGGCGTGCATGCGTTGCTGGAGACGGGGCGATTCTCCCGCGAATTGACTGAGCCGGGGACGATGCTGCCGATCGAGACGCGATCGGGGATTTTGAACGTACGCACCGAGGCACACACCGACGCGTCGAAGCCGCCGACGATCTGGCTGGACATGCCGCACTGCGAGCCGAAGAGTCGAAGCGTGATCCTGCCGCCGCTGCTCGATCGGCTGGGGCTTTCGATGGATCAACTCGACCCGCGATTGCCGGCGATTCGGACGCACGATGACGACGTGATCTTTGCGGTGAAGGAGTTGCCGGCGTTGCTGTCGCTGGCGCCGCCGATGAGCGAGTTGGCGCGATATTGCAAGCATGATGGGCTGCGCGGCGTATTCGTGACGACGACGAATGTACTCTCGCAGACGACGGTGACGCAGTCGCGGTTCTTTGCGCCGGCGGCGGGGATTGATGAGGATCCGGTGACAGGGTCGGCGCATGGCCCGCTGGGGCTGCACCTCGTCGAATGCGGCGTGGTGGCGATCTCATCGGGACGGGCGGACTTTTATTGTGCACAGGGAAATGCAGCCCGCGCGGGGATGGTGCGCGTGGTGGTGACGCAATCGTCATCGGGGACGCGCGATGTTCGAATTGGGGGGGCGTGCGTGACGACGGCGGCGGGGATATTGCGGGCAGAGTTTCCAAGGGGTTAATCGAGCGCAGGATTCGCCGAATCGTCCGGTATCCACCTCCAAAGTGTCTATTGGAGCCGGGATATCCCTCGCCAGCGGCGCGACTTCGTGCCATAGTTTGTCGTGGTGATTCTCGCGGAGCTTCCATCCAAGTTTTCGACGTTCGACTGGCTTGTCGTCGCGGGCTATCTCGTCGGGACGACGCTGATCGGGGCGAAGCTGGCGGGCAAGCAGGCGACGATTCGCGATTTCTTTCTTGGCGGGCGCAAGCTGCCGTGGTGGGCGATCAGCGGGTCGATCATCGCGACGGAGATTTCGGCGGCGACGATTGTCGGCGTACCGACGATCAGCTACGCCGTCGGCGGGAATCTGACCTATCTGCAACTGGCATTGGGGAGCATTCTCGCTCGCTGGATCGTCGCGAAGTACTTTGTGCGTCGTTTCTATGAGCACGAGATTTACAGCCCGTATGACTACGCCGGGGCACGGCTCGGCCCGCGGGTGAAACACACGACGACGGGGCTTTTCTTTCTTGGGGCGGTGCTGGGTCAGGGGGCGCGGCTCTTTATTACGGCGTCGGTGCTCGGCGTGGTGGCGGGACTGGACCCAATCCCGGCGATCTGGCTGATGGGAGCCTTTGCGATCGGGTGGACGCTTCTCGGGGGAATGACGACCGTCATCTGGACGGATGTGATCCAGTTCGGCGTAATAATTGTTGGTGCCGTCCTCGCGTTGATTGCATCCATCGCGGCGGTACCGGGCGGCGCTTCGGAGGTAATTCGCGTCACACAGGAGGTCGGGAAGTTTCAACTCTTCGATTTCTCCATGGACCCCTCGCGCGAATACACTTTTTGGTGCGGCATCCTTGCATTGCCGTTTCTGAATCTCGCCGCTTTCGGGACGGATCAAGTCATGGCGCAACGGATCTTCTGCTGCCGGTCGGAAGACGATGCGCGCAAAGCGATCCTATGGAGCAACGTGAGTCTCTTTATCCCCGTGCTGATGCTCGGCGTGGGCATCGCGCTGTATGCCTACTTTCAACAGCGGCCGTTGACCGCAGACGAGGCGGCGCAACTGGCGACGGACAAGCAGCGGCTGTTTCCACTCTTCATCCTTCGTGAATTGCCGGTCGGTGTGCGGGGCATCATCGTGGCGGCGATCTTCGCGGCGTCGATTTCGACGCTGGAGGGGGCCTTGGCGGCGTTGTCGCAGGCGACGATGAGCTTCTTCCTGAAGCAATCGGACCTCACATCCGGCGAAAGCTCCCATCGCGCGAATCGGGCGGTGGTGTGGTCGAAGGTCCTGGTCGTGGTATGGGGAGGTTTGCTTTGTTTGATGGCAATGGGGTGCATCGAACTGAGCAAGCAATACAACAATGTCATCGACCTGGCGTTGTCGCTGGCGCGGTATACCTATGGACCGCTACTCGGTGTATTCCTGCTTGCGTTTCTTCCTCAGAGGCGGGATGACCGTGGACTCTTCTGGGGGGTTGGGGCGTCCATCGCGGTGGTATTGGCGTTGACGTGGTATCCCGTGTCGGGAGGAAAGCCGCCCGCCCTGACGCCATTCTGGCATTACCCCATTGCAACGGGGGTTACGTTCGTGGTGGGGTATCTGCTGGGGCGGCCGGTCGGTTCGCGGAAAAATCCATAGCACGCGCGGACCCAGCCGCACCTGCGTGGAATCCGAAACCGGTTCCATCGCGGTTTTTTCTTGACGATCCGCGTTGTCCACATACAGTCGATGCAAATCGCGTGCCCAGCACATTTCTCAGCCCACTTCACTGATCTAGCACGCGAATTGCATAGACCCTGCCCATTCGAGGTGCTGGGTGTACCCGGCGCCAGCGGGGTGTGGTGAGAGACATCATGGATCGCAATGCAAAACTGCGGGAGTTGGACCAGTTGCGTGCCCAGGTGGCGGCGGTCGAGGCCGAACTGGTCAGCGACATCAACCCCAACGCGTGGGTTCCGACGACGTATTACACGACGTATCACATCCTCGCGGGCATGATCCTGGGCCTGGCCGGGGCGGTGACCAGTCTGCTCTTCAATATTGTCGGCGCGGCGATGGTGGGGAAGCACCCGCTGGAGCTGATTCGCGTGTACTTGACGTTCCCGCTTGGCGAGAAGGCGCTGACCATGGACAGCGGCTTCGCCCTCGCGGCGGGATGCTGCCTGTATCTGGGCACGGGCATGATCGGCGGCGTGCCGTTTCATCTGATTCTGAGCCGCTATTTCGGGGCATCCTCGTTTACGGTGCGATTCTGTATTGCATCGATACTCGGCGTCGGCGTGTGGCTGATTAACTTCTACGGCATCATCGCGTGGTTGCAGCCGACGCTGATCGGCGGGAACTGGATCGTGGAGAAGGTGCCGCTGTATGTCGCGTTGTCCACGCATCTTGTATTCGGGTGGACGATGCTGGCCGTGGACCAGTGGGGGAAATTCGCACCGCCTCCGGTGGCGCGACAGGAGGCGCGGGCGTGAAGCGTTGCAGCATACTGATCGGGGTGGTTCTGATTGCGTTGCCGATGATGCCGGCGTGCGATGATTCGTCGCGGCCGGATGTCGATATGTCGAAGCGGTCGCACTTCGGCTTCCAGACGAGCATTTCGACATCGCTGATGGAAGAGGGCAAGGTGGCGTATGCGAATTATTGCGTGGGCTGCCATGGTGTGAACGGTGACGGGGTCGGCGAGGCTTCGCTGTTTCTCAATCCGAAGCCGCGGAATTTTGTCATCGGGAACTTCAAGTTCAGCTCGACGAGGTCGGGGCAGTTGCCGACGGATGAGGATTTGCGGCGAACGATCAAGCGCGGTCTCCGCGGAAGTGCGATGCCGTCGTTCAAGCTGCTGCCCGACCGGACGGTGGACAGCCTCGTCGGCTACATCAAGACGTTTTCGCCAAAATGGACGGAAAACGATCCGCCGGTGCCGATCCCGCTGGTGGATGATCCGTATCGCAAGATGGCGGACAAATCCGAGGCGATCAAGCGCGGCGAGGCGGTGTATCACGGCTATGCGAATTGCTGGTCGTGCCATCCGGCGTATGTGGATGCGAAGAAGCTGAATGAGTACATCGTGACGTTCGGTGGTCAGTCGCGCGAGACATTCCGGCCCGACATGGATCAGTCGGTGGGCAAGGAGAACGTCGAGGACGAACTTTTGTATCCGCCGGACTTCTTGCGCGATTATGTACGCGGCGGGATGACGGCGGACGACATTTATCGATCGGTGGCAGCCGGAATTACGGGCACGGCGATGCCGACGTGGGTCGATTCGATCGACGTGCCGGGCAAGAATGCCGGGGATCCGCCCCTCGTCTCAAGGGCGGATCTCTGGGCCATGTCGTATTACGTGCAGAGCCTGATCCTCCAACGGCCACCGCTTATGGAGGATGGCAAGGTTCAGATTCGCAATCGACCGCGACCCATTTATTTGCACGGACCGCCGCCGAAGAAGGTGGAACAGCCGGCGACGAGTCAGCCGGGGCAGAGTTTTGACTTTTGATTGCTAGGCAACCGCGTTGTCGCGGGGCAAGGAATACGTTATGACGGCATTGAATGTGTCCATGAGTCCGCCGGCGTCATCGGCTGTACGGCCGGTGGATGGGTTGGTGGATCGGAAGCTGGCGTTGTGGCACCTTGTTGCGTCGCTGGTCTTTCTCGGCGTCGCACTGTTGGCGGGGTTTTCTTTCTCGCTGCAGTTCCTGCAGAAGTACCCGTTCCCCGGTGTTGAACTGCTCTCACCGGGGCGGTGGCGATTGGTTCACACCAATGGCGTCGCGTATGGGTTTATTGCGAACGCGTTTCTTGGTTGTCTGTATTGGGCCGTGCCGCGCATGACCGGTCAGCCGGTGTACAGCCGGGCGCTCTCGTGGTTCATCTTCTGGGCGTGGCAGGCGATTGTCGGTGCGACGGCGGTGGGCCTGATTCTCGGGCACGCGCAGGCGCTGGAGTGGGGTGAGACGCCGACGTACGTCGATCCGGTCGCGTTCCTGGGATTGATCCTCGTGGCGATTAATTTTCTCACACCGATCTTCCGGGCGAAGGGGCCGATGTATGTCACGCTGTGGTATTTCATCGCCGCGTTTGTCTGGACGCCGCTTGTTTATGCGATGGGCAATTTCCTCGCTCAGTATCTGGTCGGCGGTGCGGCAGGCGGGGCGATCGGCGGCTTGTTTATTCACGATCTTGTCGGTCTGTTCGTGACGCCGCTGGGTTGGGGGTTGATGTACTACTTCGTGCCGATCATTCTGAAGAAACCGATGTGGAGCCACGGGCTTTCGCTGGTCGGCTTCTGGGGGTTGGCGTTTTTCTATCCGCTGACGGGTATTCACCACTTCCTGTACAGCCCGATTCCGCTGTTCCTGCAACATGGCGCGGTGATCACGACCATTGCGATTGAATTCGTGGTGACGACGGTGATCATCAACTTCTTCGGAACGCTGGCCGGTCGCGGCGACGCACTGCGGACAAGCCTGCCGATTCGATGGTTCTACACGGGCATGGTCTTTTATTTCACGACGTGCCTGCAATGCTCGTTTCAAACCACGCTGACTTTCCAGCGGCTCATCCATTTTACGGATTGGGTCGTGGGGCACGCTCACCTGGTGATGTTCGGCGTGTTCGGCTTCTGGCTGCTCGGGAGCATTCTGTATCTGTTCCCCCGGCTCATCGGGGCGAAGGCCTATTACAGCGACGCGCTCAACAGTTGGCATTATTGGCTGAGCGCGCTGGGCACGTTGATCATGTTCACGGATCTGCTCGTCGCGGGCGTTGTGCAGGGCAATCTGTGGCGCAACCTTGCCCCATGGGAAGAGTCGCTGATCGCGTCAATGCCTTTTTGGCTGATCCGCAGCGTGAGCGGGACGATGATCATCGTCGGCAATTTCATGTTCTTCTGGAATCTGTACAAGACGTGGCAGATGACGGTCGCGAGCCGTCAGATGCAACCGGTTGCCCCGGGTACGTCGCCGGTGCCGGCGTGACGGCGAGGAGAGATTGGACGCATGTTTGAATCAAAATCAGGCATCTTTCTCATCGCGGGGCTGGGCTTCTTCGCGCTGTCCTTCGTCGTCATGGCACTGCTGCCGTGGATGATCTATTACAAAGAGCCGGAACAGACTGTCGCCATGATGGCGCAAAAGGGCATGGTGCCGGAGTTCGCCGATCTGGCGGAGCGGTATCCCGAGCAGTTTAAGAAGCACTTCGGCGAAGTGAACTACAAGACCTATGCCGAGGCATTGCAACTGGGCCACGACGTGTATGTGGCCGAGGCGTGCTGGCATTGCCATTCGCAGTTCGTGCGGCCGGTGTCGAACGAAGATCTTCGTTGGGGCCCGGTGTCGCATGCGTTGGAATATCAGAACACGCTGCAGCGGCCGGTGCTGTTTGGAACGCGCCGCGTGGGGCCGGACTTGATTCGCGAGGCGGCACGTCGGCCGAATGATTGGCACGTGGCGCACTTCTACAATCCCCTGTCGGTGCAGCCCACGTCGGTGATGCCCGCGTATTCATGGTTCCTGGATGAGCAGGGATACCCGAACAAGAAAGGCATGGCGATCATCACGTACATCCAATCGCTGGGGAGTTGGCTGCGGGAGTATCCGTACTTCGAAGGCGACGGGCCGCTCGGGCCGGCGGCGCACCCCGAACAGCCTTATGGCGGTAAGCCGGTGCCGAAGCAGGTGGTGAACGCGCCGACGGAAAGGAGCCGTCAATCATGATTGCTCAACCCAATGAATCGCGAACCAAGCGGATTGTGATCGGGTGCATTGCCGTTGCAATTCTCGGTCCGGCGTCGTACGGATTTATTGAGAAACTGTATCTCTTCATCCTGGCGGTGAAAAAGGATCAGTTGGCGGGTTTCACGATTGTGCCGATTGCGAATTATCTGATCGTGACGGCGGGGATGGTGTGCCTGCTGCTCTGGGCCACGCGGCATGGAATGTTTCGCAATATCGAAAAGCCCAAGTATGACATGCTGGAGCGCGAGGCTGAACTGGACGCACTGGACGAACAGGCAAGGAAGAACGAGCCATGACAACGCCGCACGATGACGGCGCTCCGCAGAGCGAGGGCCGGTATCACACTTATGTCACGCACCATATTCCGTGGTATGTCCGTGCGTTGTGGATTTGCTTCTGGGTGGGCGCCATCTGGTATGTCGTGAAGTTCGCGATTCCGATGGCGAAGAACTATTTCTAATGAACGCAACCGACGAGCGAGGGGCGGCAGCATGCGACTTCTGTCACCTGCCGGTCGCGGGGGCCCATTCTTCTGACGGACCGTTGTATTGCTGCTATGGATGCCACCTGGCGGCGGATATTACGCGCGCCCGCGGAGAGGCCGGCCAACTGAACTGGATGCTGACGCGCATGGGCCTGTCGGTCTTTCTTTCGATGACCGTCATGATGTTCAGCATGTATCTCTATCGCCAACACGGACTCAGCGCCGAGGAGGCAACGCCCCTTTCACTGCAACTTTCCAGTGTGATGCGTTTCTTGTGTCTCATCTTTTCGGTGCCGGTGTTCTTCATGCTGGGATGGCCGATCCTTGTGACGGCGATGGAAGGGGCGCGGCGCGGTGTCTATTCGACGGATGCATTGGTGGTGCTCGGCGTGGCGGCATCATTTGTGTATTCGTATGTCTCCACGCTGCGCGACAGCGGGGCCGTGTATTTCGAAACCGGGTGCGTGGTGTTGGTGTTCATGACGCTGGGGCGATGGCTGGAAGCAAACGGAAAGCTGAAGGCGTCGAAGGCGGTGGCGTCGTTGGAGGGGTTGTATCCCGAGAAAGTGTCGATTGTGCGCGGCGATGGTGAACAGGAGGTTGCACCGGGTGAGGTGTGCGAAGGCGATGTCTTGATTGTTCATGCGGGCCAGCGCATCGCGGCGGATGGTGAGATTGTGCATGGGCGCGCCCACATCGACGAGAGCATGTTGACCGGCGAGAGTGTGCCCATCGTGAAGGAAGTCGGCGCGATCGTTCGAGCGGGGACGCTCAACGTGGATGGGCTGCTGCGCCTACGCGCGACGTCGGTCGGCACGCACAGCACGATCGGCCGCATGGTGGCGTTGCTGGAGGAAGCCAAACGGTCGAAGGGAGCGTGGGAGCGGCTTACCGATCGGATCGCGACGGCATTTGTGCCGCTGACGCTGCTGCTCGCTGCGACGGGGTTTGCACTTGGTGTGCGTCGCGGCGGAATCGACGGCGGGTTGATGTCGGCGATGGCGGTGCTGTTGATCGCCTGTCCGTGTGCGTTGGGCATTGCGACGCCGATGGCCGTGTGGGTGGCGCTGGGTCGTGCGGCGCGGAAGGGAATCCTCTTTCGCGGTGGCGACGTGATAGAGACATTAGCCGCGGCACGGGCGATCTGTTTCGACAAAACGGGAACGTTATCGACCGGCGGGGCGACTGTGACGGCGTTTCATTCGGCTGATGAGGCAAACGCCAAGGACGCGCTTCGTGCGGCGCGGCAACTGGCGGAGGGCTCGAACCATGTCTTGTCGAAGGCGATTGCGGAATATGCAAACTTACACCATCGCTGCGACGGAACGGCGGTGGAGGTGCGCACGGTGCCGGGCCGCGGCCTCATCGCGATAGCGAATGCAGAATCGACGATGCTCGGAAATCCCGCGATGATGAAAGAAAACGGCTGCATCATGGACGCGCACCTAAAGGAAACAGTGGAGCGAATTCGCACGGCCGGTTCACCGTTGGCGTGCATCGGTTGGGCGGGCGCTGTTCGCGGCGTGTTTGAGTTTTCGGAACGAATGCGACCTGAGGCGCGGTCCTCAATGGATGCGCTGCGACGCATGGGGTTGTCGCCGGTGGTGGTGACCGGTGACCATGAAGGACGGGCCGCGGCGATTGGCCAAATGCTTGATGTTGAAGCACACGGTGCATTGCGGCCGGGGGACAAGGTAGAGAAGATCAAAGGGCAGCGCGGCGCCTCCAGCGCGGTGGTGATGGTGGGTGACGGGATCAATGACGCGCCTGCGCTCGCGGCGGCCGACGTGGGCATTGCGATGGGCTGCGGCGCGGACATTACGCGCGAGAGCGGCGGCGTGTGCTTGCTTGGGGAGAATCTGCTTGGCATACCGTGGGCCATTTCGCTGGCACGGCGCACGGTTCGGACGATCAAGGTCAATCTGTTTTGGGCGTTCGCTTATAACGTGGTAGGGATCGGGCTGGCGCTTTCGGGCAGGCTGAACCCGATCTTCGCGGCGTTTGCCATGCTGGCCAGCAGTGTGATGGTCATTGCCAATTCGCTGCGGTTGGGACATGGGGACGGCGAGGAGGTTTCCGGCATGGACGATGTTCGAGCCGGTACTCTCGTGATGGAGGCGGCGACGTGATTGCAGAGCTTGCACCCGTGCTTGCCGGGGGTTTTCTCGGATCGGCGCATTGCCTTGGCATGTGCGGTGGGTTTGCCGCGGCGATCGGCGCCGCCGAGGTGCCGTTCTGGCCGATCTTCGCGCGGCAGTTGGTGTACAACGTCGGCCGTGTCTTCACGTATGCATTCATGGGGTGCCTCGCGGGCGCGGGCGGGACGTATCTTTCCAACGTGCAGATCGGGCCTGTGAATGTGCAACAGGTTTTCTCGATTCTTGCCGGCGCGATCATGCTCTTGGTTGGACTGTCGGCGCTGCAGATCGTGCGCATGCCGGCATCGTGGATGAAATACACGACGGGATTGTTCAGCCCGCTGTTTGCGCACTTCCTCAACGCGCGCGGGTGGTTTGGGTATTTCGCCGCGGGAATTGCGAACGGTTTTCTGCCGTGCGGACTTGTCTATTCGTTCGTTGCGCTGGCCGCGGCGCGCGGCGATGTCGTTGGCGGCATGGCGGTCATGATTGCGTTCGGCCTGGGGACCATTCCGGCGATGATGCTGATTGGTTGCGGGGCGACCTTTATGACGCATGCGACGCGGCGGCGAATCTATCGCGTGGCGGCGGTGTTTGTGATCGGATTGGGTGCGCTCACGGTGTGGCGCGGGTGGCCGCGGGAGTCGCCTTGCTGTCATGAGTCCGCCGCGCTATCTTCCAGCGTGGACGAAATTGAATGAGCCGCACTGCTGTTAATTTCCTGCTTGATTGTTTTCTGCTGTTGGTGCTTGGGGTCCTGATGTGGACGACGGCGGTGGTGCAGTTCATCTTCCCAGCCGGAACGAAGGCTGCGGGATGGGTGCTATGGGGGCTCGATTTCAATTCGTGGCAGCGCGTGCAGGGCATCGTGTTCGCGGTATTCCTGCTGTCGGTGCTGGTGCATTTGATTCTGCATTGGACGTGGGTTTGCGGCTTCGTGGCGGCACGCGTCGGGAAGTTGCAAGGGCGACACATCTCGACGAACGAGGCGACGCGCACGGTTTACGGCGTTGCCATGCTGGCAATGATCCTGACCGTGCTTGGGGCAGCGGTGCTGGTGGCGCAATTGATGGTGCGGGCGCCGGCGGCAGGGTGATGTCGGCCGGCTACGGCGTGATGCTGTTGATGTAGTCTTCGATGTTTAGATAGCCGTTGCGATCGGTGTCTTCGGTGCTGTCGGGGCGATTTACGTCTGATTGATGCAGCCACTCGAAATAGTCCGGGGCGCCGTCGAGGTCGCGGTCGGCGGGTAACCAGGGCGTGACGTTCGGCGGATACATATGCTCAATCAAAGCACGATCCGGAATGATTCGAGCGACGACCTCGAACCGGTAGATATCCGGCATGGCAAGGACACGCTCAAGGTCCTGTGGCAATTGCAGCCCATCCGTAAGCGTACAGGTCATTCGGCTGAGCATGGCGCGCTTGGCATCGTCAATGCTTTGGCCGGGAAGAATTCGGTACTGCCGGGGCAGACAGTGACGATCCGGGTCGTTTTGCGGCTTGAACACAAGCACATCGGCGCGCGTGCCGTCATGCGGACCGATACGACGCAGTGCGGAATCCTGCAGGGGATCGTAGCCTTGCGGCGGCGCGCCAACGGGATTCTTTGCGATGACATAAGCCAATTCGTCGCACAATCGCTGATCGACGCCGTCGCGATAGGCGCCGCTTGCGCCGGCCGCGGCAAGCACTTGCTGCTGCATCAACCAATGGGTCATGGTGAAGACCGGAGGACCGGCTACCGGACTCGTGAGTTGATAGGGTGCCTGCAACGTGGGCGTTGACAGCTGCACTTGACAATACAGATTGGTGGGACCGCACTGGCCGGAATTGCGGACGAAGTACGACACGCCGACATCCCATTGCGGTTGGGATTGGAGCAATCGACGCGGGGCGAAGTTGCCGGCAAGGTACAACGCGGTGCGGCCGAGTGGGCTATTGGGTTCGGAGACAATGATCAGGTCTTTGAGGTTCGTGTTGGAACTGGGTGAATCGAGGCCCATGTAGTATTCGTTGTTGATGAAATTAACCCGCGCGCCACAGTCCAGGATGACCGGAAATGCCTCGGCCCAGTTGTAGCCGATGTTATTTCGAATATCGAATGTCGCGCCGCTTTTGATTCGCGGATTGCGCGCGGAGTTGTGAGCAAAAATGTTGTAAAGGAGTGAGAGGTTGGTGAGGTTGGAGGGTGCGGAACCATCCGAGGACGTTGCGCAAAGCATCCCCGAGCCGGCGGCACCGTAGTCATTCCCATAGGTCGCCCCCTCCGCCATGATGCAATTCTGAATGGTGACGTTTTCCACGACGTCACCGATGCCGATGGTGTCGTCGATGCACCATGCGAAGGAACAGTGATCCACCACCACATTTGTGACGGTGTGATTCGCCACCAACTGCTCATGATTGCCGACGCGATCGATCGTCAGAGCCTGAATGAACAGACCCTGCAGGTAATCCAGCGCTTCATCAAAATAGGTCCGGAATCTCATGTAGCGCAGCACCACGTCGTTGGTTCGAATGATGATGCCGCGATGGGCGATGATAATTCCGGGCGGCGGCGCGGTCTGGCCGGCGACGTAGACATAGGGAGAGTCAATCCGAATCGGCTCGTTGAGGATGATCGTGCCTCCGACGCGGAAGACCACGAAGCGCGGGCCGCTCGCCTCAAGCGCGGCGCGCAAACTTCCCGGTGCCGTGATGATCCGGCCCGTGGCGTCATCCCATACTTTGTCCGCGAGCGTGGTAACGAACATGATCCGCGGCGTCATACCGGGGAGACCGCGACCTCCAAACGCCTTAGCTCCAAAGCCGAACGCACCGGGAAAAACCGTGAGGGCAGATTCCGGGACCGGCTCGTAGGTGAACTGCCCGACATCGGGCGAATGACCGGCCCGTCCCCCGAGAACCGCAGCGCCCCCTGCAAATACAGGTCCGGCAATGCAGAATGCAACGGCGAATGCAACGAAACGTGTAAATAGGGACATTGTTGCTCGGGGGCTGGAGGCTTCGTTTTGGGCGGGCAAGGGCTGGAGATACTTTGTGTGCCATCCACCTCACTGGCACTGATTCCCAGACGGATACAGTAAGAAAACGGCTCGCGCAAGTCAAGGCAGCCGTGAGGAACCGACTCTCGCAGAACATTTTGGAGTGCTCCAGTGAATGCGGTGTTCGCGCACGGCTTCGAGGGTACACTTCCCACACAGCGCGTCGCCGATTGCAGGACAACGAACCCGTGCGGAACGAGACAATTAATAACGCCTCCGAAACTCCGAAACACTCTGCAGCACGGGACGTGCTGAAAACGTCTGACTCCGAGTCCACGTCAGAAACACCGCTGATCGGAGTGCGTTATCGCGCGCCTGCCCGGCTGGTGGGGGCTCAGGCCCACATCGAACGACCGAGGTCGGCGATTATTTTGACTGCGCTAAGTTTGATCCTCTCGTGTTTGATTTTTCCGCCGGTGAATTGGGGGCTGCTGGGCTATGTCGTACTGGTCCCCTGGTTGATTTGTGTGTGCACGGCGGCCAACGCGAAATTCATCTATTTGCTCAGCCTGTGCCTGGGGCTCGGATACTTTGGCATCAACATCGCCTGGATGCTGCCGGTGACCATTCCCGGGCATTTGGCGATGTGTGCGTATTACGCGCTGTTCTTTCCGCTCGCGGCGTGGCCGATCCGGCACATGCATCAACGGCATGGCGTCTCCGTGGCGCTGAGCACGGCCATCGTGTGGACGGCGGTGGAGTATGTGCGATCGCTCGGTGATCTTGCATTCCCATGGCTGTTGTTGGGGCACACGCAATACAAATTTCTCAGCGTGATTCAGATAGCTGACCTGGTTGGCGTGTATGGCGTGACGTTTCTCGTCGCGATGGTGAACGGGTGGATCACTGATTTGCTTATTCAGCCGATCCTGATCTGGCGGTCGGATCAGATTGCGCGGCTTCCGCTGGGGACTGTTTCACTGGCGATCGTGTTGGTCGGCACACTGGGTTATGGGTGGATTCGCAGCGACGAGTCGGCGTTTCAACCCGGCCCGCGCGTGGCGGTCGTGCAGCACGACTTTCCGCAGTATGTCGACGAACGCGCCTGGCGTACGCCGTCGGATTTGGTTTTCCGATCGTACTATGCACTTGGAGAACTGGCGGAAAAGGAAAAGCCCGATGTGATCGTCTTTCCCGAGACGGCGATGCAGGGCTATATCAACGACCAATTCACTGATGCGAACCCGGTGCAGCTTGAAGAAATTCGGCAACGACGGTTTCCAGCCTGGGACCGCGGTGACATGATTGTTCTTCAGGCGGAGAGCCGGCGATTGCGCGATGCTTTTCAGGGGCTGGCCAAGACTTCGGGTGCGCCGATCATTCTTGGCTGCTCGGCCATGGAATGGAAGCCGACCGCGCTTCCACCGCGGGCCGAGGGATTCAACTCGTCGTATCTGCTGCTGCCGGACAAGGATCGACCGGCCGGGCGCTACGACAAGAACCACCTCGTGCTCTTTGGTGAGTATGTGCCTTTTCGCTACACGTATCACTGGCTCTATCGTTGGTTGAACGCGCTTACGCCGTGGGGGCAACAGGGCGTCGAGTATTCCCTCGGCGCGGGGAGTGGATTCACGTCGTTTGAGTTCGCAGCGCGAAGCCAGGACGGCCGGCGGTATCGGGCGGGCACGCCAATCTGTTACGAAGAGATCATGCCTTACATCGGACGGGAGTTCGCACGGAGTCGGCCCGACGGCGGAAAAGGGTGCGACATGCTCTTTGCGATCAGCAACGACGGGTGGTTCCTTCATTCAGCAGAACTGGAGCAACACCTGGCGTGCGCGGTTTTTCGGGCGATTGAAAATCGCATCAGCATCGCACGGAGCGTGAACACCGGAGCGAGTTGTTTCGTGCACCCGAACGGGCGGATCGTCGATCGCGTGGAGTTGACGGTGGAGTGGCGGTCGAAGCTGCCACCCGTACAAGCCGCACTGGAGGCGTGCCTCGCGAGTTGCAAGGCGCTACGGTTGAATGCCGGGGCGGATGCACAGCGGCTGGTCGAGTTCGACAAATCACTCGGCGCGCTTCACGCAAGCCTGCAACCGATGGGGAAGCCCTTCCTGTTCATTCACGATCGCCTTCGGAAGTTGAAAACGAACTATGAGCGAGCGAGCAGGATGGCCCAGACGAAGGCGCTACCCAACACCGAAACAGGGACAAAGGAGCTGGATGCGTTGTGCGGCCAGATCGTCGATGATCTTGACGGTTTGCAGCGATGGACGACCACTCCTGGAATGGCACCGGGGTATCGGGTGTCGCAGTTGCCGGTCGATGGGCGGGTGACGCTGTTTGCCCGCTGGGGGGATTGGTTCAGCCAAGGGGCAGTGGCACTAACGGGCATGATGATTCTGGATTGGATGCTTCGACGCATCTGGCGCAAAATGTCGGCGAAGGACTGAAACACCCGACGCGAGAACGGAGTCTGGCGATGGCAAAAACAATCCAACGAAAACATTGGACGGCGCGCACGGCGGCCATGGGGTCGCTGCTCTTGTGCGTCGGCTGTATGCCCGAGTTGCGCCGGCCGCTATCGTCGGTGGATCAGATGCGGTTTCGCGGCGAGGCCATTGCTTTTCTGAAGCAGGCCGCGACCTCGAATGATCCGCCGCTGCGAATACAGGCGCTGGAGTCGCTTCAGGCAGTCGCACCGGCCGAGGGCCTTCCGTATATCGTGGACAACATCGACAACGGCTATGCGGGCGTGAGCTTTGCGGCGCTGATGTCGGCGGGCGCGATGCAGGAGAAGCGGTGTGCGGAGAAGGCGCGGATTCGCGCGGAGGACAGCGACCCCCATGTGCGCATCGCCGCTATTTATGCATTGCATCGCATGGGCGACACCAAGCGAACCAGCGAACTCGGCGATCTCCTTATGAAAAACCCAGACGCCCGCGTGCGCGCCAATGCGGCCGTGGCGATCGGCCGGATGGGAGAGAAAGGGTCCATCAGCCTGTTGCGCACCGCGAACCAGCGAGAGAAGAAGGAACTCGTGAAGTTGCAGATTCGCGAAGCGCTGGCCATGTTGCACGATCAACACGCGACGGAAGAACTCATCTTCGCAGGCTTCAGCGCTGTGCCCGATCAATCACTACCGGCGATGGCATTTCTTGCGGAGTCGGGTAATGACCGGGCGGAGGATCTCTTCCGGCTGCGTCTGCGGAAGGCGGACATCCCGGAGCAGCGGCTAATTGCAGCGCGCGGGCTTGGCAAGTTGGGAATTGATGCCGGATACGAAGTGGCTTGCGCGCATCTTTACTTCCGGTCGCCCCAGCGCGATCGGCGGAACGACCCGCCGGATCGGCAGATTGCGCGCATCCGATCGCTGGCTGCGCTGGCACTGGAGGCGATCAAAGATCCCGAATGCCTCGGGCCGCTGTACGAGGCCTTCTGTGCGCCGGAGCAAAGTATGTCGGCGAAGCTGGCAATCGCGCGGGCGGCCGTGGGGATCACAAACCCGATGGCGGCCGGCGCGGCGGCGCGGAATACCGCGCAGCGTTGACGAATCACTTAAGTAACGCGCCTATCCGCGCGGAGCAACCATGCGCTGGATTGCGTTTACCATTCTGCTTTACATCGTGACGGTGCTGCAAACCGCCGTGGTGCCCTATCTCGGCGTGCATCACACGCGGCCGGATTTGCTGGTTATCCTCGCGGTGTATTACGCCCTGACAGCGCGATCGCAAGATGCCCTGCTGGCGGCGTGGTTCATCGGGCTGGCGGCGGACCTGACGGGGTTGGGGCTGGTTCGTCACGGGGGAATCGGGCTGCACGCATTTACGATGGGGCTCATCGCCATCCTCATCGTGAATACGCGTGACTTCACCTTTCGCGACAGCGTTGTCACGCGGTTGGTCTACACGCTTCTTGCCGCATTTGCCCAGTCGCTGCTGGTGGGGCTGCACCTTTACTACACCGCGGCGAACCGCCCCGCCATGATCGACATCGTATTGGGCAGCCTGTATTCGGCCGTTTTCACTGCGTTGCTAGCACCTTATGGGCACTGGATCCTTGGGCGGATTCGCACGCTGCTGGGGCTTGGTGCGGTCGGGCGCGTGCGCGTAGGATGATGGCGCGAACCGGCCCATCGGAGAATACGTCTCACTTCCATGTTTGAGCGGCGGCTGCGAATCATCCTGGCGTTACCCGTGGTGTGTCTTGTCGCCGTGATTCTGCGCCTCGCGCAGTTGCAGTTACTCCACGGTGAAGATTATGAACAGCGGGCCGAGACTGCGCTGATTTCGCCTCGGCAGTTTCTTCCACCCCTGCGCGGGGCCATCAAGGATCGGCATGGGCAGGTGCTGGTCTCCGATGAGCCGGCGATGGATGTGACGGTGCATTACGGTGCGCTGGCGATGAACGACCCGTATCTGCTGCTTCTGGCCAATCGGATTCGCAAGTCCGAGGCGACATGGAACACGGCGACGCCGGCCGAAGCCTTTGACGAAGCACGGCGAAGAATCGGCGAGATGTGGGTGACGCTGGAGCGTTTGTCGGGCCGAAGTTTGAAGGAGTTACGTGACCGCCGTGATGCGGTGTTTACCTCGGTTGAACGATTGCGCGAGTACCTCCTGGCCGCGCGGCGGGAAAAGGGTATCGGCAGCCCGACCGACAAGCTGCGCCTTCGCGAGGAGGAGATGTTCCACCCGATCCTGCGGGATATCTCTCCTGAGGCGCGGACAAGGATCGAACTGGAACTAACGCGATGGCCGTTCGTGCGAATAGAGCCGTCGGTGCGGCGCGTTTGGCACGACGGGTCGCGACCAATGTGTCACATCCTCGGGCAGATCGGTCCGATCTCGCCGGAGCGAATCGCCAATGATCCCGGGCGCGACGATCCATTGACGGCCTATCGGGCGGATGACGACGCGGGCACGTCGGGCATTGAGCGCGTCGGGGAGCCGATGCTTCGTGGGCAGCGCGGGTTTGAGGAGCGCCACCTGAACGGTGAGGTGTTGACACGACAGTCTCCAAAAGACGGATTGGATGTGCAGCTGACGATCGACCTCTCGTTGCAGTCGCGGATCGAGGCGATCTTGAGCGAAGTGGTCGGGCAGCATCCGGCGTCCACGGGTGCGAGCGCGGTGGTGCTCGATGTGGAAACGCGCGAGATTCTCGCGGCGGTCAGCGTGCCGACCTATGACCGTGCCATGCTGCGTGAAGATTACCGGCGGCTGCGCGACGATTCGAAGACGCAGCCATTACGATTTCGAGCGGTGCAGGATCGGTATCAACCGGGGTCTATTCTGAAACCCGTGGCATTGCTTGCGGGCTTTGCGAATGACCTCATCAATGCCGAGACGCGCGTGAACTGCACCGGTGCGCTCATTCCGGGCGCGATTAAATGGCACTGCTGGACACACTGGCGAGGCCTGCCGGGCCATGGCGACATGGTCGCCGAAGAGGCGCTGCAGCACAGTTGCAACGTCTACTTCTACACACTGGGACAGCGTGTCGGGGCACAGCGGCTCACCGAGTTCTTCCGCGATTTCATCCTTGGTCCGGCTGATCGATTGCAGCCGCTGGAGGAACGCGGCACGCAGTTGGTGGAGGAAAGTCGCGGGCTGATCCCGATGAAGGAATGGTTGAAGGTGCATCGGCAACGCAGCTTCTCGGAGGCGGACGGGCGCAACTACGCGATCGGTCAGGGGGAGATTCAGATCACGCCGCTCCAGGCTGCGAACATGTTCGCAACACTGGCGGCGGGCGTGTATCGCGATCCGACCTTGATCGCGAACGACGGTCGACCGCGGCCACCGGTGGCGTTTCCGAAGGTCAGCCGGCAGGCGTGGGACATGATGCGCAAGGGGCTTTATCGCTGCGTGAATGAGGATGGCGGGACGGCGTTCAAATATTCCCATATGGACGCGGTGCAGATTTGCGGCAAGACCGGCAGCGCGGAATGCGTGCCGCGCGTGGTCGAGCGGCGATATACCTTTGATGTGCCGGTGGGCGATGGCAAGACCGAGACGCGGAGCATTGAAGCGCCGACGATTGAAGCAGCGCGGGAGTGGCTCGGCATCTCGTCGAACGTGAAATGCATTCGGCGCGATATTACGAAGCGATGGCCCGAACCGGAGTCGGCAAAGGCGGAGTCGGCCGGCCCGGATGGCGCGGGGGCCAAGATTCCGACGCACGCATGGTTCGCGGGGTTCGCGCCGTACCACCATCCGCGCGTGGCGATTACCGTGGTGATTGAGTATGGCGGCGGCGGCGGTTCGACAGCCGGTCCCGCGGCGAAGTCGATCTTCGAAGCGATTCTGGAAAGCCCCCGGGGGTATCTAACGGCCGAACGAATGGTCGGCGCGAATCCATAGCATTCGACGAGCCGTGTTCATACCAGTCGACACAGGTGGATGCACAGAAGTCCGAGGTAGGTGCCGACGACGTATCCGGCGATGGCGAGAAGAACGCCAACGGGTGCCAGGGCGGGGTTAAATGCAGCGGCGACGATGGGGGCCGAGACAGGGCCGCCGATGTTTGATTGCGATGACACCGCAAGAAAAAAGAACGGGGCTCGTAGCAATCGACCGATGGCGAAGAGAATCACAATGTGAATAAGCATCCACGTTGCGCCGAGGGCGAGGTAGCCGCCGGCGTGGCGAAGGGTTGAGAGATCGGCACCGGCTCCAATGCAGGCGACGAGCAGATAGAGCATCGCCATCCCGACGCGCGAGGCACCGCGGGGTTCCAGGCTTCGGGCAGGCGTCAGCGAGAGCACAACTCCAATCGATGTTGCAAGGATGACGCGCCACGCGGCGACGTCGAGAATGCTCGCAAACATCTGGTCGGGTGACGATCGCACAAACGCGTTCGCAGTTGCGGCTGAGGCGATGGCGACGACCAATCCAAACGCAGCGATAACGACGAACCATGCCCATCGGCGCGACACATCGCGCGAAGATCGTTCCCGCGTGACGCGTGTTTCGAGAGAAGCGACCTTGGCGGGATCGGCGTGGAGCCAGCGGTCCACGCGCTTGTGCCGCGCGGCGAGGATGAGCAATACGGCCATCCATGCGTACGCGATGATCACATCCACAACGATCAATGGCGCGGCGGCTTCATCGGAAACGTGGAAGCTGCTGGTCAGGGCAACGGCGTTGGCCGCACCGCCGATCCAACTGCCCGCGAGCCACGCCATGGCCTTCCATGCGTCCGGCGGGAGGTGGGACTTCCAGATAGCGAGTGAAATCGGGCCGCCGATCATGATGCTCAGGCAGGAGACAGCAAAGACGGCGATTGCGGTGCGCCCGAGGCGAACGATGGCGCGAAGGTCGAGGGCCAGTGTCAGCAGGGCAAGGCTTGCGGCGAGGATATAGGTCTTGACCCACCCATACACCGGGGATTCGCGGGGAAGCAGGCCCGCCATGGATACGACGGTCGGCAGGAAGTAATAGAAGACCAGCGCGGGGACGAACTTGAACAGCGGGGCGGTGAATCGGACACGCTGGAGCAGGCCAACGATCAAGAGGATGCCGACGAGTACCGCGATGACCCACAGTGGGTGTGAGAACACATTTGTAGCCCGCGTGGCGTCGGCAAGGATGGTGTGGTGAAGCGAAAGGTCGGGCGGCACGCGGCCGATGCTAGTCGGGGGCGGCGCGGTGCCGCAAGCGGGCAGGGCACGCGGGTGATTATCGGGTAGCGATGCTGAAAACGGGGTTGGCCCATCATCGAAATGGGCCTTGTTTCTTGACTAAAACGCTGCAAAACCGATATACTTATCAGAACCTCAGCCGCGTCCCGAGCGATGTTTGACGAGGGAGTCAAAGGAGCGGGAAGCGCCTCTCCACATAATTCAGTTCTGAATGCACATTGCCGCCGCCTAATGCGGCTGCTCCGGGAGTAGTTTCATGACCAAGCTGTTGCGCATCGTCCTCGTGATTGCCCTGTTCGCCGTCTGTGGCGGGATGTTTGTGACATCGGGGAGCCCGACGACCACTCAGACAGAGGCGATCACACGTCCGGATTACCTTCCGATGGCCGAAGCGCCCCGGTTTGATCCGTTTGGCTCGGGCGTGATGTCGGAGTTCGATTCAAGGTCGTATGAGCGGGCGACGCTGTTGCCGCGACTATTACATCCAGATCGAATTGCCCCCGCTGTCTGCTTCGGCGAGGGCACCAGCGATGAACGAATGCATGCGGTCCTTGAACAGTGGGGCTGGCTTAACGTGCGCTTCAACATCGGCGGTCGATGGGCGATCGGCGTCACGGGCGATCCGGTCGCGTTGACCTGGAGTCTCGTGCCGGATGGCTTGTCGATTCCGGGTGGCGGCGTCATGGGTGAATTGACATCTCCCAGCGTGCTTTTCAGTCAAATGGACCTGCTCTATACCGGACAGGGCGGCCGGGCCACATGGGTCGCGCGAATTCAATCATGCTTCGATCGCTGGCAGGCACTGACCGGACTTAGTTACACCCGACTAACCGCCCCGGGCGTGGATTGGGATACAGGCGATCCGTGGGGAACGTCGGGCAACGGCACGACCGTTGGCGATTGTCGAATCTCCATGCACTTGATCGACGGCAGCAGCAATGTGCTGGCGTATAACTTTTTCCCCGGCTCCGGCACCGGTGGAGACATGGTCCTCGACTCTGCCGAAAACTGGGGATCTGCGGCGAATAACAACGTATTCTTTCGCGATGTGGTCATGCACGAGCATGGGCATGGCATGGGCCTCGCGCATGTGTGCCCCGTGCTTGGTGGTGTCAACGGGCGCCTGATGGAGCCGACGATCAACACGGCGATTGACGGCCCGCGGCATGACGATCTTCGTGGTGCCCAATTCAACTACGGCGATGATCGAGAGAATAACGACACAACCGGCACGGCGACTGCACTTGGCGCCTTGGCAAACGGTGTTCCAGTGGCGCTGGGCGCAGTTCCCAGCCCGGCGATACCGAATTCGTCAACGATTTGCCTCGATTCCGGTAACGATAACGATTACTACAGCTTCTCGGTGGCGTTTTCCTCCACCGTCAATGTGACCATCACGCCGGTCGGATTCAGCTACGATGCCAGTCAACAGGCCTGCGATGGAAGCCCGAACGACTGCTGCAACGGGAACATCGTGGATAGCCTTGCGGCCACGGACGTCAACTTCCAGATTCTCGGCTCCGACGGTGTGACCATTGTCGTGAACGGAACCGGCGCGGCGGCGGGCTCGCCCGAAATCGTCACGAACGCCCCGCTGCTTGGCAGCCCGGGGAACTTCTTCCTTCGCGTGTACACGCCCGGTGTATTTTCCGGTTCGCAGATGTACACCGTGTCCATCACAGCCAATCAGTCTGGCGCCGACCTGTCGCCGCCGAACCCGAACCCCATGACCTTCTCCATCGATCCGGGGCCGTCGGGCCCGAATGCCGTCGCCATGCAGGCGACGTTGGCGGTCGATGGGGCCAGCCCACCGGTGCAATACTTCTTTGACTTCACATCGGGCACGGGTGTTCCGGCCGGGCACGACAGCGGCTGGATCGCATCGCGTGATTACACTGACAGCGGTTTGCAGCCGAACTCGGTGTATCGATACCAGGTCCGGGCGCGAGACAGCGCTGGCACGCCGAACGTGACCGGTTTCTCGGCAGAGAAAATCGGCACCACCGGCATTGAAACGCCGACGGGCATCACGCCGAGCGCGCTTGGCAATACATCGGTCACGTTGACGGCGACGGGTACCTTCACCAACATCGGGTTCCTCGACACCGCGTTCTTCTTTGAGATGACGCCGGCGGGCGGAACCAACGTGAATACGTGGATCTCCCCCAAGGTCGCCAATGTCGCGGGACTGGCCCCCTGCACGCTCTATACCGTGCGGGTGAAGGCCCGAAATCTGCTCGGAATCGAAACGGCATTTACCGCGCCGATCAATGTCACGACGACCGGGACCTGCACCTGTCTGTTGCTGGGCGACGTGAATCTAGACGGCGTCCTGAACAGCAAGGACATCTCGCCGTTCATGCGCGTGAAGCTCGGCTTCCCTATCGGCGGCGATCACCCGCCGTGTGCTGACTTCATGACGGGCACGCTGGATGGCGATGTGGCGGCGTTTTCGAGCGCCCTGCTCGCGATTCCCTAAGCAGCGTGGCGTTTAGTCCATCGGCGGGTGTTGCTGCACATCGTCGACGTCGGGAGCGGGCGGAGGGTTTGCCTTCGCGCCGCGGCGCGGCGGGCGCTTGCCGGCCTTGATATCCTCATCAAATTGACGCTTCGACCGCAGGATGTGGTGGTAATGCTGCGCGAAGCGGTGGGCCTCGTCGCGGACCTGCTGCAACAGGCGAAGGGCCGGGTCGTTGCGGGCGAGCTTCAGCGGTTGCTTTCGCGCCTGGATGTAGATTTCCTCTTCACGCTTGGCAAGTGAAATCACCATCGGCGGCTTCACGAACATTTCTCCACATGCCGCTAGCGCCGCGTGTAATTGACCGAGTCCGCCGTCGATCATGATCACGTCGGGGTACATCTCTTCGCCCTCGGCGGCGTGGCGGTAACGACGTTGGACGACCTCGCGGATCATGGCATAGTCGTCCTGCCCCTCCACCGTTTTGATGCCGAAACGCTTGTAGCCGCTTTTGAAGGGGACCCCGTCGATGAAGCAGACCAGCGCGCCGACGGATTCCTCGCCCTGAAGGTTGGCAATGTCGATGCCTTCGAGGATGCGCGGGGCACGGTCGAGTTCGAGGATTTTCGCGAGGCGTTCCAGACCTTCGCGCGGATCGACATAGAAGACTTCGGGTTGGACGTGTTCATCCACGTCGCCGGACAGGGCGAGTTTTTGAATGGCCTTGATCCGATCGCGAACGCGGGCGGCTTCTTCGAAGTTCAGGCCGTCGGCCGCGGCCTGCATTTCGCCTTGCATTTCTCGCAGGACGACGCTCTTCTTCGACGCCATGAAGCGCTTGAGCCGGTCGATGTCTTTCTTGTAGTCCTCGCGGCTGATGCGATCAGCGCAGGGGGCCGTGCATTGATTAATCGAGTGCAACAGGCACGGGCGAAAGAAGCGTTTCTTGTCGTCGTCCTCGCGGATGTCCAACTCGCAGGTGCGAAACTTGAAGACCTTTTGCAAGGCGTTTACAGCATCGCGCAGGGAGCCAGCCGAGGTGAAGGGGCCGTAGAGCTTGCTGCCCTTGATGCGCGGTGTGCGCGTGACGAAAACGCCGGGGAAGTCGTCGTCGGTGGTGATCTCCAGATAAGGAAACGACTTGTCATCCTTCAGCATCGCGTTGTGCGGCGGTTGGATATCCTTGATAAGGCGGTTTTCCTGAAGGAGGGCGTCGACCTCGCTGTCGCATTCGAGGAAATCGACATCCACCACCATGGCCGCCATGCGTGCGACGTCGGGCCCGCGCGTTCGGAGCAGGTCGGCGGAATCCTGAAAATAGGAGGAGACGCGGGCGCGAAGATCCTTGGCCTTGCCGACGTAAAGCACGCGGCCTTTGGGGTCCTTCATCAGGTAGACGCCCGGGGCCTTGGGGAGCAGGGAGATTTTGTCACGCAGGGATTGGATGCGTGCGGCGTCGTTGTGGATAGACTCCATTTGCTTCGGATTCTATCACTAGGTAAACGATCCGGCTGAATTACCCGCGATACTGCGCCCGGATGATCTCGCTGGCCTTGTTGCTGGCGAGGTTCAGGGCGCCGAGGGCGCGGGAGCCGGCGGCACGCAGGACAAGGTCCTTCTCGTTCATCGTGAACTCGATGAGCTTCGTCACCAGTTCACCGGTGCCGAGCATGTTGCCGTTGCGGCGGGCGCTTTCGGCCAGCGAGGCAAACGCGGCCAGTCGTTCGGCCGCGCCGTGTTCGGCGTTCATGGCGGCCTTGGCGATGGCAGCTTGACCGTCCGCGTTGCCAATGAGTGCGAGGGCCGATGCGGCTTTCACGCGCAGGGCTTCGGACTTGCTCGACAACGCCGTGATCAATGAACCGACCGCGCGCGAGGCATCGAACACCTTCGAGCGGCTTTCGGCGATGGCCCGCAGGACATCGGCCGATTGCATGGCCAGTGAAAGCGACAGATCGGACGAGAGCGGCAACATGCCGAGGGCCTTGGCGGCGCGCTCGACGCGATTCATCATCTGCTGCTTGATCTTCTCGGGGTCGCCGAGGTCGGTGATTTCGACGGGAAGCACATCAATACCGCCGACGAGCCGCGCGGCGTTCGTGGCTCGGGACATTTCGCCGGCCTTGACGATCACAATGATCGGCGTGGCGGCGGTGGCCGGGTCTCGGCGAAGATCGTTCACGGCCTGAAGCAGATCGGGCTTCGCCACGTCGGTGGCGATGAGGATGACGTCGAAGGACGTGAGGTTTGCCTTCTGGCCGTTGTTGCGGGCCTGATGGACATTCGCGCCGCGGGCACACTCGAACCCGCCGGAGCGAAGCACGGCCTGAAACTTGTTGGCCGTCTCTTCATCGGGATCGACGACCAGCGCCGAGGAGTGGCCGGACGCCATGAGCGCTTCGGCAAGCACGGGCACGACGTTGTCGGCGCCGGAGAAGCCGGTCTTAGGCAGGGCACGGCCCAACGCGAGGGCGGCTTTGATCCGCACTTGCTTGTTCGGAAAAGCCAGCGTCTGCACGAGCGGCTGCTTGATGTCTTCGTTGCCAACCAGGCTCGGCTCGCCGGCTGTTTCGGTCAGTGAGGCGATCGCGCCGAGGGCGACGCCGGGGTCGCGATCCTTGAAGGCGCGGGCGAGGACCATGTGGTTGTATTGCGGGCCGGCGGCGCGGGCGAAGTAGATCGCGCGCGGATAACTCTCCGGCCGTGTTCCGTCCTTGTCGGTCAGCGGATCGGGCCGATCGCTTTCGACGTCAAGGCCGAGCTTGGCTTCGCGGCGGAAGTTCGCGGCGACCCACAGGGCCGTGGCCTCGGTCAGGTCAGGGCTGAAGCGAAGGGCCTCTTCGCAACATCGCATGGCCATGACGTCATTGAAGATCGCGGTCGGCACTTCGACGACACGGAGTTCATTGTCGCGAAGGTACCAGACATTGGCCGTGTCGCGGCGAACGTCGGCCTTGAGCGACTCGGTGTTGTTGTAGAAGGCTTCGGCGAGGTCGTAGAAGAGCGCGGCCTTGTCAGAGCCGGATGCAACGCCGAGCGTGCCAAGGGCCTGATTCGCGGCGGCGCGGGCCTCGGCGGTCGCTTCGCTGTCGTCGGCGAGCTTCGCAAGATACGCGGCGGCGGTCTTGTAGCCGATCTTGGCGAGCGAACTCGCGGCGACCTGGCGGATGACGTTGTCATTCATGGAAAGGGAGATGCAAAGCGGGTTGATCGC
>CAZSBF010000047.1:0-33609 GCA_964605185.1 uncultured Planctomycetaceae bacterium
CTTGATTTTCGAGCCTTCAATGCGAATCGCCTCGCCATGACCCGAACTACCGTGGGCGCCGTCAGGCGTGATCATGACGTACTCGGGGATGTTGAAGGCGCCGGTCTTCTCGCTGCACTCGAGTTTCGGCGAGTCAGCCGTCAGGTGGCCCTTGATCGTCGTCACATCATCGTGACCGGCCATGGGCATCGGCTCGTTCATCCAGACCTGGAAGTGGTGGAACTTGTCGGTGTACTCGAAGTACTTCACGACAAGAAACGCACCAGCGCAGAGGAAGGTGATGGTCAGCCAGACCTGGGCCGAGCCGAACTTCTTCATCTTTAAGGCCGCCCACGACATGACCATCGTGACCGAGGAGCTGATCAGCACAGCCGTATTCAGCGTGGCGAGCGGGACGTTCAGGATTTCCGAACCGTGATTGGGCCACTGCCCCGGGGGTGCACCCACGCGGAGAAGCACATAGGTGGAAAACAACGCGCCGAACAGCATGATTTCGGAGGCCAGGAACAGCCAGATTCCGAACTTGCCGTTGTACATCCCCGTAAGCGGATGCGGCTCAAGATCGTGTGGGATGACCGTCGTGGACAAGGATCAGGCCTCCATCGCAACGTGTTGAGGACAATAGTCTTTGCTCTTACCGGGAACGCTGTATTCGTATGGGCCGCAATAAACGACCGGTGTCTTGTCGAAGTTGCCATGCGGCGGAGGCGACGGGGCCGCCCATTCGAGCGTCGTCGACTCCCATGGATTCGCATCGACCTTGCGGCCGGCGAACATGCTGTAGAAGAAATTGATGATGAACGGGAGCTGCGCCAAAGCCAGCAGCCATGCGCCGTACGATGACATCTTCGTCAAGCCGTGGGCGATGGACCCGTGCAACTGCTCGGTCTGGTCGTATTGCCGACGGAGCAGGCCGGCCATGCCCTGGAAGAACATGGGCATGAAGACCACGTTGATAAACAGCAAGCTTGGCCAGAAATGCAACTTGCCGAGGAACTCGCTCATTTTGCGGCCGGTGACCTTCGGGAACCAGTAGTAGATGCCCGCAAACATGGCGAAGATCGTGCCCGGGGCCACGACATAGTGGAAGTGGCCGATGACGTAGTACGTATCGTGCAGGTGGATGTCGGAGGCGGTCAGACCCAGCGGCAGGCCCGTCAAACCGCCAATGGCAAACATCGGAAGGAAGGCCAGGGCGAACAACATCGGCGTGTTGTATCGAATCGATGCGCCGTACAGGCTGAGGATCAGGCAGGTCAGAATGATGACCGACGGCACCGAGATAATCATCGTCGTCGCCTGGAAGAACGTGCTGAGCGTCGTGCCCATGCCCGTCATGAACATGTGATGGGCCCAGACGATGAACGACATAAATCCCAGGAAGATGACGGAATAGACCAGCGACTTGTAGCCCCAGAGCGGCTTGCGTGTGTTTGTCGCAATGACTTCCGAAACGATGCCCATGGCTGGCAGAATGAGCACATAGACTTCGGGGTGTGCAAGAAACCAGAATAAGTGCTGCCAAAGGAGCGGACTGCCTCCGCCGGACATGTGAGTCTGCGGCTCGGAAGAGAACACGAGGCCGGATGGCATGAAGAAACTCGTGCCGGCCAGGCGGTCCATAAGTTGCAACGCTCCGGCGGCTTCCAGCGGCGGAAAGGCGAGGAGGAGCAGGAACGACGTTACCAACTGCGCCCAAACAAAGAACGGCAGGCGGAAGAAACTAAGTCCCTTGGCCCGCAATTGCACGGTCGTCACGATGAAATTCACGGAGCCGAGCAGCGATGACGTGATCAGGAGCACCATGCCCCAGAGCCAGACCGTTTGCCCACTCGATGCAAACACAGAGAGCGGCGGATACGACGTCCATCCAGACGCGGCCGCCCCACCCTTGATGAAAAAGCTGGTGAGCATCGTGACGCCGCCGCAGAAATAGACCCAATAGCTCATCATGTTGAGCTTGGGGAAGGCCATATCCGGAGCGCCGACCTGAAGCGGCAGCACGTAGTTTCCGAAACCGCCGACCGCGAGGGGCACGATGGCAAGAAACACCATGATGGTGCCGTGCATTGCGCCGAAGGCGTTGTAGCCGTCGCCGACGAGTACGCCGTCGGCGGCGATGTCCTTGCTCAGGTATTTTCCGATGAACGGGATGGCCTGGCCGGGGTAGGCCAACTGCCATCGCATGATCATCATCAGGGTGAAACCAAAGAACAGAAACAACAGGGCCGTCACGGTGTACTGGCAGCCGATCACCTTGTGATCGACGGAGAAGATGTACTTCTTCCAGAAGGGCAACTCATGCCCGTGGTCGTGATGGCCGTGTGAATGATCGTGATGTCCGCTCATATCCGACTAACCTTGTTGAAGAACAGTGAATCCATGCCGCCGCGAAGCGACGTCACGCCGATCAGAAGTCCGTTTGCATCTCGGGTTTCTTGGAGGATTCGGTGAGCCACTTCGCAAAGCCTTCGGCGGTGTGGGTCATGACCTGGGCCTTCATCTTGAAATGGCTGTTGCCGCAAAGCTGGGCACAGACGATTTCAAGCGGATTGCGAGGCTCCAACGTGAGTTCGGTCAGCCCCTTCTTGCGAAGCTGCTCGATTAGCTCTTTGCCCTTCGTCAAATCAACGCCGAGATCGGCCCCTTTCGCGAGGACAACTTCGTCCTTCACTTTGTGATCGACGGCGGCAACGAGGTGACGGACCTTGTACCACTCAGACTTATCCATCGGAACGACGGTCTTCATTTGCGGCCGGATGGAATCGGTCGTCGCCGTCTTATCAACCGTGAACCAGATTGGGATTTCCATGCCGGGAATGACGTCCTGCTTCACGCGCATCGTGGGGATGTCGAAGGAGTGAATGACATCCTTGGACGTAAGCCGCATGTAAATCGGCTTGTCAACCGGCAGGTGGCACTCATTCACGAGGACAATGTCATCCTTGGACGCGGAATCGTCCTCCACCAATCCGATGGGATTGCTCGGGGAAATCAGTGAAGACCTCGTCGCGCCGAACTTGCCATCCGGGCCGGAATAATGGAAGTTCCACTGGAACTGTTCGGCAACGACTCGCATCTCAAGCCGCTGGTCGGGCGCCGGGGGGTTGTTTTTGTAATCGGCCCAGACGGGCATCGACATGCCCAAAAGCAGAAAGGCCTCAAAGATCGCGACACCGACTTCGGCGTACTTTGAAACCTTGGCCTTGATCGGCGTGTAGGTCGCCTTGTGTCCCGGTCGGGCGCGGAAATTCATCAGGCAATAGACGAAAAAAATTGCCCACGGGATGAAGATGACGAACATGAACACGTGGATCACGTCGATCAGCTTGTCGATCGAGCCACCGTGCAGGGAATATTGCGGCGGAGTCCACGCCCCGTATTGGGTGGAGGCGAGCAGTAAATTCACGAAGTTCTCCCACTCTTCGCCCGCGCTTCCCGGGACCGCACCCGGGAAGCGAGGCGTGATACATCCTTGTCGCTACTTACCGGCGTTCGCCTGATTGGCCAGCTCGCCGTTTTCCTTGACGATGACTTCCTTCATTTTGTCGGAGGCGTCGCTCGACTTCTTGGGGCCAAGCTTGAATTCGATGTCCTTCGTCTCGCCGTCCTTGATCGTGATTTTCTGTGTCGTCGTGCCGAAGTTCTCATGCCAGGCTTCGATTTCATATTCGCCGGCCGGCAGGTTCTTCAGCTCAAACGTGCCTCGCATGGCCTTGTTGCCGCCGTCGTTCTCGTGGCTCTTGGTCACGTCGAAGAACGGGTGCGCACAGACGCCGACAAAACACGACATCCAGGCATGAACGTCGCACTTGATCTTGACCATGATTTCGGGCTTATTGAAGGTGTCGCCGCTCTTGAGCTGCTTCACCATACCGGCATTCGGTTGGGCGAAATTGAACTGCGCGTTCTTCTTGGCGAGTGAGTGAATATTGTGGTTCGTCGGGTCGCTGTTCTTAATTTCGATCGTCTGACCGGCGACCATACCGAGGACGTGCGGGTGATACATGCAACCCTGCTGATCAATGGTGACCGAACCGGCCGGCGGGTCATACTTGCCCTTCAATCCGCTCTTAACGTACACGAATACATAGGGAATCGTGTTGCCGTCTTTCTTGTAAACGATCGTGCCTTGATCCGGCTGAGTCTTGGCATGGGCTTTTGCACAAACGGCATCGGCGTTCATCGGGGGCAACGGCTTCGGATCGGCCGCATCGCCCTCAAACACCACCTTGCCTTTGACGACAGCCGTGCCCTTCTCGTTGTCGGCCTTCGCACCGGTCGTCGCCAGCGCGAGACTCACAAAGCCCGCCAGAACCCACACTGCCGTCTTCTTACACATAACATCTGCTCCTGACGCCAAGGGCGTCGCAAAGTCGGGGGCCAACCGACTTCCCGGCTCGCGCCGAGGACGGGGCACCCTCATAACGTTAGACATTTCGCGGAATCCTACGATAGCCTGACGCTAACCGCAAGACTCGCCGCGAGTTACCTCTGTTTCGGCACCAAATCCATCCTGTGCGGCGCCAATTTTTGAAGCCCAAAGCGCCTCAAAAATCAAACTCCTGCTTGGCCGGCTGGCTCGTTGGCTGGCCAGCCTTATTCGCTTCGCCTCCGCTGTTAAAATCAAATTCGCCGGTTTTGGCTGGTTCGGCCGCGACCGGGGCTGCCGCCGCGCCGCCGGGCTGGACCGACGTGTTGTTGCGGGCACCAAGCGTGTACAGGAAATCGACCAGCAGCTTGGCCTGTTCGTCCGTGGACTTGCCGAACTTCGCTTCCATCTTCGCACGATCCTCGGCCGGGGACGCCGAGAAGGCGCTGCCGCCCTGGAAGATCTGAGGCATGTTTGCGCCCGGTTGGATGGCCTGCGGGTCCTGCAACCATGCGACGACCCAGTCATAGCGCAGTCGCTTGGAGGTCAGTGCGAAGTTTGGCGCTTTGATGTCGGTTGTGGTACCGGGCGCCTTCGGGTCTCCCGCCACGTGGCAGGACAGGCAGCGCAGATTGTGGAAGAACTCCTCGCCGAGCTTGTATTCCGCATCGCCGGACATGTGCTGGTTCGCGTCGGTGAATGGGTATTCCACATTGAAGACGCCCGACATGAAGCTGGCGCGATTCACTACGCGATCGTACACACCGGCGAGGGCCTTGTTTATATCCTCGGGTGTGCTCGCGCTCGGCTGGAAATCCAGCGGGCCGGTCTGCTGCTTCGCAAGGGCGTATCGCCTTAGGAATGCCGCCTGATCGGCGAACTTTTCATCGGTGAACCACTGCGATGTCGCCGCGGCCGCCTTGTCGCCACCGTGAACCTCGCGCAGGTGCTTGATAATGCCGTCGAGATCCTTCTTCAGGATTCGCGATTCATCCTGCGAAAGACCTGCGAAGTATTCGACCAGCGTCGTGGTCTGCTCCTTCGTCAGGTAGAAGCTCGGCATTCGCGCCTTGAGCCACGGCCGCAGCATTTCCACGTTGTTCAAGAATGAGAACAACCAGTTGAACTGCACCTTGGCGCCTTCGCCCCAGAGCAGCGGCGGCTTGAACCGCAGGCTGCGCGGATCGGTGTCGGACATTCCCGTGTCGGTCGAATAGTACTGGTGAATGTTCGCGTCGTTGCCCTCGATGGTATGGCAGCCGATGCAATTCAATTCTCGCACGAGGGCTCGGCCCTTGGCGATCTTTCCGGCCGGCGTGCGGTCGTATGGAATCTGCACTTCCTTCGCCACATTCGCCTGCCGCAGGCTCAGCAGATAGGAAACCAGAGACCGGGCTTCTTCATCGTTGAAGAAGAAGTTCGGCATCTTGAGTTTTTCATACGGCTTCTTGATTTTCTTGCGATCCCAGATGCGCGGATTGCGAAGCTTGTGGTAGGCAAACGACGCGTGGTTATGCAGAATCTCATTCTCAGGGTTGCCGCCGGCATCGCGAGCCAGGTGGGCGTACTCCGGCGTAGCCATGAATAAGTTGCCGAACACGTCGTGCTGTTTTTCCAATTCCTCCTCGAAGGGCGGCGAGAAGAAAGCAAAGTCGAGCTGGCTCATGAACTTCTCGGCCCAGAGCGTCAGCTCCGTGCCCGGCCGCGTCGCATCTTCGAAACCGGCGATGGTGTGACACGAGTAACAGCCGTAGTGGCCGATCATCTTCATGCCGAGGAAGAGTCGCTGCCGATCGGCGAGCGTCGGTGCATGCTGACTGAGGAGCGCTGCGACGTGATTACGGCCCGCTTCGCCGTCACCGAAACTTCGATAGGCCTGCGACACGATCGCAGACGTCAGCCGGCCGAACGGATCATCGGGGCTGTTCTTTTCATCGTTGAGAATGCGCTGACTGACTGCCGCCGTGTTCTGCCCGCCGAGCAGATCGAGGATCAGGCTTTTCGCCATGTCCTGATGTTGTGCGTCGTCGGAAATGGGCTGCGATGAGAAGTCGTCGTTTCGAAGCGTGAGCAGGTACGCCGCGACGTCGAGGATGTCCTGATCGGTCTTTTTCTTCTGGGTCGTTTCGTCATCGGCCCAGTGAACATTATCCCGGAAGAGACGCGGCATCCGCGTGTAGGACGAATAGTGGCGAGGCTCCTTGAGCCAGTTGTACAACCACTGGCCTGCCTTGCTCCGTTGATTTTCGTCGCCGGCATCGGGGACGAACTTGGTCCCGAGGCCGGAAAGATCGGGCGCCACGCGCGTGTACACCGGCGGCACATACGTCCGTTTCGGATCTGGATCACGGCCTTCGCGGTCGGCGGCCAATTCCTCTTGCCGCTTTGCCTCGGTCGCCTTTTCGCGGCGCGACTTGGTGAAATTGTGCATTGCGTAGCGGATGCGGTCGTTCTTGGTCAGGCCGTCGTACCGTTTCTTGGCTTCTTCAGCCGGCAGTGCCTGAACCTGGACCAGATCCGCCACGATCCACCGCTCGCCCAAGGTTCGACCGGAATCATCAAGCGGGTCCTTCGCATCGAGATTCGCGTGACAGGCAAGGCAGCCGATCGAGGTAAAGAGTTCCTCGCCCCGCTTCGCGTCACCGGTCACGCCGGATGGGACCGGCACCGCGTCAAACGGCTTTGAGAATGTCCGCAGGTATTGCACGATGGACTGAATCTCGGTCTCGGTTCTGAGCGCCGGATTCGGATCGAATTCATTCGCACTTGATGGGAGATTGTTTTCCTGCTTGAAGAAGTGCGGCATCCAAGTCGAGGGGCGGAACTCTTTCGGATATTCCACCCAGCGTTCCATGAACCCCGTCGAAAGCTTGCTTGCAACGTGCGTGAGATCAGTTCCGACGCGTCGCGATTCGTTCAAGCCTTCAACCGCGTGACAATTGATACAGCCGACCGTCGTGAACAGATCGCGGCCCTCAACGACGCGACTGGCTGATTCGAGCGGCTCCGTCTTGCGTCGCTCAAGGTCGTATGTCTGCTGGTGGCACTTTCGGCAACTGGCCGACGTGTAACCCGGTAGCAGCATCGGCCGCTCCCAGAACTCCTCAATGAGGTGGAAGGTGGCCAAGGGCACGCCCAACTCTCGGACGTAATATTGCTCTTCCCAGTGTTTCTTCTCGGCCTTGTCCTTCGGCGTGTGCGCCGCGAAGACGAAATCCGTTTCCTGGCCGCTGCCTTCGTGGCACACCGTGCAGCCCATCGTCTTCATCGGGTGCGCCGAGGTCGGCGAGATGTAAAAATCAAGATGCGGATGCGCCCGAAGCTCGCTCTTGAGATCAACTTTCGGGCGACCCTCATGCTCCAGGTAAGTGTTCATCGCGGCCAGGAGGCTCGTGAAATATGTGATGCGACGGGCTTCATCCAGTTGATCGAACGGCAGAATCGACTTTCCATCGCTCGATTTCGGCACAGTGGCAAACAAGGTGTCGCGGACGATCTGATTGAGTTGGTCTTCAATGGCCCCGCGCGTGAGTGGCTTGTCCTTCAGAAGCGGCAGCACATCCACGGCTTTGATTTCCGGTCGATTGATCTCGGTCAAATAATCGTTTGCACCGCTCACCATCGCCGAAACGAATTTTGCCCGGCCGGCGTCGTCCAGCGTCACGCCGCTCTTGGTGAACTCCGCAACGTCGACGTCGGCGAGTCGGCGGGTCATCTCCTTCATGAGCCGCTGGTTCTCCTGTTCGAGAACCGATTGAACGGTCTGCGAGGCAATCGCCGTTTCGGTTTTCTTCACGAACGCTTCCATCGTGAAGGCCGGATTGTCGATGCCGACGTGACATGTGATGCAGCGATCCGTGACATACGAATCGAGGAAGTTGTAGTTAAAGCGGATGCCCTTCATGAACACCTGCTTCACCTCCTCACGACCAGGCACGCCCGAGGGCGCGAGGTAGTCAAGTCCGGGGACGTTAAACGCCAGTCTCGCCAGGCCCGGTCCGTACATGCTGTCCAGTCGCTCGGCGTCGGCCAGCCCTTTTTCGTAAGCCGAAAGCGATTTCTGCGCCTCCGTGCGCTTGCGATAGAGTTCTTTCAGCTTTGACTTCTTGTCGCGAATGTCATCCTCAAGCATGTCCTGTTTCTTCTTCAGATCGGCGGTGACCTTCACGCTTGCGTCGTAGTCGGCCTTAAGGGCGACCGTTTTGGGATCGTCCGGGCCATGCAGTGTCTTGGCCTCTTCGACGTTGAACAGCTTGACCTGCAGCTCGGCGTTGCGGTTGCCGTAATCGAGCGCCACCGCCTGAGACTGGCCGGTGAGGACCTTCTCGGCCGCGAGCAATTCGAGTTCCTTCGCCCTCAACTCGGGAGTATCGAGTTCCTTTTGAGCATCATCCACCGAGGCCTTCAACTTCGCGTGCTTTTCCTTTTCTGACGGGCTTTGATAGCCCAGCGCGTCAAAATGGGCCATTGCTGACCGCAGATTGAAGAACCCCCGTTGGGTGTGACGCCAGGGCCGGTTGAAGTCGTGCCAGAGCATCCAACCCGATGCCACGAGGCAGAGAACCGCCGAAACGGCGAACCATCGGTTCAGTCGGCGTGGGGAATACAGCGTGTCCGTAGTGACGGGCATGTCGAACTCTCTCGGGCTACCCCGCTAAATATTGAAGAACCACTCCGTAATGGCCACGAAGTACTTCAGGTTAAACAACCAGCGCAGGACCATTTTGATCGGAACGAACATCATCCATGACATCAACAGCCAGAAGATCGCGTAGCGAATCAGTCCGATCTGAGCGTAGATCTTCTTGCAGACCGACTTCGCTAGCAGAACCGGCAAAACAAAGAAATAGCCGCCGAGGATAAACAACCCCGGGGCCTCGCGAATTAAGTAAACCGGGAGACCAAAGGATGCCTGGGTCGGAACGCCGGGCTTCCACAGGCCCGTCTTTTCCGGCAAAACCACCCAGAACACTTCAGCAACGTTGATGTTGAGGAGTGCCGCTGGTCGGTGCGGATCCCACGTCTCGTATGGACCGAACAGATTCCAGTTCGGCCCGCGGAGGAAAGTGCCAAGGACGATGAGCACAATCCACATGATGCCGAAGCCGAACATGAAGGTCGTGATGACCATCGGACGCTGGCTGAAGGTGTAATACCCGTTCCCGCGAGGGTTCTTATCGATGTATGGCAGTGCGATGAGACCCACAATGATGAGCCCTGGCAAAAGCACGCCAGCAATCCAAGGATCGAAATAGACGAGAAGCTCCTGCAACCCGAGGAAATACCACGGGGCCTTAGACGGATTCGGGATGTTCGTCGGGTTGGCCGGCGGCTCCAGTGGAGCTTTGAGCAGGATGGCCCAAACGATCAGAACTGCGGTGCAGAGGATCAGGCAAATCAATTCAGTGAACACCAGATCGGGCCAGACGAGGACTTTGTCATCCGCACCGCTCTCGATCAGCGGTTCGCCCCGCGTCATTCGCTCGTCGTTGACCGCTGCCTGGCGAAAGGCAAGCCAGATGCAGAACAACGTCGAGAAGATCATGATGGTGATCGGCACGTTGTCGGGCTTCTTGATAATGAGGAAGAACGCATGATCGAGCATGCTGCCGACATAAAACACGGTAAAGGCCAAGAGGAGGGCCAATGCCATGCGGGGCTTGGTCCACTTCTTATAGGTAATAAGGCCGACCAGCAGGATGACCGTCGTGAGAGGAACAAAGTAATAAGGTGCGCAAAGGTGGTTGATCGTATCTTTGAGGGCGTCCAGCGGACCATGCTCCTCGGTCAACGCACCGCCCGTCGCCAGTAGTGATCGCATCAAGTTCATCGGCATCGTCGTTCGTTTCTATCCTTGCCCCCATCTCGTCGCCCTATCACAGCGGTCCCGAGATTCCCCCGTCCTTGCGAATACGCCAAAAGTGAACAGCGATCAGCACCGTCACCACCACGGGAATAAACACGCAATGCAACACATAGAATCGCAGAAGCGCGTTCGGGCCTACAAGCGTTCCGCCGAGCAGGCTGAACCGTGCATCGGATCCTGCGTGAATTAGCGGCACACCGGCCACCTGCAGCAACGCGGCTCCGGGCCCTTCGTGCCCCGCCACGGGCGTCGCGCGGGCCATATTCGAACCGACAGTGATCGCCCACATCGCGAGCTGATCCCACGGCAGCAAATAACCGGTAAACGAAAGCAGGAGCGTCAGCGTCAACAATACCACGCCCACGCCCCAGTTGAATTCTCGCGGCGGTTTGTAGCTCCCTGTCAGGAATACACGCAGCATGTGAAGCCAGATGGCTATCACCATGGCGTGCGCCCCCCACCGGTGGATCTCTCGCAGCAAACCGAGCGTCACATGGGCTCGCAAAGCAATAATGTCGGCATACGCATATTCCACCACCGGCCGGTAGTAGAACATCAGGAGTACGCCGGTAATCGTCTCGGCCAGAAACAGAAAGAACGTCAGCCCACCCATGCACCACGTGAACGACAATCGAATGCCGCTCTTGCGCACCGCCACGGGGTGCAAGTGCAGGAACACGTTGCTAAGGATCGCCATGGCGCGCGTCCGACGATCCTTTGGAACGCCATGACGGAAGATCGAGCCCCAGACCTGGCTCTCGCGTACATAGTCCCCGACCGCGTTAAACAAACTCATGTCACGTCCGTCTCTAGGAGTAAGTAATACCGGCTGATTCCACTCGCACTGTTACGCCGGAATGCTTGCATCGGGGTCGTTCCACACCGCCGTGTCGGTCGGACCCATGGCCAAAAACTTGCGGGAACGATCCACGATCACTTCATCGCCGTCAAGATACACCTTGAACCGCTCCAGCGGCCGCGGCGCGGGGCCTTCGAAGTTTCGACCATCCGGTTTGAAGCCGCTTCCGTGGCAGGGGCACTTGAACTTGCGATCGTTCGGTAGCCACGACGGAATGCAGCCCAGGTGCGTGCAAATAATCGACACGGCCGAGATGCGATCCTCTTCGCGGATGATCCAGAAGCCACTCGGCTTCACGGGTTTGAAGTCTTCGTTCACGTCGCCGGGCGCCATCGCGCGATACTTCGCAATCGAACCGCAACGGACCTTTGGGTCTTCCTGTTCGAGCACATTGGGTGCCATGAAGCGGTTGAACGCCGCGAGCGGCACCGCGCCAAACGCCACGGCCGTCGCCGCCCAGCCGATGCCGAGCATCAGGTCGCGCCGCGATGGCTCCGTCGCTTCGGTCTTTGTCTTGTCAAGGACTTTCTGTTGACGACCATCCGGGGGGAGTTGATCGGGCGATAGCTTGGGAATGTGCTTCATTCCTTCGGGCAGGCCCTGCTGCAACACGGCATGACCGCCGCGCGATGTTGTCGCTGCTAGCAATGCCTGAATCGCCGGGTCCATTACCTTCGGTTTTGCCGGTCCGGCCGCCTTTACGGGCGATGCCTTTGCCGTCGCTCCGGCTGGTTCGCCATGTGCGGCAGCCGGCGCCGACGGCGCTGCTGATTTTGATGCAAATGCCGCGGCCTCAGCCTCACTCACTTCAACGGGAGTTAAATCAAACTTGATAACGTTGACCGGGCATTCCTCGGCGGACTGAATAATGTCCTTCGTCAGTGGCTTGGTGAATTCCATGTCCAAGGCGGCAGGTCGAATAATGCACGTCTCGTTGTCGTGCTGTACTTCAAACACACTCGGTGCAGTCGTCTCGCACGCATCGCACACGATGCAGCCGGGCGCGATCCAGACCTTGGTTACCATTTCGACGGTCGGCATTACGACACCTCGCCACCTTCCTGCAGCCGAACCGCGGTTCCATCCGCGTCTCGGCGAGTCCATTCCGCCTTTTGCATTCCCATCTTCTCGAACGCGGCTCGCGCCGCGTCGCGCACCTGCACCGAAGCATCCTCTTTAAGCCGCCCCACCAACGCAGCCAAGTCCGCGTCTTTCACGTTCGCGGCCGCCTCGATTGCGCTGCGTAGGTTATTGGAAACTTCGACCTCGGTGAACTTACGTCGAATGGTCGAGTTTCCCTCGAGATACTCCAGATCCAGTTTTTCCCAATATCCCCGCTCCAGCATGTTGAGCAGGACCATTTTGCCACGCAGGTCGCCAAGTCGGGCAAGGGTCATTGCCGCGTTCCACTGAATCTCGCGGTCCGACTCCAGCCTTGTCGCCACCGCCTTGATTGCCGCGTTATCGCCGCGGTCTGCAAGTGATGCCACTGTTGCGCACGCGACCATCTGCACCTCAGGCTTGGCGTCGCTTAGCAACGGAAGCACGTTGGGCAACGCAGCCTTCGCTGCCGGCGTCCCGCGCATTTCCGCGAGAGATTGGAGCGCCGTCCGTCGCGTCGTGCTGTTCGGATCTTTCAAAAGATTTGTCAGAGGCGCGACCGCCGATTCGGACGCTAATCGACCCAATGCCAACATCAAGAAATATTGTTGCCCCGGACCCGGTTCGGCTACGTCCTGACCCGCCGGGAACTTCTCCAGAAGCTTCACGATTCGCGTTGCAGTCGGCTCGATCTCGTTGGCCGTGAGAAACTTCTCTTTGTTTTGCAGCCGCTGCGCCAGCTCCTGCGAGGCCTGCCATGTCTCCTTGGCATGAGGCGCCAGCAACATTCCCGCCGTTCGCTCTCCCGTGTCAGACTCGATCCTCGCAAGCAGATCCGCAATCGTTTCCGGTTTGTCGATCGAGGTGCTTCCGAAGAGCACCACTACCACGGCAACGCCAAGTAACAAACACACGATTATCGCAGGCACAACAAAGAGCCGCGCCATCAGCGTTCCCGTCATGGGCGCGGACGATGCAGGAGTGGCGTCTGTCTTTTTCGCTTCGGAGTCTGTCATCCCGAACACCACGCGTTGACGGCGAATGCACTTGTGAAATAATTCACAATGTGCGACAACAAAATAAGGCGCGTCGGCCTGCGCCCTTTGCAAGTTGGCTTCCGACTGCCCCGGGTAGGTAGGGGCACGGTCAGCGTCCGTAAAACGAGGAGATTATTCGGAGAGGCTGGTCCAATGTCAAGCGGAATCGACCCCTCCGCCGAACCGAAATACCCTCCGTTCGTCCTTACATAACAGCCTTTTACGAGGATTCGCCGTACACTACGCGGCTCGAAAAACCGGCCCCAGCGGCCCAAGACTCCACGGAGCGGATCTCACATGCCAATCGAACTCTCCGGCCCCGACATCACCCAGGCCGAAATCGACGCCGTTGCCACCGTCCTACGCTCCGGCCGGATGTCCCTTGGGCCCATGGTGCCCAAGTTCGAGGAGGCGGTCGCTCAGTACGTGGGCGTTAAACACGCCATTGCCGTCTGCAGCGGCACCTGTGGTTTGCATCTGCTTATCCGCGCCCTTGGCGTCGGCGCCGGCGACGAGGTCATCTCCACCCCGTTTTCCTTCATTGCGTCGTCGAATTGCATTCTCTTTGAAAACGCCACGCCGGTCTTTGTGGACATCGACCCCGACACATGGAACATCGACGCTACCAAAATCGAGTCGGCCATCACCTCCAAGACGAAGGCGCTCATTCCCGTCGACGCGTTTGGACAGGTTCCCGACATGGAAACTATCCTCCGCGTCGCTGCGAAGCACAAGCTCCGTGTCATTGAAGATTCCTGCGAGGCCCTTGGCAGCAAGTACAAAGGCAAACCCGCGGGCAGCCTAGCCGATGCAGGCGTCTTTGGTTTCTACCCCAACAAGCAGATCACCACCGGCGAAGGCGGCATGATCGTGACCAACGATGATTCGATCGCCGAGTTGTGCCGGTCCATGCGCAATCAGGGCCGCGACACCGGGATGAATTGGCTCTCGCACGAACGACTTGGTTACAACTATCGCCTGTCCGATGTCGCCTGCGCGATCGGCTATGTGCAGATGACGCGCATCAAGGAAATCCTCGCCAAGCGAGATCGCGTGGCACGCCTCTATCAAGATCGCCTGGCGAACGAGAAAGGCGTGACGTTTCAGAAGTTCAGCCCCAACTGCGACATGAGCTGGTTTGTTTTCGTCATCAAGCTCAGCGACAACTACAGCGAGACGGACCGCGGCAACATCATCGCCGCCCTGCGTGAACGCGGCATCGGCTGCAGCAACTATTTTGCACCGATTCACCTGCAGGCTTTCTACCGCCGCCAATTCGGTTTCAAGCCCGGTGATTTCCCCGTCTGCGAACGTGTCGCGGCGAGGACCATTGCCCTCCCCTTCCACAACGCCATCACGGAGGCGGATGTCGATCACGTCGTCAAAACGCTTCAGGGATTGCTGTAAGAACACCGCCCCGCCGCCACTTACAATCAGGAAACTACGCAGGATCGACTAACACGATCATGCGGCATGGGTGTTCATCGCATGGCCAATGCCCGGCTTATTCTCGACGGTCCGCTCGAAGGTGCCACCAACATGGCGCGCGATGAGGCGCTCCTCGCAAATTGTCGGGCCGATTCGCCGATTACCATACGCTTCTACGGATGGTCCCCGGCCTCTATCTCCCTCGGATATTTTCAGGATCACGCCGACTACACCCAACTCGAAAAACCGGCACGCGATTTAGGCGTCGTGCGACGTACGACCGGCGGAGGAGCGATCCTTCACGATCTTGAAGTCACGTACTCAATTGTGATTCCCGTCGCGCATCCGCTGGTCAACGAAAAACCCAATCACCTTTATTCCGCCGCACATCGCGCCATCATCGCCGCTGTCGGCCACGGCGCGCAGATGATCTGGTGTCACCAACTACCACCATGCGGCGAATCCGGGCAACGCGGACCTTTCTTTTGCTTCGCTCGCCGTCATGTACTGGACGTTCTTGTGCCTGATGAGAATGGGATCGCCGGTTATTCCAAGCTCGCCGGATCTGCACAACGACGCACGACGACGGCGATCCTCCAGCACGGTTCGATCATGCTCGACAACCGGTTTCCACAGCAGCCAACGGCCACATGGTCGTCGCTGGTCGGACCGATTTCACTTGACGAAGCCGTTAAGAGGCTCATTCCATGTTTTGAAGAAACACTCGATTCGAAGGCTATTCCGTCTGAGTGGTCGTTTGACGAACTTGACTCCGCGGCACAGATCGAAAAAAAATACAACGGAAATGATTGGACGATCCGTCGAATCAAGCCATAACGGGTAAATTTCTAAAGTCCGCTTACCCACCAATGCAGGCAACAAGCCCCGCAATATCCGACCCATTCAAAACCCCATCACCGGTGACATCCGCACACCCGCAGAATTGCCCCTGAAGCAGGCACTGCACGAATCGCTCGATGTCATCGGGCGAGCAGGCCCCGTCATTATTAGTGTCGCCCAAGACGCACCCGATATGCGCGATCCATGCCTCCTGCTTACCGAGTGGATTGATGCCCGTGCCGGCTATGGTCCGTCCGTCACCCGAGACGCCGTTGGCCTCGTTAAGTGTCCACCCAGTCAGGTCGAGTCCGTAATCGAACTCCAAGACAGTTTGCAGGTCTCTCAGACCTGTATCAGCGCTCCAGATGATCGGAGCGTATCGGTTGGGACCAACGTTCGCGAATTTGCCCGTGCCCACGACGACGCCGGTGTCAGAAACACCGTTTGCCTCGCTATCTATATCGCCGCCCGGAAGATCGCCCAAACCCGTGGTGACACCGTTTTGCCAGAAAAAGGCCTCGCCGGTTGACCCAGCGTATGCAATCCGGCCTGCAACTTTGGTCCCATCAGGCGAGACCGCAAGCGCCGCGCCCCAGACGGCATTGAGCGGGAGATCCAACGCGACCATTAATCCCGGCGTCCAGCGAAACGGCGGCGGTGCACCCGGAAGAGATACAAATCCAACCACAACATTTCCGTCGTGATTCACGGCCCGCGCGTGTCCGGTGGGCGTCGAGCCGGGGAAATCCTCCGAGAGATTCGTCATCACACCATCGCGCCATCGGAATGGAAAATCAGGAATATCAGTGCGGCTGATTCCAACCACCGTCGTACCGTCGCCGGACACGTCGAATCCGTGACTGTAGAACGCACCACCCGGCAAATCGCCCAACCCCGCGATAACGCCATTCTCCCACCGAAACGCCTCGGTGCCATTGGACGAGAAGCTCATTCCGCCGCAGACGGAACCGTCCGCCGAGATGCCACCAGATTCGCTTAGGTTGGTGCCGCCGGACAGGTCGCCCAGCGGCGTCATAACTCCGTCCTTCCAGCGGTAGGCCATGAAGAACGAGCCGCCGAGGTCAGCCTGATCCGAATTGCCGGTCACCGCCGTCCCATCAGAGGAAATGTCGCGGGCAAAGCTGCCGAAGCGTGAACCGGGCAAAGCTCCGATTCCCTGAAACGACGGCGGCCCCACCGCCATTGCCGCTGAACAAGCGGTCCTAATCACGATCACACCCGACATCATCGCAATTCGTAAGCGAGGAAAAGCAGACATGGCCCACCTCCTGCGACAAGGGCGACAAACAAGACTTCGCGGGAGACGTGTCCGGACGAACCCATCCGGCTGAATTCATCATACCACGGCACCATAAACTGAAGAAGCTATTCCAGCGCCATTTCAACAATTTACCGTGATTCAGTTCGCGACCCTTTCCGCCAGGCATGACTCATGTTCGGGTACTCTTACAGCCATAAAGAAAGGGGCCCGTCATTGACGGGCCCCTCTGTGTGTTTGCAATAGTCTGTCGGATTACTTAGCGTTCCGGCAGGATGGGAACCGATTGTCCGGCATCCTGTCCGGCCTCGCGGAAGAACATCAACAAATTCGACAACCCGCGGAACCCGTTGACGGTGTAATTGGCCTCGAGCGCCTTGTCGATTCGCTTCTTGACGTCCGTCAGGTGGGCAAGCGTCGTCTCGTCAATGCCGTCGCCTTCCACCACTTTGCCGATCTTTCGCGATAACCGCTCGACATTTCGCCGGGCAATTGCATTCGCATCGGCGGGAACCGTGCCGTCCGGATCAGTCAATACAAGGTTCATCAGCATCTCTAGGTGCATTCGCTGCAGATTGCGGCGATAGCCATTGATAAACGGCTTTGCGTCCGTGCCTGTGGGATCGCTGTCGTTCAACTCCGTCCAAATGGCATCGGTCAGGGTCGTGAGATGCTCATTCAGCGTGAAGATCTCCTGACCCTTGGGGAACTTTACCTGATTGTCATGCACGCGGGCCACGGTAAACGGATTCATAAACGTCATGAGGCAGCTGTATTGCGAATTCGCGACGTAGTCATGAATGTTGAACTCAACTTGAAAATCGAAATCATCCGAGCCCCAGTGCCAGTTGCGCCCCGGCGCGAGGTGCGAAAGCAGATCGGGGCCGATGTCGTACGCCTTCTCGGCAAACACGTTGTCACACACGAACTTCATCGCATCGCGCTGCTTCTTTGCTTCCACGATGACGATCGGGGTCCGGCCTTCCGGGTCGGCCTTGTGATCCCGGTTGATGATTTGTCCGCCAACGAATCGGGCCACGAAGTTCGCCGCCCGGCTTCGCTCACCCATGATTCGCATGAATGCCCGGCGCAGCATGGTGTACGACTGTCCGTCCTTTACAGACCATTTGCTGATGTCTTCCAGCAACGAATCGGTCAGCTTGAACTGCCGGCGAGCGTACGCCATCACATCGCGTCCACAGTCGAATCGATTCGACAACGGGTCGGGCGAGATAAAACCGAAGGTGTCTTCGTCCGTTGCGTAATCCAGGCCGGCCTCAGCCACGCGCGACGCGATCTTGCCGAGCATCTCATCCTCACTGTTGTATGGTTTGCCCTGATTGCGATAGCCGTACTCGATGGCCCAGAAGTCATAAGGTCCAATGGATCGCGTCGTGAAGGAGCCCTGCGATGTGCCGCGCGGCGACACGATGGCCGGGTTATAGTCCATCACGGAGCCAATGTTTGGATCGCCCGTCGCCTGATGCTTTTCGATTTCGTCCATCGGCATCCACGTGCTGCCCTTAAAGTTGTGCCGAAGGCCGAGGCAGTGCCCCACTTCGTGCATCACCACTTCCTTGACGACCTGTCCGATGAACTCGTCGTTGTCTCGGCCGAGGCCAGCCGCCTCAAGTGCAATTCCCGAGAAGAACATCTGATCCGCCATCCCTGCCGCGCACTCGCAAAGCGGCTTACCTCGCTGCGACATGTGCTTCATCAGATTGCGGCGGAACTCATCATCCGGATCGCGTTGCAACTGGATGTTCGGCATCAATCGCTGCCATGATGTGCGGAAGTCCCACTGGGGATGCGTCTTCAGAAAATCATCTACGGCCGGGTTGTAGCCGAATCCCGCACTGTTCCCGCCGGTGAGCCGCTCATAGTCCGTGACGTAATACCGCAGCATCGAATCATCAAACACGATGTCCGCGTCGAAGATCTGTCCGGTCAGCGGATGTGCCCGCGACGGTCCCATCGCAAATGCTCGGCCCGTCACAATCCAGCGGAAGAAGTTGTATCGCACATCCTCGGGGTCGAGGTCCTTGGTCTCGCGGTCGTAGTCTTCCTGTTGCTTGACCTCTATTGCATCAAGGAAGCCGCAACGAGCGAAGGCCCGGTTCCATTCGAGGATGCCTTCCTTGACCCAACGTCGGAATTTGAGCGGCACTGTCTTCTCGATGTGCCAGATGATGGGGTTCTTCGGTGCGGAGAGTTCCGCCGACGGGTCGCGCTTTTCAAGGTTCCAACGCTCAATGTAGCGGTTGAACAGCGTCGGCGCGTTGTGAGGTTTCGCCCAATCCTTTCGAACCGTCATGAAGTAACCGATTCGATCATCCGCGGCGCGCGGCTTGTAGCTCGCCGACGATTCCGGAATCTTGGAGATGCTGTAGTGGAACAGAACGCGACGGCCGCTGCTGCCGCGCATCATCGCGAGGTCCGCCGTCAGTTCGATGTTCTGCGGGAACGCCTTGAACTTTGCCCATTTCGAAAGCGCGGGGTTCACCATGCCGCCGCCCCATCCGCTGATGCCGGCGAAGTCGCCCTTGAAGAGCTGGTCAAGGTCAATGATCAGTTCGGCACCCTTGGTGGTGACGATGGGGACGACTTTGAGAATCTCATCTCCGCCGTAGCTTCGCTTGATGACATCCGCGACTGGTTCATTTCCTCCTTCGACATAGCGGGGATCGACCTGCATCAGCACGAGGTTCTTGTCCATCCGGTCGAAATAGACCAGGTTGTGATCGAGCTGAAATCCCGTCGCGACAGGGCCGCCTGCCATGCTCGTGGCGATCAGAAACTTCTGCCCAACGAGTGACTGTGGAATGGCGGCTCGCAACGAGTCCGTCTTCTTGTTGTGATACAACTCGAAGAATGGCGGCTCCGACGTTTGCACTTCCGCATAGTCTTTCATTACTTCTTCAAACTTGGGAAACTCAGGCCGCTCGGCCGGAGCAGTCGCACTGGGCGAAGTCGCCGGGGGCACGCCCGGCGGAGGACCACCCTGCGCGAACACGGAGATTGTTGAGAAGCAGGGAATAACAACGACGCCTAACAGCGCCACGGCGAATCGCGAACGAGCAAACATGGTGTTCTCCTGGAACCGAATTGCAGTACTCCAAAAACGAAATCGTGGGAGCGTGCGCATCCCGAGGCGCAGGCCTCAGTGACGGGGACAATGTCTGATACGCGTTAGACCACCCGAGGTTTCTACCGGATTTCGGCGACCGTCTTCACGGACCGGCCCATTGGAATCGGCGGGGTCCGCAGCTCGTCTTTGGCGATTCGGCCCGACTCGGAAAGTTATCTCGGCACGCGCGATTTCGGCATTTTTCAACAATTCACAGGCATTCCTCGCCGTGATGACGAAAAGTCACAGTGATTTCGGAATCCCGAGGCCGTCTTAACAGGCCGGAAACAAGAGACTTACGCCTGTCAACGCGTCATGCACCGATGATCAACAATTTATGACCGGCGGCATCCCCAAAACCTCGTTTTCAATATCAAAAAGCGGCCCGGCATTTTTCTTCCCAATTTGACACGCATTTTTCATCGTGCTAGGTTCCCGCGCCCTTCAGCCGGGAGATTGCCCGTTTGATCGTTGAGATCACCCGGGTCGGGGCCGATATAGCACCCGATCGCGAACGGCACCGCCGGCCGTAATGAAAGCAGGCCATATTGCATGGCAAAGAAGACTGGTTCGAAATCCAAATCGCCGGATGCGCCGAGTGGCAAGGGCAAGTCCCTCGTCATCGTCGAGTCCCCGGCCAAGGCCAAAACGATCAATAAGTATCTCGGCGATCGATTTGTCGTACGGGCTTCCAGAGGCCACGTCCGCGATCTGCCGCAACATCGCTACGGCATTGACCCCGGCCGTAACTTCGAACCGCAATATGAGATTCTCGAGAGCCATGCAAAGGTCGTCACCGAACTGCGCGAACTCGCGGACAAGGCCGACATGGTCTACCTCGCGACCGACTTGGACCGCGAAGGCGAAGCCATCGCCTGGCACCTCGCGTCTGCCCTTGAACTGACACCCGAACGAACCCAGCGCGTCGTCTTTAATGAAATCACCAAGACCGCCATCACCGATGCTTTCAAGAATCCTCACCAGATTGACATGCCCAAGGTGGAGGCTCAGCAGGCCCGGCGCATCCTGGATCGCGTCGTAGGCTATGAACTGTCGCCCCTGCTCTGGAAGAAGGTCGCCAAGGGACTATCCGCCGGTCGCGTTCAATCTGTCGCGGTGCGGCTGATCGTCAATCGCGAAGATGAAATCCGCGCCTTTGAGCCTCAGGAATATTGGGCGATTGATGGGGTCTTCTCGCCAGACCCCGCCGCTGTCGCGAAGCTCCGCGCCGAATGGGCCGACTATCTGAAATCCGGCGGCGAGACGGCCGGTGAATCTACTCAGAAGGAACAACGCGCATGGCTCGGCGAACGCGGCTGCTTTGAGGCCGAACTCGTGGAGGTTAGCGGCGCCACCTTCAAGGAAGAAGGATCGATCAACACCAAGAAGGCAGGCGAGGCGCATTTCGAAAGTGCGGTCAATCGCATCAAGCCCCTCGCGGAATCGCTCGGATTCGATACGCAGAAGGTGAATGAAACCGCGTGGGATGAATACAAGCGACTCGGCCTTAAGAAAATCGAACTCGTCGGCGGGCTTCGCTCCTCCGACATACCCGATTTCGTCGTCAAGTCTATCGAGACGAAGCGATCGAAGACCAAACCATCCGCCCCCTTCACGACGGCCACGCTCCAGCAATCCGCCGCGAATCAACTTCGCATGGCAACATCCAAGACCATGAAGATTGCCCAGGGGCTGTATGAAGGTGTCGATATCAAGAACGGCGAAGGCAACGTCGGTCTCATCACCTACATGCGAACTGACTCGACGAACCTCTCAAAGGACTCCGTCACGGCGGCACGCGATTTCATCGGAACGAAGTTCGGCGACAAATACCGGCCGGAATCGTCGAACGTGTATGCCAGCAGTAAGAAGGCACAGGAAGCCCACGAAGCCATTCGCCCTACCGACGTCACCCGTACCCCCGACGCCCTCGTCGGTCACCTGACTCCTGAGCAGCACAAACTGTATACATTGATCTGGAACCGCTTCGTCGCCTGCCAGATGACTCCCGCCGAGTGGGATTCCACAACGGCACTCATTCTGGCCAAGAGCCCGAAGGGTGAAGCCGTCTTCAAAGCCAGCGGCCGCGTCCTCGCGTTTGACGGTTTCTACAAAGTCACCGGCGTCCCGAAGAGCAGCGAGGACCAACTCCTCCCCGCCTTGAAGGAAGGCCAGAAGGTCGGCCCCATCGCGATCACGCCGCAACAGAAATTCACCTCCCCCCCGCCGCGATTCACCGAAGCCTCGCTCGTTAAGACGCTCGAAGCCGAGGGCATCGGCCGCCCCAGCACCTACGCAGCCATCATCAAGACGATTCAAGATCGCGGCTACGTCGAGCAGGAAGATCGCAAGTTCCAGCCCACATCGCGCGGCGAGATCGTCACGAAGAAGCTCGTGGAGCATTTCCCGAAGATCATGGACATCCGCTTCACCAGCCACATCGAGGATGACCTCGACAAGATTGAAGAAGAGCACATGGAGTGGCACCAGGTACTTCATGAGTTCTACGACCCGTTCAAAGAAGCCCTCGCCAAGGCTCATGAAGACATGGAAGCCGTCCGCGCCGAGCCTAGCGACTACGTTTGCGAGAACTGCGGCAAGCCCATGGTCTATCGCCTCGGAAAGAACGGCCGCTTCCTCGCCTGCACCGGCTATCCCGATTGCAAGGTCGCGAAAAACGTCGACAAAGACGGCAAGATCATCGAGCCGGTCCATGTCGACGCAAAATGCGAAAAGTGCGGCAAACCCATGGCACTGCGCAAGAGCCGAATGGGGCCGTTCCTCGGCTGCACCGGCTACCCAGAATGCAGCAGCACCATGCCCTGCAACGAAGAAGGCATCCCGCTTCGCCGCGTGAAGCCCGAAGACATCAAGGAATCCTGCCCCGACTGCGGCTCACCCATGCAGGTGAAATTCGCACGCGGTCGCTCCTTCCTCGGCTGCTCGAAGTACCCCGAGTGTAAAGCCACCAGCCAGGTGCCTGCGGACATCTACATTGAGAAGCCCAAGCCCGAGGACGCCGGCGTACGCTGCGACAAGTGCGGACGCAACGTGGTGATTCGCAAGAGTCGCCGTGGTCCCTTTCTCTCATGCTCCGGCTTCCCGCGTTGTCGCAATGCGATGCCGATGGAGAAACTCGAACACCTCAAGAAGCTCGAAGCCGATGGACTGATCCCCGAAGCCCCCATCGCCCCCGTCAAAGGCAAAGCCGGCAAAGCTGCCGCCAGGGGCAAGAGCGTTCGACTCACCAACGAACAGGTCACCGCTCTCGGCTCGCCCCCTGTCGGCTTCGCATGGACCCGCACCGGCCGGCCCGTCGTCGAGACATGGCCGACCACCGGCCTCAAGTGCTTTCATTGCGGCAACGACATGAGCCTTCGCACCGGCCGCTTCGGGCATTTCTACAGTTGCGGCAAGTGCCGATCCGTCGCCAATCTGCGCGGTGACGCCAAGAAACGCGCCGAGGAAGAAATGCCGCAAGAAGCAAAGGCCAAGCCGATCGAAACCGACGTGAAATGCCCCGACTGCAAATCGAAGATGCTTCTTCGCATGGGCCGCACCGGCCGATTCCTCGGCTGCAGTGGCTACCCCAAATGCAAGAAGACAATGGAAGCCCCGCCGGGATTGCTTCGCGAAGTCGCCGAAACGGCTGGCGTGTAGTAACGAGCATTGCCCACCGGCGATAGCCAACCACAACAAATCCAATTTGAATTTGCAAAGCCAAGGATCGGCTCAGTTGGTCGAATTGAGTGTGAACCGCTCGACAACTGACAATCCCTTTGGCGCGTGGGTGCGCTGAGGGACTGGGCTGCCTCCAATGACATAAACAGCGTCGCGAAACTCCACGACGCGGGCAAAACTGCGCGGCGTCGGCATCGACGTGTCGTTCACCCATTTCGTCGCACCCTTGGAGAGCCGCAGGACATCGGGCAACACCGCCGATTCGGTCTGCGACTCGCCTCCGAATACGTAAATTGAACCACGGTAGGAGATCGCGCCAGAGGTTGCGCGTGGTGCGATGGCCGGTCCCTTCGACCATTTGTCGGACTCTGGGTCGTAGATGTATACATCCGCGAAATCGTCGGCGCCGCTTCGTCCTCCAATGGAATAAAGCGTCTTGCCAAACGAAACGACTGCAGGACTTCCCAAAGCCCGGGGCAGTTTCGCTCGTGCGGACCAGACATTGGTGGCCGGGTCAAACACCGAGTGATCCGCAAGTGTGGATTGCGAATTCCCACCGCCGACAATGTGAATCTTCCCTTCGAGCACGGCCGCCGCGTGACCGCCGCGCGGCGCGGGTAACGGCGTCCCGTTGCTCCACGTTCGAGCAACTGTGTCATAAATCGCAACATCCGCGGTCGGCACGTTCGTATCGGTGTTAAACCCGCCAATCAGATAGACCTTCTGATCCAGGGCAACGGCTGCAGGCGCATTCACGCCGCGACCGGGAAGAGTCGTTTCGTCGGCCCACTTCTCCCCGTCGAACCGCTCTACCACGAGCACAAGTGAGCCACTTTTGTCTCCGGTCCCGGCGAGAGCGTAAATCGCATGATCGGTGGCGACAACCGCATGGGCCGCGCGCGCATGATTCATGGGTGGCATGGACTCCCACGTGCCGCGGCTATTCTTGTCATGCCGTTGCGAAACAGGATCGCGGCCCAAGCACAGCGCAGGAAGAAGCGACAATACGAACCAGGAAACGGATCGTACAAATGTGCGAGGTATCAATTTGGAACGGACCATTTCAACTCCTCGGCGCTTGATCAAGCCGCCGCTTTGCCGCCTCCAATGCCGCTTCCATCGTTCCATGCACGGCCACCCAGCTCTGGCGATCCTTCCACCCTGCCCTCGCCAAGATTCGCAGCGGCTGCTTCTGGACGCCGGCCAGCACCACAAATACGCCGGACTTGCGCAAACGGTCGATCGCCGACTCCAGATTTACCAAACCCGTCGCGTCCATTGCGGGCACCGACTGCATGTCCAATACAACGGCCCGAATCCCCCGCTGCACGGTCCGAAGGCTGCTCATGGCCTTTTGTGCCGCGCCGAAAAAGAGTGGACCGGCGATCTCATACACAACCAACCCCTCGGGCAGCGCCTGCCCCGGCGCAAATGGATGCGAGTCCACGAGTCGCACGGATGACAAGTCCGCCATACGCCGCATCAGCAGGAGTGCCGCGAGCACCACGCCAACACTCACGGAAACAACCATGTCAAACGCGACAGTGAGTCCAAAACACGTGACCAAAACCAGAACATCGCTGCCCGGCCCGACGCGAAGAAGATGCATGAAGTGCTTGAACTCACTCATGTTCCACGCCACCACCAATAGCAATGCCGCCATCGCTGACATTGGCAAGTAGCCGAGGGCCGGCGCCAGAACCATCACCGCCGCGAGTATGAATACTGAGTGAAAAAACGCGGCCATCGGCGAGCGCCCCCCGCAGCGGATGTTTGTCGCCGTGCGCGCAATGGCACCGGTGGCCGCAATGCCTCCAAAAAATGGCGCCGCCATGTTCCCCGCGCCCTGCGCGATCAACTCCGCATCGGGATCGTGTTTCAACCCTGTCATGCCATCCGCGACGACGGCGGACAACAACGACTCAATTGCGCCAAGCATCGCGATGGCAAACGCCGAAGGGATCAAATCTCGAAGCATCGCCATGGTCATGATCAACGGCACGCCGTCCGGCCCCGGACAATTCCATGGCAACACCGGCATCGGCGGCAGCTGTGGGATGCCGCCATGGGTCACACCGTCGCGCACGTAGCTGAACCGGCTCTGGATCGTCGCAATGTCAAACGATGGGTTCACTCGATGCAGCAAATAGCCGACAATCGCGGCGACTGGCAATGCCACCAATGGCGACGGTACGCGCCGCGTAACGCGAGGAAGCAGCACGAGGATGCAGAGTGTCAGGACGCCGACCGCGAGATCGGTCCAGCGCATTGTCGGAAACGCCCCGATAAGCACACCGACCTTGGAGACATAATGTTCGGGCAATGCCCCGACCTGAAGACCGAAGAAATCTTTCAGTTGCAGCGTGGCAATCACCACGGCGATGCCGCTGGTGAATCCTGTCGTCACTGGATATGGAATAAACTCAATGAGCCGGCCCAACCGGGCGATTCCCGCGATCACCAGCATGAACCCTGCCAGCAGGGTCGCCACCATCAACCCGCCGGGGCCGAATTTCGCCGAGATCGGCGCGAGAATCACGACAAACGCGGCAGTCGGACCGGTGACCTGCATACTGGAGCCGCCAAGCAGTGCCGTCACGCCGCCCGCCACGATTGCGGTGTACAACCCATGTTGTGGCGGAACCCCAGACGCAATGGCCAGCGCCATGGAAAGTGGCAACGCCACCACACCGACGATCATGCCGGCAATCAAGTCCCCTTTTAGATCACGCAGCGCGTACCCCGCACGCATCGTGCGTCTCAGCGCCGCGGCGATTACAAATCGCTGTTCCCCCAACATTGCCACTGCGGCACGATGCCGTTCCGCCATGAGATTGCAAAACTCCTTCCAGATCGCGGACACCACTCTAATCGCGCGGGCAGCCCACCGCCACGCTTGTCATCGACGCTTGGCATCGGTATCCTTCGACGCCGTATGATCGTCGATTGCCACACGCACATCTGGGATTCACCCGAGCAGCTTGGCCAGGTCCTGCAGGACAAGACAGCGTCCACGCATCGGATGCCCCAATCCGCACTCGGTCGCGGCACCATCCCCGATGCCTCCATGGAGCAGCATCTTCTGGCCAGCGAACCGGTGGATAAGAGCCTCGTCCTCGGCTTCAAGAGCCGATACCTTGGCGTTGAAATCCCACTTGACCTCGTTTCGCGCTACATCCGCCAACACCCCGAGAAACTCATTGGTGTCGCCGGCATCGACCCAACGAACCTCACAGAAGCATTGTCAGACCTTCGCCATGCCCACGCCGATCTTGGTATGAAGGCCGTCACCGTTTCACCCGCCGCGCAGGATTTTCACCCGGCCGACAGCCGTGCCATGCAGGTCTTTGCCGAGGCGGCGCGTTTGAAGATGCCGGTCCTGATCGACCAGGGCATTCATTTCACCGCGGCAAGCAAGATGGAGTTCGCCCGGCCCGCGCTTCTCGATGAAGTCGCCCGCGAGCTGCCACACTTGAAGCTCGTCATCGCCCACATGGGCTACCCTTGGGTCGAGGAGTGCATTGTCCTTCTCGGCAAACATCCGAACGTCTTTGCCGATGTCAGTTCGCTGCTGCATCGACCCTGGCAGGCCTACACGTTCCTACTTTCGGCCTACCAATATGGCGTTATGGACAAGCTTCTTTTTGGAAGTGATTTCCCGTACACGCACGCCACAACAGCGATCGAATCGCTCTATCGGATCAACCAACTTGTCACCGGCACCAACCTCCCGACGGTCCCGCGGCAGCAGCTTGTCGCCATTGTTGAACGCGACGCCATCGGCCTGCTGGACATCGACACTGCGGTGACGAAACGCGGCGATTCAAGCGCAAGCCTGCTCGAATCGACAGAGGCATAGGGACGATGCCCGAACTCCGCATCACAGCCAACACCATGTGGTTTCGACTAGGCGCATCGATCGCCCTCGTCTCGACGTTCGCCGGCTGCGCTCCCGTCCTAACGCGATTCGACGTATTGTCCTTCAAGAACCCAACCGGACAGGAACTCTATAGCGAATCGTTTCCCGACGGTCATTACGCCATCGCCGCCAATCGCAATCATGTCTTCACCTTTCAAATCGCCCCGCGCGAAGTGCTCGGGTCATCGGACCTCTCCAAGCCCGCGGACGCCGAGTTCTATCAATTCGTTCGCGTGGAGATTTTCTGGAAGCCGCGCCCCGGAACCACTTACGCTGACAGCTCACAGACCAACGCCAACATCACGTATTGCCTTATCAACGGCAGGGACTCCATCACGTATGAGGGAGCTGGCTTCGCCTACATGAGCAAGTCGTGGGATGGCAAAGCCTATACCGGGCAAATCGAGTCCGCGACACTTGTGCCGACTCACGTCATGGGCGAACCGACCGATCTTTTCGGCCCCTGCCATCTTAAAGGAACGTTCACCGCTCGCGAGGACAAGCTAGCCGTGAGCACGATCGAACAGAAGATTAGTCGCTGTCGCACGACGACAGCGGCACGCCTCGCCAATCCCTAGTTCCTCGACCAGCGTTACAATCCTCCCCATGAGCGAGTTTCATCAGAACCTCTGGGCCCCCTGGCGAATGGAGTACATCCGATCGCTTGCGGAAGAAACTCAAAGCGGGTGCTTTCTCTGCAATTACGCCGAACATCCTGAAAAAGACCACGAACATCACATCATCTGGCGCACGGACGACATCATCGTCCTCTTAAATCGCTTTCCCTACACCAACGGCCACCTTCTGATCGCGCCCGCCAAACATGGCGGCGATATGGACGACCTCTCCGACGCCGCGCTCGCATCCCTGCTACGGAACACGCGCGATGCCAAAAGGCTTCTCGCCGAGGCGGTCGGTGCGCACGGATTCAACATCGGGATCAACTTCGGCCTCTGCGCCGGCGCAGGCGTCCCTGACCACCTTCACATTCATGTCGTGCCGCGCTGGAACGGCGACACCAATTTCATGGCCGTCCTGGGTGACGTGCGCGTTATTCCCGACTCGCTCGCGAAAATGCACGCCAACCTGCGTGCCATCGCGTCCCGGTGCGGACTGCCCTCGCGTTCGTCGGAGGCCTCGTCATGAGTGCGGCGCTCGCACCCTATGCCGTCGGCGATGATGCCTCGCGCGGTCGTCGTCACAGTGACCCCCTTGCCCAATCGCAATCTCCATTTGAGATGGACCGCCAGCGGGTGCTGAATTGCATGGCATTCCGCCGGCTCATGCACAAAACGCAGGTTTTTGTCAGCGACAGCAGCGACCATTTCCGCACTCGCCTGACTCACACGCTTGAAGTCGTCGCCCAGGCCCAGCGACTTGCGAAATTGCTACGCCTAAACGACCGCCTCGCCGGTGCCATCGCTCTCGCCCATGACCTCGGCCATCCCCCCTTCGGGCATGCCGGCGAAGTCGAGCTGTCGGCGCTTATGAAGAGCCACGGCGGCTTCGAGCACAATCTTCAGTCGCTGCGAGTCGTTGATTTTCTGGAACACCCATACCCCGAGTTCCGAGGCCTGAACCTCACCTTTGAGTTGCGCGAGTCGTTACTCAAGCATCGCACTCGTTTTGACAAACCAATCGGCAATGCCGCGGATCCATCCCATCGCGACCTGATGGACTCCGGTACTCAATGCCCCCTTGAAGGGCAGGTGGCGAATCTCGCGGACCAAATGGCCTACACGCTTCACGATACTGAAGATGGATTGGTTGATGGTGCACTCACTGAAGAGATCCTTGCGCCGAGCCGCATCTGGCGCACCGCCGCCGCCGAAGTCCGCGCGATTCACCCGACCGCCCCTGTCGCTGCAGTACGCAGGCCGATTCTCGATCGCATCGCGACGACGCTTCACACCGATGCCGCTGCCGAGAGTCTCCGGCGAATCAACGCCACCGGCGTCACCTCGCCCGACGCCGTTCGCATGCACGCAGCCGATCTCATAGGATTCTCCGAACCCGTTCAGGCCGGCATCGAGGAATTACAGGCGATTCTTCTGCAGGCACTTTATCGCAACCACCGTGTCATCCGCATGGACTCAAAGGCCCGGCGGCTCATTCGCGAGCTCTTTGAAGCCTACCACGCGGAGCCGAAACTGATGCCGGAACGCTATGTCTCCCGGCTGTCATCCCACGACCCGCACCGCGTCATCTGCGATTACATCGCCGGAATGACGGACAGGTTTTGTCAGGAAGAACACCGCCGATTATTCGCTCCGTTTCATTTCGATTAGGCAATACAGGCTGGTTTGACGGCTGCGGCAAGCCTTGGGACAATAGGCTCGACGTCACCGCGTGTTCCTGCGGTTCGAAAAAGGCCACTCGACATCAGATGAGGCATGACAATGGTTCGATCGTCGTTAATCGGTTCGTTCATTCTGGGGGTCGTTACCTGTGCGGCATGGGGCCAGTCACTGACGCCGTATCTGGCCGCGTCGGAACCGGATGCCAACAAGTTGATGGCCGACCGCATTCGGTTCGTCCGCGATTTCTATGAAATCGACAACCCCACAACTGACAAGCTCATCAATGAGTTGCGCGGGCTCGTTTCGTTTCAGGAGAAGTACATCGCCGAATCGTCGAAGTCGATCTACCGCATTGAGCTAGCGGCAACGCTCGTTATGAACGACCCCAACTCGCCCGAATCGGTACGAACTGCAAAGCAGTCCCGCTTTAAGGGCCAACTGGAGAACATTCACGGCCGGGCGCCAATGTCACTGTCAAAGATCGCGGCAATGGCGGATAGCATGGTCGGTCAGCAAAAGGCCGAGGCCGCACATATGAAAATGGCGAGGTTCTTTTCCGACAAGCTCGGAGGACAACCGTTCGCTCCAACGCGTCTCGATGGCCTGGTCATGCCGCCGCTCAAGCAGGTAAAGCAAAACGAAGTGATCGCTACCGCGAGGCCCGCACCGACACCGGTGCCTGCATCGCCGACTCCCACTCCGATACAGAATCCGCCGGTCGCAAAGGCAAACCCGCCTGCAACGACAACACCCCCGGTCGCGCCGCAAGCCACGCCACAGCTCGCGCCGTCGGTTCCCCGCGACATCAAGCCCGCCCCGCCGGTTTCCGATTGGCCAAACATGGCCAATGAAAAGGCCACGAAAGTCGCATACTCGCCCGAGCAGAAGCGCGTCGTCGAAAAGATCATTGCCCAATGCAAAGCCCGTGCCGATGCCATCAAAGAAAGCTCCGACGCGGACAAACCTGTCGAATCGAAGCACGGCAAGCACAAGCCTCTCGACTTGCTGTATGATGAACTCGTGCAGCGCATCGACGCGCTGGCTACGGCTGAACAAAAGGCCAAACTCGCGCCGCCTGCGGCACCAGCGCCGACAGCGGCCCCTACAGGGAAGTAGGACATGCTCACAACCATCGATGCCGATGTGACGACCCGAACAAAACCCTCCACCTATGTAAAGCCGGCAGGTCCCTTGCCCACAACGATGATCGGCTTGCGCAAATTGCGCTCCGAACCGGGCATGGATCTTTGCCGCGACATCCCCGTGCCGTCGCTCGGCCCGGACGACGTGCTCGTGAAAGTCCACAAGGCCGGAATTTGCGGAACCGATCGCGGCATCTACGAATGGGGGCCATGGGCCAAGAGCCGGGTCAAGGTCGGCATCACCATCGGTCATGAAGTGATGGGCTTCATCGCGGCTGTTGGTCCACAGGTCAAGAGCCTTCGCGTTGGTCAGCGAGTCTCCGTTGAGGGGCACCTTGGCTGCGGAGCCTGCCAACCGTGTCGCACAGGCAATGGCCATGTGTGCGATCATGTCCGCATCATCGGTATCGATCGCGACGGCACATTCGCCGAATACCTCGCAGTGCCCGCCTACAACATCTGGCCGCTCAATGACGCGATACCCGACAACGTCGCCGCCATCATGGATCCATTCGGCAACGCCGTGCATACGGTAATGGAGGCCGGCGTCTCGGGAAAAACGGTGCTGATTACCGGCGTCGGAATCATCGGGCTCATGGCGGTCGCGGTTGCAAAGGCCGCCGGTGCCGCGAAACTCATTGCCGCCGACATTGATCAGCATCGGCTCGACCTCGCCCGCAAGCTCGGCGCGGATGAATGCGTGATGACCAAGGGCGACAAGTGGATCGATGACGTGAAGCAAATGACCGGCGGCATTGGGCCTGAGGTCGTTTGTGAAATGAGCGGTGCCACCTCCGCCATCAACGGTGCATTAAGTGCACTGCGCAATTGCGGGACCATGGCGATTCTCGGCATCCCCAAGGACAACGTCCCCGTCAATTTCAACGACCACGTGATCTTCAAGGGCGCACGCATCATCGGCATCAACGGCCGCCGCATGTTTGAAACGTGGTATCAGGCCGAGGAATTGCTGCTTTCCGGCAAAGTTGATCTTTGCCCCATTATTACGCACGAGATCCCGCTTGCGGACTTTCGGCGAGGATTCGAGCTTATGGCCGCAGGCGAGGCGATCAAAGTCATTCTCAACGTGGATTGAGATTACGAAGCGCTAATCGCCCATGAACACCACGTGGAATCTCATCGACAGCGATCTGGCAGGTCTCCGTAATGCCGGCCAGTTCAAGTCTTTCCGGAATCTACTCCGACCGATGGGACCGACGTCCACCATTGAGGGCGTCGGGGATGTCGTCGTACTATGCTCCAACGATTACCTCGGCCTTGCAAATCACCCGGAGGTCGTCGCCGCTGCACGCAATGCTCAGGAAAAATGGGGCGCCGGAACGGGCAGTGTCCGTTTCATCTGCGGCACATTTGACTATCACCGCATTTTGGAAGAACGAATCTCGAAGCTCTCCGGCACACAGGCAGCCACCACCTATGTCTCCTGCTGGTGCGCCAACGAGGCCGCGATCGCCACGCTCATGGCCATCGGCGGCGACAGTGTTGTGGCGATCAGCGATGAACTCAATCACGCCAGCATCATCGACGCCATCCGCCTCGGCCGGCAGATCAATAAGAATTCCAAGAGCACCGTCTATAAACACTCCGATATGGACGGACTGCAGGCCGCTCTAAAAGAGCACCATGCATGCAAGATGAAGCTCGTCGTGACAGACGGCGTCTTCAGCATGGAAGGCGATATTGCCAGGCTCGACGTCGTTCATCGGTTGTGCGAGGAGCACGGCGCGCTGCTGATCGTCGACGATTCGCATGGTGTCGGGGTTTGCGGCCCGACCGGCAAGGGTGTGGCTGAGCACTACGGTCTGCTCGGCAAGATTGACTGCATGACAGGCACACTGGGCAAGGCCCTCGGTGGCGCCGCCGGCGGATACGTTGCATCACGGTCCAATCTGATTGAGCTTTTGTTGCAGAAATCGCGCCCGCAGATCTTTTCCAACGCGGTACCACCTGGCACCGCCGGCGCTGCGACGGCAGCTATCGACATCCTGCTTCGCGACACCACTCGAATTGCAAAGCTTCGCGCCAATGTGGATTACATGCGCGCCGGACTCAAGCGACTCGGCTTCGAAACAGTCGCCGGGCCGAGCGCGATCACTCCGATCATCCTGGGACAGACGGCCAAAGCCATCGCCGCCAGCAAGCGGCTATTGGAACTGGGCGTGTTTGTCATCGGCTTCGGGTATCCCGTCGTCCCTGACAGTGCGGCGAGGCTCCGTGTGCAGGTTTCCGCAGCGCACGAGCAAATCCATCTCGACAGCGCGCTGGACGCCTTTTCAAAGCTATAGCCGATAGTGTTTACGACTCCTTATTATCAATGAGGGAATCGCGTCGGTCCGAAATGCCGCGTGGCAGAATTCCAAATTTTGCGAATCCAAAAAAGAAATGAAAAAGCCCGGCGCACCTTTCGGTACGCCGGGCCTTTTATCAAGAAACAGAGATCGTCGGACAACGGATAAATCCGCCATCAGTCGGTTGTTAGACCGCCTGAGAATGTGCTGACCATGTCCGTTCGAGGACTCCGAAGAGCCGTCGATCGGTCTAGGTATCCCCTAGAAAGGAGGTGATCCAGCCGCACCTTCCGGTACGGCTACCTTGTTACGACTTAGTCCCAGTCACCGGGCTTACCGTCGGCCGCCG